>CAZGYG010000053.1:0-20743 GCA_964530335.1 uncultured Rhodospirillaceae bacterium | reverse complement strand
TCCCATTGAGATTAGCTTTTTCTCAATTTTATTGCATAGAGAAGCAATAGAATATTTAATTTTATCTGCAGTATCCGGTGTCATGATTTCTAGCCCCAAGGTTACGGCCCGAACCCCGGACCCATGCCTGGATATACAGTTACGACCTCCCCTCCGGGGGTGACCACGACAGTAACATTGTCGCCCGCATCGTAAAACAATGTCCGGCCGAAGCGGCCTGGCGCTTTCATGCCGTACTTTGTCGCGTTCAGCACGACATTGGGATTGCTGCCGACAGCCTCTACGCCGCGCAAACCACGCCGTCCCCACGCGCTGAACCGCATATCCCATCTTAACAGCGCCTCGGCAATGGCAGCGGACCGTGCCCGCTAGCTCACCTCTGGTCTACAGTGATAGACAAAGCTGCGGTGTGACTGCGGGATCGCACTGCCCACTATGGAGAAACTGAACGATCTCACCCTTTGCGAGATTGTATGTATGCGTCGTTCTCACAATCCGTATATCCTAGTAGAGATCCTATAATTCGATCAATACCTTCATCCGCCCTTCCCATGTGTATCATAATTCGTAAAACCAATTTTAGTGCTTTGATTCGCCATTGCTCGCCTTGTACACAATAAAATACATATCGTATCGTAATTGGTTTATTAGTTCGTGGATCAACAGCCAAATCAAATTTCACACTGTCTTTCGTAAAGAGTTCTTTGTCTACATATTGATCGAATAATGATTCTGGTATTATTGATTCAGACGAGGGTGTACTATCGTCTTCGTAAAACATACTGACTGGTTTTTGTCCTTCTAGCATGAGTGCTAGCTCATTCCCCGTATGTTGCATTTTCATCTTTCGGCCTATGGGACCACGTATCATAATCCTTACTCTATTCCAATCCCCTTGGGATCGGCGCTCCGGGTGCTGGCCAGAGCTTATTCCTAATCAGACATTGGACAAAAACGTTCGGATACTCTGGATTAATACCAAGTGGCCGAACTGGCGCACCACATTCTTGCCCACCCAGACCGGGGCAGGGAACACCGGGACCTTTCCCTGCCAGTTTCTTTCCCCCTCCTCCACTGCCGCCCCGCCATCCGCTGCCGCCCTTGCCGCCGCCGAAGTACCGTGCCTGTGCCAGAATGACCCCGAGCGAGGGAATGACCGGGGGCGAGCGCAAAGTTGAGGGAATGACCGGGGGGGCACAGCACATAGGGCCCCTTTCCCTGCCCGCAGCAAGCACCCCCGACTCGTTGTCGTACCCGTCGTGGGGTCCACTTTTTCGCCCGTCGGATCGATCCAATTCACCGGGTCGCCGCCGACGTAGGCGTAGGTGTTGAGGCCGCCGGCGAGCCCGATCGGATCGGATTGCAGGTAACGCCCGAGGCTCGCGTCGTAGTCGTGCAGCAGGTTGTAGCGGTAGCCGGTCTCAGCATCCAGGTACTGCCCGGGGAAGCGCACGTTGTTGACCGGCGTCCCGGTCACGGCCTCGAGCTCGCCGAACGGGCCGCCGGTATGAGCCCCTAACCGACGGGTGCCGGCAACGATCCGTGCTTGCCCCCGGCGATGCGGCGCGGCAGAGTCCGCGCCGTAACGCTCCCCCTACAACAACCGCACCACTTCGGTCACGGTCCATGCTGGTCGCCGACCCGACGTTTGCCATGTGGTTCACCTTCGCCCTGATCGCGGCGGCGATGGTGCTCTACGCGCTGGAAAGCGTGCCGATCGAGCTCACGTCGTTCGGCCTGATCGCGGTCATGCTGGTGGTGTTCCAGTTCGCCCCCGTGCTCGACGACGCCGGCGCGAACCTGCTCGATACCGAGGCGCTGCTGGCGGGGTTCGCCAACCCGGCGCTGATCACCGTGCTGGCCATGCTGGTGGTCGGCCAGGCGATCGTGCGCACCCGCGCGCTCGACCGCGTCGCCACGATCATCATGTGGACCACGCGCGGCCACTGGCGCTGGACGGTGTGGCTGTCGCTGCTGGTCGCGGCCGCCGCCAGCGCCTTCACCAACAACACGCCCCAGATCGTCGTGTTCATCCCGATCATGCAGGCGGTGGCGCACCGGCTCAATCTCTCGGCCAGCAAGGTCATGATGCCGCTCAACATGGCGGTGATCGTCGGCGGCATGCCCGTGCTGATCGGTTCGAGCACGAACCTGCTGGCGGCCGGGCTCTACGAACGGCTCGGCGGGCCGCCGGTCGGCCTGTTCGACATCGCGGTGGTCGGCCTCGTCCTCGCCGTCGTGGGCTTCCTCTACGCGGTGATGGTCGCGCCGCGCCTGTTGCCGGGACGGGCCAACCCATCGGACGCCATGCGCGGCGACAGCGGACGTCAGTACCTGACCCAGATCGCGATCAGCGAGCGTTCGCGGCTGGCCGGCATCACGCCCAATGCGGGGGCGTTCGCCGAGCTTCCCGACATCGCGGTGCAGCTCATCCAGCGCGGCGAGCACGCCGAGCCGCCCCCGTTCACGCACCTGACGCTCAAGCCCGGGGACGTCCTGGTGGTCTCGGCCACGCGCAAGGCGCTGACCGAGGCCGTGCTCGCCGACCCGGGCCTGGTCATCGACCTCGGGCCCGAGCGCGACGGCGGCGCCGACGACGCCGCGCGCACGCCTGGCCAGAGCGTGCTCGCCGAGGTCATGATCGCGCCGGTATCGCGCATGGTCGGCCAGAACCTCGAAATGCTCGGGTTCCGGCGCCTTTACAATTGCCTGGTCGTCGGCATCCAGCGCCGATCGCGGATGATCCGGACCCGGATCACCGAGATCCGCCTCGAGCCGGGCGACGTGCTGCTGATCCAGGGCCACCGCCACGACATCCGGGCGCTGCGCGACAACCCCGACATGACCCTGCTGGAGTGGTCGGCGGCCGAGCTTCCGGCGCCGCATCTGGCGCGCCGCGTCGGCCTGATCTTCGTGGCGATGATCGTGGCCATCGTCTTCGAGACCGTGCCCGTGGTCACCGCCGCCGTGGCGGCCGCGATCCTGATGGTCGCGACGCGCTGCCTGAACGTGCGTCAGGCCGCGCGCGCCATCGATCGCCGGGTCGTCTGCCTGGTCGGCTCGTCGATCGCGCTGAGCGCGGCGCTCGAGGCCACGGGCGGCAGCATGTTCGTCGCCCGCGCGGTGATCGATGCGCTGGGACCCACGGCCGGGCCGGCCATGGTGCTGTCCGTGTTCTTCCTCATGATCGCGCTGCTGACCAACGTGCTCAGCAACAACTCGACCGCGCTCCTGTTCACGCCGATCGCGGTCGACCTGGCGCACCGCCTGGGGGTCGATCCGTTCATCTTCGTCGCCACGGTGATCTGGGCGGCGAACTGCTCGTTCGCGACGCCGATCGGCTACCAGACCAACCTGCTGATCATGACGCCGGGGCACTACCGCTTCGTCGATTACGTGCGCGCGGGCACGCCGCTGGTGGTGATCCTGTGGATCGCCTTCTCGTTGTTCGCGCCCTGGTACTACAATCTGGGCGGCTTCTGGTAGCGCCCGCCGCAGGGGGATGCCTTGACACTTCCCTGGCCCCCGACCCGACCCTTGACCGTGTTCTACGGCACGGTGCCGCAGCCGTGCCCGTACCTCGCGGGCCGCGTCGAGAGCAAGATCGTCACCGAGCTCAGCGGGCCGGCGGCCGCGGCGCTGCACGACCGGTTGGTCGTCGCCGGGTTCCGGCGCAGCCACGGCGTCGCCTACCGGCCCGCGTGCCACGGTTGCGACGCCTGCGTGCCGGTGCGCGTGCCGGTCGAGGGCTTCACGCCGAACCGGACCCAGCGCAAGGTCCTGCGCCGCACCCGCGATCTCGTCGCCCACGAGTTGCCGGCGCGCGCCACCCGGGAACAGTACGGCTTGTTCCGCCGCTACCAGCGGCACCGCCATCGCGACGGCGGCATGGCGCTGATGGGCGCCCGCGATTACCGTGACATGGTCGAGGACTCGAACGTCGACACCCGGATCGTCGAGTTCCGCGACGCGAGCGGTCGGCTGGTCGCGGTGTCGCTGACCGATGTCGTCGCCGACGGGCTTTCGGGCATCTACAAGTTCTTCGACCCGGACGACTCGGCGCGCAGCCCCGGGGTGGCGATCGTGCTCTGGCACATCGCGCGCGCGCGCGCGCTTGGGCTGCCTTACGTCTACCTCGGCTACTGGATCGCCGACTGCGCCAAGATGGCGTACAAGGCCGACTACCGGCCGCTCGAGGCGCTTCGCTTCGGCGGCTGGACGCCGTTCGAGGGTTAGCCGAACCGGTTGGTCTTGGGGAACCCCTGGGGCGGCAGACGGCCGGCCTGGCCGCGGGCGCCGCGCCAGGCGCGCAAGTCGGTCTCGGTGCGCGTGCGCTCGCCGCTGCGCCAGCTCAGGCCGTCGGCGAGCCGGAACGCCCTGGCGTCCGCCAGCCCGCCCGACTTGTAGCGTTGCAGGATCACCCCGCGCCCGCGCGCCAGCACCGGCACCTCGTCGAGCCCGAAGATCACCAGCTTGCGGTTGGTCCCGATGACCGCGATGGCGTTGGCCGCCACCGCCACGGGCACCGCGAGCGCCGCCTCGGCGCCGGCGCCCAGGTTCAGCACCTGGCGGCCCGCGCGCGTCTGGGCCAGCACCTGGTCGGCCTCGACGACGAACCCGCGCCCGTCGCTCGCCGCCACCAGCAGCCGTTCGCCCGGGCGGTGGACCAGGACCGCGATCACGTCGTCGTTGTTGCCGAGCTCGATCATCAGCCGGACCGGCTCGCCGAAGCCGCGGCCGCGCGGCAGCCGGTCGGCGCCGACGGTGTAGAACCGGCCGTTGGTCGCGGCGATGACGATCTTGTCGGTGGTCTCGGCCGGCACGACGAAGCGCTCGCGATCGCCCTCCTTGTACTTGGCCTCGGCGCCGTCGCCCTGGCCCTTGCCGGCGCGGATCCAGCCCTTGGCCGAGCACAGCACCGTGACCGGCTCGCGCTCGACCAGCGCCTCGACCGGCACCTCGACCGCCGCCGGCGGTTGCCCGATCTCGGTCCTCCGTCGCCCCAGCGGCGTGGCCTTGCCGAAGCGTTTGCGCAGATCCGCGAGTTCGGCCTTGATCGCCTTGACCCGCCTGACCGGGTCCGACAGCAGCCCCTTGAGCGTCGCCCGTTCGGCCTCGAGGTGCTTCTTCTCGTCGTGGATCGCCGCTTCCTCGAGCTTGCGCAGCGAACGCAGGCGCATGTTCAGGATCGCCTCGGCCTGGAGCTCGCTCAGCTTGAACCGCGTCATCAGCACGGGCCTGGGCTCGTCCTCGCGCCGGATGATGGCGATGATCGCGTCCAGGTTGCGGTAGGCGATCAGGTAGCCATCCAGGACCTCGAGCCGGCGTTCGACCTCGGCCAGGCGATGGCGCGCGCGCCGCACCGTCACCTCGTCGCGGTGCGCGAGAAACGCGTTCAGCGCCTCGGCCAGGTCCATCACGCGCGGCACGTGGCGGGCGTCGAGCACGTTCATGTTGAGCCCGATCCGCACCTCGAGCTCGGTCTGGCGGAACAGGGATTCCATCAGCACCGCGGGGTCGACCGCGCGGCTCTTCGGCACCAGGACGAGCCGCACGTCGTCGGCCGATTCGTCGCGCACGTCGTCGAGCAGGGCGAGCTTGCGGTTGGTCAGCAGCTCGGCGATGCGCTCGACCAGCCGCGCCTTCGGCACCTGGTAGGGCATCTCGCTGACGACGACCTGGTACTGGCCGTGGCTCAGCTTCTCGATCGCCCAGCGCGCGCGCAGGCGGAACGAACCTCGGCCGGTGCGGTAGGCCTCGACGATCTGCGGGCGCCCTTCGACCAGGACACCGCCGGTCGGGAAGTCGGGGCCGGGCACCAGGCCGACCAGCTTGTCGATCGTCGCCTTCGGGTGATCGAGCAGATGGATCAGGGCGTCGCACAATTCCTCGACGTTGTGCGGCGGGATGTTCGTCGCCATGCCGACCGCGATGCCCGCCGCGCCGTTGGCCAACAGGTTCGGGAACGCCGCGGGCAGCACCACGGGCTCGCGTTCCTCGCCGTCGTAGGTCGGGCGCAGCTCGACCGCGTCCTGGTCCAGCCCGGCGAGCATGGCCACGGCGACCTCGGTCAGCCGCGCCTCGGTGTAGCGCATGGCCGCGGCGTTATCGCCGTCGACGTTGCCGAAGTTGCCCTGGCCGTCGACCAGCGGCCAGCGCGCGGCGAAGGTTTGCGCCAGGCGCACGAGCGCGTCGTAGACCGCGATCTCGCCGTGAGGATGGAACTTGCCGATCACGTCGCCGACGACGCGCGCGCACTTCTTGTAGCCCTGGGACGGATCGAGGCGCAGCTCGCGCATGGCGTAGAGCAGCCGGCGATGCACCGGCTTGAGCCCGTCGCGCACGTCGGGCAGCGAGCGCGCCGTGATCGTCGACAACGCATACGCCAGATACCGTTCAGACAGCGCCTCGTGCAGCGCCACGTCGCGCGGCGGCGCGGGGGCCGGCAACACCTTGGTCCTGGCCATGGCTCGCGTCAGGTTTGTTTCGGGCCGGTTATACCACCAGATCTGGTGTCCGCGCTGGTAAAGAACCCCAACAGGCGGGTCCTGGCCCCGGGCATCTTGCGCCCGACGGCGGCCAGCGCATGGCCTTCGAGGAATCGCGCGGTCAGGCGCAGCCCGTCGGCGATGTCCCCCGCGGCCACCGGCGCGTCGCCGACCAGGAAGCCCGGCAGCGGCAGCAGCCGGTCGCGGTAGGGCTCGGCGGCCGCGCGCGTCACCGCCCGTCCCGTGCGCGGGCTGACATAGCCCAGATCCTCGGTCTGGCCGGTCACGGCGCAGGCGCCGAGGTCAAGCCCGAAGCCCAGGTCCGCCAGCAGTTCGACCTCCCAGCGCACGAACGCCGCATCCCACGCCTGGTCGGCGGCAAGCGCCGCGCCCAGTCTGTCGAACGCCGCGAAGGCGCGCGGGTACGGGTGACGCTCGGGCAGGACGACGTCGGCCACGGCCGTCGCGGCGGCGAGCGCCGCGAGCCGGCGCCGATCGTCGAGCAGCCGCGCCGCACCGGCATCCACGAGTTCGAGCGTGAACGAGCCGAGTTGCTCGGCCAGCCGCGCGCGCCAGGTCACGGCCACCCGGTTGCCGGTCTGCACCAGCGGCGCCAGCCGGCGCCCTGCCCCGCCGCGCACCAGCCCGGTGTGCCGCCCGTGGTCCCGGGTGAAGACGCTGAGCACGACCGCGGCTTCGCCGTGGCGCCGCGCGCCCAGCACGAATCCTTCGTCGCTCCAATGCATCGCGCGCCTAGCAGGCTGTTGAGAAACCCTCGGCATCGTCATCGCGAGGCCACGAAGTGGCCGTGGCGATCCAGGGCCAACCGCAGAGATCGGCGGAATTCTGGATTGCCGCGTCGGGCTTCGCCCTCCTCGCAATGACGCTTCGGGGGTTTTTCAACAGCCTGCTAGCGCACTTTCTGATCCAATGGAATCACCAGCGTGGGCGACACCGTCCGTGTTTCGAGACGCTCGCTCCGCTCGCTCCTCAACACGAGCGGTTGATCTCTGGGCCGTTCGCCCTGAGGAACGAGCGCAGCGAGTGTCCCTTCCTTCGCCCGCCGAAGCGTAAAGCCGCCGCGCCGGTGCCTTGAAGGCGGGCTTCGCGAAGGCGGGTCGAAGGGTGAAGGGCCCGTGGGTCCATTGGATCGAAACATGGTCTACGCGCCGAAGTCGAGCCCCAGATCGCGGTAGCGTTCCGGGTCCTCGGCCCAGTCGGGCTTGAACTTGACGTGCAGGAACAAATGCACCTTGCGGTCCAGCATCTGTTCCAGATCGACGCGGGCGGCGGTGCCGACCGCCTTGATGGTCTGCCCGCCGGCGCCCAGCACGATCGGCCGGTGGCCTTCGCGCGCGACGTAGATGATCTGTTCGATGCGCACGCTGCCGTCGTCGCGCTCCTGCCACGCCGTGGTCTCGACCGCCAGGCTGTAGGGCAGCTCCTCGTGCAAACGCAGGAACAGCTTTTCGCGCGTCACCTCGGCGGCCAGCAGGCGCTCGGGCACCTCGGAAAGCTGGTCCTCCGGGTAGTGCCAGTCGCCGGGGGGCACCAGCTCGGCCAGACGCGCCAGCAGATCGCCGATGCCGTCGCCCTGGCGTGCCGAGACCATGAACACCTCGCTCGCCAGCCCGGTCGCGGCGACCGCCGCCGTCAGCGGCAGCAGCCTGGGCCGTTCGACCAGGTCGATCTTGTTTAACGCCACGATGACCTTGCGCTTCGCCTGGACCAGGCCGGCGACGATCGTTTGGACCTCGTCATTGAGCCCGCGTGCCGCGTCGATGACCAGAACGACCCGATCGGCGTCGCGCGCGCCGGTCCACGCCGCCTTGACCATCGCCCGCTGCAGCCGCCCCTTGGGCTCCAGGATGCCCGGCGTATCGACGAAGATGATCTGTGACGGCCCCTGCACCCGTATGCCGGTGATTCGCGCGCGGGTCGTCTGGGCCTTGTGGGTGACGATCGAAACCTTGACCCCGACGAGCGCGTTGAGCAGCGTCGACTTGCCGGCGTTCGGCGCGCCGACGATGGCGACGTAGCCGCAGCGACGTTGCTCCGTCACGGCCCGGGTTCCAGTCGGGCGAGCAGCGCCTCGGCCGCGCGGGTTTCGGCCGCCCGCTTCGAGGTGCCGATCGCCTCGGCCTCGCCGACGGCGGCGACGGCGACGCTCGCGCGGAACCAGGGCGCGTGGTCGGGCCCTTCGGTGCGCGTCGAGCGGTAGCTCGGCAGGCCCAGGCCGCGCGCCTGCGCCCATTCCTGGAGCCGCGTCTTGGCGTCCTCGGGCGGCCGCTCGGCGCGTTCGACCAGGGGCCGCCACAGCCGTTCGATCGCCGCGGCGGCCGGCGCCCAGCCGCCGTCGAGATAGAGCGCGCCGAGCACGGCCTCGAAGGTGTCGGCCAGCACCGCCGCGCGCCCGCGTTCCGCGGTCGGGTCCTTGCCGGGCAAGGTGGCGACTGTGTCCAGCCCCACGGCCTCGGCCACCTCGGCCAGGGCCTCGCGGCGGGCCAGCGCGGCGTGGCGGCGGGCCAGCGCGCCTTCGTCCTCGCCGGGAAAGCGTTCGAACAGCATGGCGGCGATGGCGAGCCCGAGCACCCGGTCGCCGAGGAACTCGAGCCGTTCGAACGCGGCGTCTCTGGCCTGGCCGCTGTGGGCCAGGGCGCGCGCGAGCAGCGTGGCGTCGGCGAAACGGTGGTCGAGCGTCGCGCGGGCCCAGCGCTCGGTGGTTGCCGCCCGGTTCACCCCAGGCCCTTGAACAGCCGGCTGTAGCGAATGGCGAACGGCAGCCGCCACACCTGCCACCACGAGCGCACGTCCTCGATCGAGAAGAACAGGAACTCGGCGCGGCCGATCAGGTTCGCCGCCGGGATGTAGCCCACCTCGGACAGCACGCGGCTGTCGGTCGAGTTGTCGCGGTTGTCGCCCATGGCGAAGTAATGCCCGTCCGGCACCACGTAGACCAGCGTGTCGTCCAGGTACTGGCCGTCGCCGTAGTCGATCACCTCGTAGCTGACGCCGTTGGGCAGGGTCTCCCGGTAGAGCCTGGCCGGCGCGCGCATCCCCATCGGGTCCACGTATTCGCCGACCAGCTCGCGCGGCACGGCTTCGCCGTTGATGACCAGCACGCCATCGCGCACCTGGAGCGTGTCGCCCGGCAGGCCGACGATGCGCTTGATGTAGTCCTCCTGGTCGTTGGTCGGCTTGCGGAACACGGCGATGTCGCCGCGCTCGGGACCGCCGCCGAGAATCCGGCCGTCGAACAGGTCGAGGCCGACCGGGAACGAGTACCGGCTGTAGCCGTACGAGAACTTGGACACGAACAGGTAATCGCCGATCAGCAGGTTCGGGATCATCGAACCGGACGGAATGCTGAACGGCTCGTACAGGAACGTGCGCACCACCAGCGCGATCAGCACCGCGTAGACGACGGTGCGGATCGTTTCGCCGATCGCGCTCGATCTCTTCTGGGTGACTTCGGCCATGGAATTCCGGCGGCGGGGGATGGGGCGGATGGCGTGCGTTCAGGCGTCGGGTACGGCCGAGATGATGACGATGGCCTGGGCCGTGGGCGGTTCGTCGGTGATGGTCAGGTCGATCCGGGCCGTCATGCCGGGAGGCGTGATCTGTTCCAGCCGGCGGCGCGCGCCGTTGCTCAGCGCCATGGTCGGCTTGCCCGACGGCAGGTTCACCACCGCCAGATCGCGCCAGAACACGCCGTGGCGCAACCCGGTGCCCAGCGCCTTGGCGCACGCCTCCTTGGCGGCGAAGCGCTTGGCGTAGGTCGCGGCGGCATGGGCGCGCGATTCCGCCTTGCGCCGCTCCTCCGGCGTAAACACCCGCTCGACGAAGCGCGCCCCGAAGCGCTCGAGCGTGCGCTCGATACGCCGGATGTCGATCAGATCGCTGCCGATCCCGAGGATCATGCCAGGCCGCGCGGTCGAAGGGTGGTCATGTTCCGTCGGATGTTGAAAATTCCAACAAGGCCGTCATCGCGAGCCACCGCAGGCGGCGTGGCGATCCAGGGGTGCGGCGCGACCCTTGGTCCCCTGGATTGCCACGTCGGCCTTCGGCCTCCTCGCAATGACAGCATCGGTGTTTTCAGCATCCTGCTAGCGCACGGCCAGACGGCCTGCCTGCCGCTCAGCCACGGGCGCGCTCGACCGCGCTGACGGCGGGATCGGCGCGCAGCGCCGCGATGATGCCGGTCAGATGGCGCACGTCGCGCACCTCGACGTCGACCAGGAACTCGAAGAAATCGGTCGAGCGGTTGGTGATCCTGAGGTTGCTGATGTTGCCGTCGTGCTTGGCGATCACCGTCGTCATGGCGCCCAGCGCCCCTGGCCGGTTGGCGACGATGACGCTCATGCGACCGACGTGCATGTCCTTCTCGGTCGCGGCCTCGTCCCAGGCCACGTCGATCCAGCGTTCGGGCGTGTCGTCGAACGTGTGCAGCAGCTCGCAGTCGATGGTGTGGATGGTCACGCCCTTGCCCGTGCTCACGATGCCGACGATGCGCTCCCCCGGCAGCGGATGGCAGCAGCCCGCGTAGTGCACCGCCATGCCGTCGATCAGGCCGCGGATCGGGATGGCATGGCTCTCGACCTTGCCGCGCTTGCGCGGCAGGGGCACGACCGTGGCGGACGACGCCGGCTTGCGGATCTCGGGATGGACGGCTTCCAGCGCCGCGCGTCCGGTGACGTTGCCTTCGCCGAGCGCGACGAACAGGTCGTCGTCGGACTTGAAGTTGAGCACGTCGCGGGCCCGGGCGCGCGCGGCCGCGTCCGCCTCGAAGCCGTTCTGGCGGAACGTCGACTCCAGGATCGCGCGCCCCAGCCCCAGGTACTGGTCGCGCTGGCGCGCGCGGACGAAGCGGCGGATGCGGCTCCGCGCGCGCGCGGTGACGACGAAGCTTTCCCATGTCGGCGACGGCGCGTGGCCTTTCTGGGTCACGATCTCGACCTGGTCGCCGTTGCTGAGCTGGCTGCGCAGAGGCTTGAGCCGGCCGTTGATCTTGGCGCCGACGCAGGTATCGCCGACCACCGAATGGACCGCGTAGGCGAAATCCACCGGCGTCGCGCCGCCCGGCAGCGCGATCAGGTCGCCGCGCGGGGTGAAGCAGAACACCTGGTCCTGGAACATCTCGAGCTTGGTCTGCTCGAGGAACTCCTCCGGCCCCGAGGCGTGCTCCAGGATGTCGAGCAATTCGCGGACCCAGCGGTACTGCCGCCCTTCGCCCGGGTCCGTGGCGCCGTCCGTGCTCTTGTAAATCCAGTGGGCGGCGACGCCGAGTTCGGCGTAGTCGTGCATGTCGCGCGTGCGGATCTGGATCTCGGTGCGCTGGCTGTTCGGACCGTAGACCATCGTGTGGATCGATCGATAGCCGTTCTGTTTCGGCGTCGAGACGTAGTCCTTGAAGCGCCCCGGCACCATGGGATAGGCGCCGTGAACGACGCCCAGCGTCTCGTAACACTTGGCCACGGTATCGACGATGACGCGGAACGCCACAACGTCGCCGAGCTGTTCGAACGTGACGTTCTTGCGCTCCATCTTGCGCCAGATCGAATAGGGCCGTTTCTCGCGTCCCGAGACTTCGCCCGAGATGCCGGCCTTGGCCATGGTGTCGCGCAGTTCCGCCTCGATCCGCTGGACCACGTCGCCGCCTTCGGCGCGCAGGAAGTCCATGCGCGCCTTGACCGAGGCGTGCGCCTCCGGGTTGATCTGGACGAACGCCAGGTCCTCGAGTTCGTCCTTCATCCGCTGCATGCCGATGCGCTCGGCGAGCGGGGCGTAGATTTCCATGGTTTCGAGCGCGACCCGGCGACGCTTCTCGGCGTTCGGCACGTGGGCCAGCGTGCGCATGTTGTGCAGCCGGTCCGCCAGCTTGACGAGCAGGACGCGGATGTCGTCGCTCATGGCCAGGAACAGCTTGCGGAAGTTCTCGGCCTGGCGCGCCTCGTCCGACTTGAGCTCGAGGCGCGACAGCTTGGTCACGCCGTCGACCAGCTTGCCGATCTTCGGCCCGAACAGCCGTTCGATCTCGTCGAGCGTGGCGACGGTGTCCTCGACCGTATCGTGCAGGAGGCCGGTGACGATGGAGTCGCCGTCCAGCTTCATGCCAGCCAGGATGCCGGCCACCTCGACCGGGTGCGAGAAGTAGGGGTCGCCCGATGCCCGCGTCTGCACCCCGTGCGCCTTCATCGAGAACACGTAGGCGCGGTTGAGCGCGTCCTCGTCCGCGTTGGGATCGTAGGACTTGACCAGCTCGACCAGCTCGTACTGCCGCATCATGGCCGGCCAGCCGCCCCGCGGGAGCGGGGCGGACGCGGCCCGGGCCGGCCCGGGGTCAGGCCTCCGTTCCGCCACCAGGCGCGTCGCCGACTCCGCTGTCGTCGACGGTCTCCTCGGCTTCGGCTTCGGCCTCGACGTCCTCGACCTCGTCGGCCACGGGCAGGGTCAGCGTCGCTTCGTCGTCGGGCTCGTCAATTTCGACGTGCTTCTGCATGCCGCGAATCAGCGCCGACTTGAGATCGGCGAGCACGACGGTGCCTTCGGCGATTTCCCGCAGCGCGATGACCGGGTTCTTATCGTTCTCGCGCTCGACGCTGGGCGCCGCCCCGGCCGCCAACTGGCGCGCCCGCTGGGACGACAGCATGACCAGCTCGAACCGGTTCTGCACCTTGGTTATGCAATCTTCGACCGTCAGACGCGCCATGGCACAAGGCTCCCGATCACCGTGAACAACGTGGACGAACGGCGTGGTAGTGAACTGATTTTCATATCGTGTCCGTGGCCTGCCGCGCAAGTGCAGCCGGAATGGGCTCGGCCCGCTGGTCGGGCGCCAGGGCGGCGATCAGGGCCGCGATCGTGAGCCCTAGGCGCGGATGGCGCCAATTAGGGGCGAGCTCGGCCAGGGGCAAGAGGACGAACCCGCGCTCGTGCATCCGGGGGTGCGGCAGGATCGGCGGCTCGTCGCGCACCAGATCGCCGAAGGCGAGCAGGTCGAGGTCGATGGTCCGGGCCTCGTCCTTGACCCTGTGCTCCCGGCCGAGCGATGCCTCGACCGCGTGCAGCGCCTCCAGAAGCCGCTCGGGCGATGCCGGCCACGCCACCTTAGCGACGCCATTCACGAACCAGGGCTGATCGGACGGCGGCACGGGGGCGCTGCGATACCAGCGCGAACGCGTGATGACGGTCGCGCCGAGCGCCGCGAGCCGCGCGAGCGCCGTCGCGCAGGTCGCCAGCGCCGGGCCGGCCGGCGACGGCAGGTTGGCGCCCAGGCCGACGAAAATGCCGGTTTCGGACATGTTTGCCCTTGCCGCTGCCCGGTCGTTGCCGCTAGCTAGGCGCTGACCCGGACGGCCGCTCGGCAGGCCGCGGGTCGGGTTCGGAATATTCCTTGTAACTCTTTGTCACGAAAGGATTTTACCGCGATGATCGAGATTCATGCCCAGGATAGGGTCGCCGTGTTCATCGACGGGGCGAATCTCTATTCTGCCGCCAAGACGCTCGGATTCGATATAGATTTCAAACTCTTGCGCCAGGAACTGCTGGGCCGCGGCCGGCTGATCCGCATCTTCTACTATACGGCGTTGATGGAGGACCAGGAGTACTCCCCGGTGCGCCCGCTGGTGGACTGGCTCGATTACAACGGCTTCACGGTCGTGACCAAGCCAACCAAGGAGTTCACCGACAGCACCGGACGGCGGCGCATCAAGGGCAACATGGACATCGAGCTGGCCATCGACATGATGGACATGGCCCAGCACATCGACCATGCGATCCTGTTCTCGGGCGACGGCGACTTCCGTTCGCTGGTCGAGGCCGTGCAGCGGCGCGGCGTCCGGGTGACAGTCGTCAGCTCGCTGCGCACCCAGCCAGCGATGGTCGCCGACGACTTGCGACGACAGGCCGACGACTTCGTCGATTTGGTCGATCTGCAGCCGGCGATTCAGCGTCAGCAAGTGGCGCGGCCTGACATGGCACGGCCTGAACCGGCCGAACGCGCGCCCGAGCCCGAAGCCGCGGTCATCAGCCGCCCGCGCGCCTCCGTGCGCCCGGGGTGAAATTTTCGGAACCGCCGGCCGACTGCGCCCTGTGCCCGCGCCTGGCGGCGTTCCGCCGGGCGAACGCGTCGGCGTTCCCCGATCATCACAACGCGCCGGTGCCGTCGTTTGGGCCGCTCGAGGCGCGGCTGCTGGTGGTCGGGCTCGCGCCCGGCCTGCACGGCGCCAACCGCACCGGGCGCCCGTTCACCGGTGACGCGGCCGGCGAGCTGCTCTACCCGGCCCTGATCGGCCACGGCTTCATGCGCGGCCGATTCGCCGCCCGCGCCGGCGACGGCCTCGGCGCGATCGACGCCCGGATCACCAACGCGGCGCGTTGCGTTCCGCCGCAAAACCGCCCGACCGGCGCGGAAATTGGCAATTGCAACAGATACCTGGCCGCCGAGGTCGCGGCCATGGGGCGGCTCGCCGTCGTTCTCGCCCTTGGCGCGGTGGCCCACGGCGCGGTGTTGCGCGCCCTGGGCCTGCGGCCCGCACGGCATCCATTCCGCCACGGCGCCCGTCACGACCTGGGCAGGTTCGCCATGATCGACAGCTACCACTGCTCGCGGCTCAACACGAACACCGGGCGGCTCACGCCCGCCATGTTCGACAAGGTCGTGCGCGAGGCGCGCGCCGCGGCGCACGCTCAAGCGTAGCGGACCGAGACGACCTCGAGCTCGCGCTCGCCGCGCGGGGTCTGGACCTCGACCACGTCGCCGATGGTCTTGCCGATGAGCGCGCGCGCGATCGGGCTCTTGAACGAAATCAGGCCGTTCGCGGCATCGGATTCGTGCTCGCCCACCAGGGTGTAGGCCGACTTCTGCCCGGTTTCGCCGTCGACCACCTCGACCCGGGCGCCGAACTGCACGCGATCGCCGCTGAGCGTTCCGGTATCGATGATTTCGGCCGTGGCCAGCGCCGCCTCGATCTGACGGATCCGGGCCTCGATCATGCCTTGGCGATCCTTATTGGCATGGTAATCGGCGTTTTCGCGCAGATCGCCATGCTCGCGCGCCACGCCGATCGCCCGGGATATGCGCGGGCGCTCCTCGCGCAGCTTCTGCAGCTCGATCTCCAAGCGGTCGAAACCGGCCTGCGACATCGGCGATTTCACGTCGATTCCCCTGATCGCGACATCCGTTCGAAGGCTTGCAGGTTCAAGAACGCGAGTGTTGCAAAAATGATACGCTGTGACCGAAACCTGTGAAGAATTCTGCCATCGCTTTCAGACTCGTCCCGAGAATTCTATCTTAGCTAGTGCGGAGGCCGAACGGCAACATCCGCATGAGGGGGTCGTCTTGAATCGCTTTAACGCAGCAATTGTCGCGGGCGCGCTCGTCGTCGCTGGCGCGATACCCGCCATGGCGCAGGAGCTTCCAGGCTGGTACCTCGGCCTGGGCGGCGGCGCCATGTGGAACGAGAGTTCGGCCGTGAACGGGGGCGCCATATCGACGGACGTGGACTTCGAGACGGGTTGGGCCGCCGTCGGCACCTTCGGTTATGCGTACGACATCGGCATCCGTACCGAGATCGAGGTCGGCTACCGCGAGAACGATATCGATGACATCGGCGGCGTCACCGGCGGTTCGGGCGATTTCGATGGCTTTACCGTCATGGTCAACGCCCTCTACGACATTCGCAACGAGTCCGATTTCACGCCGTACCTCGGCGGTGGCGTCGGCTATATGAACCTCAGCCTCGACAAGGTCACGCCGATCGGCGGCGGTACGCTCGACGACAGCGACGGCGTGTTCGCCTATCAGGCGATCGCCGGCGTCACGTACGCGCTGAACGACCAGATCGGCATCTTCGTCGATTACCGCTTCCTCGGCACCGAGGATGCGGACATGACGACGTCGACCGGGGTCGACGTCGACGTCGACTACGACAGCCACACGGTCCTGGCGGGATTGCGCTTCTCGTTGTCGCGGCCGGCCCCGCCGCCGCCGGAGCCCGCTCCCGCGCCCGAACCGGTGGCCGAGGCGCCTCCACCGCCGCCACCGGCGCCCGAACCCGAGCCCATGCCGATCCCCGGCCCGTATCTGGTGTTCTTCGATTGGGACAAGTCGGACATCCGGCCCGACGCCCAGGCGGTTCTCGAGGAAGCCGCGGCGAACTTCCACGAGTTCGGTATCGCGCGCATCGTCGTGACCGGCCACGCCGACCGTTCGGGGTCCGACGCCTACAACATAGCGCTGTCCGAGCGGCGCGCGGACGCGGTCAGGGCGGCCCTAGCAGCGCTCGGCGTTCCCGACGCCCAGATCGACGAGTTCTGGAAGGGCGAGAGCGAACCGCTGGTGCCCACCGAGGACGGCGTGCGCGAGCCGCAGAACCGGCGCGTCGAGATCGTCTACCAGTAGCCTGAATTCAGCGATCCGGGGCGGGCGCCGAGGCGCCCGCCCCTTTTCGTTTGACGTGATGGGTCGAGGTCGGCCACCAAAGTGGCCGTGACCATCCCGTCCGGCGACCTGACCGCAACGGACCGCCGGCGCAACCTGGCGGCGCTGATCGCTGCCATGACGGCGGGCAGCCTGATCTACGGCATGTCGGCGCCGCTCCTGAGCCTGGTGCTCGACGGCCAGGGGGTGTCCGAGGAACTGATCGGCTTCAGCGCTACCGCCCAGGCGTTGATCGGCGTGCCGCTGGCTCCGCTGTTCGGCCGGATGATGCGCGCCTGGGGCCCGGCGCGGCCGGTCCTGCTCGGCCTGGCGCTGACGGTGCTGACCTATCTGTTGATGCCGATCCGTCCCGACGTATGGGTCTGGCTGCCGCTGCGCTTCATGCTCAGCATCGCCGGCGGGATGATGTGGATCACCGGCGAGGCCTGGGTCAACCAGGTGGCGGAGGAGCGGACGCGCGGCCGCGTGCTCGCCATCTACAGCATGGCGCTCGCCGCCGGGGGCGCGCTGGGCCCGCTCGCCCTGACCGTGACCGGGAGCGCCGGCTGGACCCCGTTCCTCGCCATGGCCGCGATCACGGCCGCGGCCGCCCTGCCGGTGCTGGCCGTGCGCCGGCGCGTGCCCGCCATGGCCGGCACGCCCACGACCGGCGTGCTCGGCTATGTGCGGCTGGCTCCGGTGCCGATTCTGATCTGCGGGGTGTACGCGGTCATGGACGGGATCGTCATGAACTTCCTGCCGCTTTACGGTCTGCGCCTCGGCCTCGACGAGGCCACGGGGCTCACGCTGCTCACGATCATGAGCATCGGCGGCATCGCCGGCCAGCTCCCCGCCGGCTGGCTCGCCGACCACGTCGACCGCGACCTGCTGGTGATCGCGGCCGTGGTCGTGCTGATCGCCGGGGCGGCGGCCATGCCGTTCGTGATGACCCACCCGATCGCCGGCGCGGTCGTGTTCTTCGTGTTCGGCGCGGTGCGCGGCGGGCTTTACACCTTCGGCATGGTGCTGTTGGGTGCGCGGTTCCAGGGCGCCGACCTGGCCTCGGCCAGCGCGGCGTTCGGCGTGTTCTGGGGGCTCGGCATGGTCATCGGGCCGCTGCTGGGCGGCGTGGCGCTCGAGCGCGCGCCGGAAACCGGCCTGCCGCTGGCGATCGGCGCGCTGCTGGTCGCGTTCCTGCCGGTCGCCCTGGCGCCGTTCGCCCACCGCCGCTGGCGTTAGGCTTGGTGTAGGCTTCGGCCCGTCGATTGCCCCGGGAGATGAACGTCATGCGGCAAGAGTGTGTCTGGCCCAAGGAATCCTGGCATTTCAGCGTACCCGTTCCCGCCTCGCTCGGCGTCCGCGCCGGCGACACCATTCACGTCGGCGGCCAGGTCGCGCTCGACACCAAGGGGGCCATGCGCGCGCCGGGCGATCTGCTGGCCCAGACCACGATCGCCATGGAGGAGGTCGAGCGGGTGCTGGCCGCCTACGGCGCGACCCTCGACGACATGGTCAAGATGGTCGTGTTCTACGTCGATGATGCCGGCAAGGATGGGGGCGACGACGGCACGGCGATGCTGCGCACGATCGAGCGACGATTCACCGGCGCGAACCGCCCGGTGCTGACGCTCTTGCCCATGGCGGCGCTGGCGTTCCCCGGCATGATGGTCGAGATCGAGGGCTACGCCATGCGCACGCCCGACGGCAAAGCCATGGCGCGCGCCGTGTCGAACCCGGAGGGCATGTGGCGTTGGCGCGAAGGCCCGTTCCCCCATGGCGTGCGCTGCGGCGAGATGATCTTCACCGGTTGCCAGAAGGCGTTGGACGCCAGCGGCCGCGTGCTCGATCCGGGCGACAGCGTCGCGCAATCGCACACGGTGATGAGAAATCTCCAGGCCGTGCTTGGCGCGTTCGGCGCCGATTGCGACGACGCGGTCAAGGTCAACAACTATTACCTGGGCACCGGTGGCAGCAAATCCGAGTGGCAGAAGCCGGTGCTGGCCCGCGCGAGCTACTACAGCGAACCCGGCCCGGCGGCGACCGGCATCCCGCTGGCGCGGCTGTATCCGGCGCGGCTGCAGATCCAGATGGAAATCATGGCCATGCGGGGCAGCGACGGGTCGCGCCTGCCCAAGCAGCACGTCTGGCCCGAGGGGCACTGGGACTGGCCGGTCCACCTGCCGTTTAAGCACGGCGTCAAGTGCGGCAACCGCATCTTCGTCGGCGGCCAGGTGTCGATGGACCCCAAGGCGACGATCATCGACCCGGGCGATCTGGTGAAGCAGACCAAGACCGCGATGGCCAACATCGCCAAGGTGCTGGCGCTGTTCGGCGCCTCGCTCGACGACGTGACCAAGGTCAACTGCTTCTACGTCGGCGGGGCGAGCGAGACGACCCTGATGCAAAGCGCCCAGACCCGCTTCGCCCACTACACCCCGCCCGGCCCGTGCTCGACCGGCGTACCGCTGCCGGCACTCGCCTACGAACGCATGATGACCGAGATCGAGGTCGTCGCCGTGGTGTGATGAGGCGCCCGGAACCCCGGTGTCACGCGACGCGCTTGAACCCCGGCAGGTAGCGGCTCGACCGGCTCGGGCGCAGCCTCCTCGACCTGGTGTCCATCGTGAACGATCTCAAGCTCCGAGGGGTCGAGTTCGACTCGCCCACCGAGAGGATCGACACAGGCTCCTCGACCGGCAAACTCATCTTCCACATCTTCGCCTCGCTCGCGCAGTTCAAGCGCAACCTCATGCGCGAGCGCACGCTCGCCGGCCTCAAGGCTGGCCGCGCCCGTGGCCGCAAAGGCGGTCCGCCGCGCCAACTCACGGCCAGCGACATCAAAGCGATTGCCGCCCTAGTGAAGGCAGGCGATCTCTCGCAGACTGAAATTGCCAAGCGCTTTGGTGTGTCCCGTACAACGATGTGGCGGTACGCCAGAGCCTCGTTTCACGTTGAGCTCGCCCCTGAAGTGGCGCATAAGAGAGGCCAATGCGGTTCAGATCGCAACGACGCGCCATACAAACGCCAATCCGCTGCTCCGCATCTTTTGCGGACCAGCCAATCAACGTTAAACGTCCATTCACAGGAGCGTTACTCCGATGGTAAGTAGCGCAGTCAAACCACCGAAGAAGCCATCCCCTTCGAAGTCGATACCTCTGAAAGCCAGCAAGGCAAAATTTCCTCGGCATTCGGTGGCAAAGGCAATTCGGATCGCAAAAGCCATCCTTGAACAGAACGCTGGCAAATCGTGTAGCCGCATGGACGCCGCCAAATTCCTTGGTCTTAGCAGTCCCTCGGGGCCGTTCAGCGTTGAGATTAGCTCCGCCATCAAGTATGGGTTCCTAGACCAACCAGAGTCGGGGTACATCCAACCTTCCGTATTGGCCAAGAAGATATTGCGGCCCCAGTCATCGAGCGACACCATCGATGGCTACAGGCAGGCGATTATGAATGCCCCGGACATTTCCGAGGCGTACCAACGTTACCGCGGCGAAAATCTCCCGGATGATCAGTTCCTCAGAAACACATTGGTCGAAACCTACAAGGTTCCGTCCGATAGCTTCCAGGAGTTCAAACAGGTGTTCCTTGAGTCACTCACGACAGCAGAGCTGATCTCAAAGCACGGAGAAAAGATACGCATCATCGACGTGGCGAGTGTTGACGCGTCGACCCCAACCCAGTCTGATCGGCTGAAGAAACTTGAGAAGGCAACGAATGTCTGAGCGAACGAGTCTTGTTTTGTTATGCAGCCATTCGCAGAGCCATTCGGTGACTACTATGAAAAGATCTATAGGCCTGCAATCGAGAAAGCGGGACTTCGCCCAGTTCGTGCAGA
>CAZGYG010000052.1:16173-20771 GCA_964530335.1 uncultured Rhodospirillaceae bacterium | reverse complement strand
GGGCTGGCCGACACCGGGTGCAGCTTGCCCTGGGCGTAGCGGCTGAAGCGGAACGGCTCGAGAATCCGGCTTTTCTCGCCGCAGATCTCCTTGGCCACCAGCTTGCCGACGCCGATCATCTTCCAGCCGTGGTTCGAATCGGCGATGACGTAGACGTTGTCGCGGAACACGTCGAACACCGGAAAATTGTCCGGCGTGAAGCAGCCGAGCCCGCCCGAGGGCTCCTTCTTCCACTTGCCGATCTGGCCCGAGAAACGCTGCTGGCAGAACGCCAGCGCCGAGCACCACATGTGGGCGAAGTCGTCGCCGACGATGAAGTCCGGCGAGGCCGGACCGTAAGGATCCACCGCGACCTGGTCCGCCGGGGTCTCGACCTTGTACGGCATCGCGCCGCCCTGCACGCCGCCGAAATGGAAGTCGGGCTTGTAGTAGATGCCCCACATCTTGTCGGTGATCAGCGAACCGTCGACGTCGGAATGGAGCGGCGCGTCGGTGTCGACGTGGATGACCGGCGGCATCTTGCCGTCGTTGGTCTTCTGCAGATCGGGGTCGACCCCCAGCGTGCCTTCCTCGAGGCACCAGTACGTCCACATCGGGATGCCCCGGTGCAGCTTGCCGTCCAGGCCCTTGATGTCGACCGCGAGTGGCAGATCGAGCATCTTCCAGATCTGGCGCACCCACGGGCCGGCGCCGACCACCACGTAGTCGCACGCGATCGTGCCGCGGTCGGTCTCCACCGCCGAGATGCCCTTGCCGCTTCCCCTGAAGGCGGTGGCCTTGACCCCGGTCAGGATGCGCACGCCCTCGGCCTCGGCCTTGCCCGCGAGCCCGTACATGGCGCGCGTCTGGTTGGAATACCCGCCCTTCTTCTCGTGCAGGACGTTGGTGATGCCCTTGGCGCGCCAGTCGCTGAAGATGCCCTTCATGTACTTCATGCAGTCGGCCTCGCCCTCGATGAAGCTCGAGGTGTAGCCGATCGACTTCTGCTGGGCGTAGATCTCGGCGCAGCCGGCGTGCATGGCCTCGGGGCTGATCTGCATGTAGCCGACCGGGTGGTAGCTGAACGCCTCGGGGTCGCTCTCCCACACCGCGACGCACTCGGCCATCAGCTCGCGCATGGCGGGCTGGTAGTAGTTGTTGCGCACCACCCCGCACGCGACCCCGCTGGCGCCGGCGGCGATGCCGGTCTTGTCGATGACCAGGATGTCGGCCCCGCTGCCCTTGCCGCGCGCCTTGAGCTCCTTGGCCAGGTGCCAGGCCGTTGAGACGCCGTGGATGCCGGCGCCGATGACCAGGTACTTGGTATGGGTGGGGAACGCCATGGACCGATGGTTCCTCCTGGTGCGCGGGCTGGGCCAGGCGCACGGCTTCGGGCGTGATGGGCGGCGGGCTTGACGGCCGGGCCGATTGGCCTGGACAAGGACCAGACCAATAGTATACCAATTCAACCAATCCGGTTGGTACGAAACACCCGCGCCCACGCCATGTCAAGAGCGAGCCAGCGCGCCGGCGCGACCGGCGAAACGCGCCAGTTCCCGGGCGGGGCATACCCGCTCGGCGAACCGCGGCTCGGCGCGCCGGCGATCGCGGCCAGGCTGCGCCAGGCGATCCGCGACGGCGATTACGCCGAGGGCGAGCGCTTGCCCGCCGAGCGACAGCTCGCCCAGGCGTTGGGCACCTCGCGCACGACCGTGCGCGAAGCCTTGGGCGCGCTCGAGCAGGCCGGCATGGTCACGCGCCGGGTCGGCAGCGGCACCTACGTGACCTGGCGGGCGGACGACGCCGACGCCGACGTAGCCGACATCACCAGCCCGCTTGAGTTGATCGACGTGCGGCTCGCGCTCGAGCCCGCGATGGTTCGGCTCGCCACCGTCAACGCCACGCCGCGCGATCTCGCCCGGATCGGGCGCGCCCTGGCCGCGCTCGAGTCCGCCGGCGCGGACCCGGACCGCTTCACCCGGTCCGACCGCCAGTTCCACGAGCGGTTGGCGGAAGCGACGCACAATCCACTGCTGGTTGCGCTCTACCGCCAGATCAACCAGGTGCGCGGGCATCGGCAATGGAGCGCGATGAAGGACAAGATCCTGACGCGCGAGCGCATCCGCGCCTACAACCTGGAACACCGCAGCCTCTACCAGGCCTTGGTCGCGCGCGACGGCGAAGCGGGGGCGAAGCTGGTCGCGCGTCATCTGGAGCGGGCCCACCGCGACCTGGCGGGGGGCTGAATCCCGGCGCCGGAATGCGCCGAATCCGAGGCCGCCCAGCTATCAACGATATCTGTGGATAGGTCTGTCGATAACAGCGTCGCGGAAGGCTTATCGGGCAGGTTCTCCGCGCCTTCCCGGCCTGTTGCCCAAGAACTAGGCAAATGTTCTAAGTATCTGAAACATCGAAGATATTATTTTGCGCCATTGTGACCTCTCGGCGACAATGCGAGCTATTGGCTCAAAATCTGGTGGTTTCGCGGGGCCCGACGCGACATGTGCAAGAATGGCCCCCGGAAATCCGCGATTTCGTGCTCTTTCGCGCCCCGGGCGGGCCGGCGATGGCGGCCGATCGCCGCGATTCAGGGGCGGGCGCGGCGTTCCAGCTCGACGCCCACGGCGGCCGCGTCGGCGAAGACGTCGAGCTTTTCCACGCGGACGCGCACCGCGAGTGCGCGCGGATCGGTCAGGCAGGTCTCGGCGATGCGTTCGGCCAGGGTCTCGACCAGGTTGATGTGGCCGTGGCCGGCGATGCGCCGGATGGCCGTGACGACGGCTTCGTAATCGAGGGCGTTGGCAAGCTTGTCCCCGGCCGCGCGCGCTTCCGTCGCCACGTCGATCTCGACGTTGACGCGGACCCGCTGGGGGCCATCCCGTTCGTGCGGGTGAGCGCCGATCGAGCACGCGATGACCAGGTCGCGCACGAACACGCGATGATCGGGCACGACGGGCGGCGGTGCTGGCATGGCGCCCTACCCCTTGCCGGCGCGGGCGGCGCGCAGCTTGGGCGTCAGCCAGCCCAGGTGCTCGCCGCCGTCGAGCGGCAGCAGGTGGCCGGTCAACGACGGCTGATCGAGGATGAACAGTACCGCGTTGGCCACCTCCTCGACGCTCGGCCCGCGGCCCATGGGCACGGCCGCGGCGTAGCGCTCGAACTCCGCCGGGCTTTGGGTCCTGTTGGGCAGCGTCGGCCCGGGACCGATGCCGTTGACCCGGACGCGAGGCGCGAGCTCGAGCGCGAGCGTCCGCGTCAGCGACCACAGCGCCGATTTCGCGGCGGTGTACGACAGATACGCCGGCGCGAGGTTCAGCACCTTCTGGTCGATCATGTTGATGACGTTGCCGACGGCGCCTTCCGGCACCTGGCGGGCGAACGCCTGGATCAGGAACAGCGGCGCCTCCAGGTTGACCGCCATGTGCGCGCGCCACGACGCGGGCGTGAGCGTCGCCAGAACGTCGCGTTCGAACAGCGCGGCGTTGTTGACCAGGACATGGAGCGGGCCGAGCGCCTCGGCCACGCGCGGCACCAGGCCGGCCACCGCGGCCGGATCGGCGAGGTCGGCGTCGAACGCGGCCGCCCCGGCATCCGATCCGCCGAGTCGGTCTACCAGGTCGTGCGCCTCGGCCCGCGAGGCGTTGTGGTGAACGGCCACGGCGTAGCCCCGCGCGCCCAGCGCGAGCGCGATGGCGCGGCCCAGGCGGCGGGCGGCGCCGGTGACCAGCGCGACGGGCCGGGGTTCGGGCATGAATGGCCCTTACCACGAAGGCGATCCGGAAGGGTAGGGCGAGGCGCGCTTGGCGCCCGGGCAATGGCCGGCGTAGACTCACCCTCGGGGAGCGTCTTGGCCGTGCGCGCAGCGTCATCCAAGGGCCCGGACTACGTCATCGCGCCACCGGCCCAGCCGGCGCTCGGCGTCCGCGGCTCCGCGAAGCTCTTTCCGGTCCGGCGCATATACTGCGTCGGGCGCAATTACGCCGAGCACGTCGTCGAGATGGGCGGCGATCCGACGCGCGAAGCGCCGTTCTTCTTCCAGAAGAACCCGGATTCCCTGGTTCCCGACGGCGGCGTGTTCCGTTATCCGGGGCGCAGCCGGGATGTCCACCACGAGGTCGAGCTGGTGGTCGCGCTCGACAAAGGCGGCGCCGAGGTGCCGGTCTCGGCCGCGCTCGATCTTGTGTTCGGCTACGCCGTCGGGCTCGACATGACGCGGCGCGGCGTGCAGGCCGAGGCCAAGCGCCAGGGCCGGCCGTGGGAAGCCGCCAAGGCGTTCGAAGGGGCGGCGCCGTGCTCGGCCCTGGCGCCGGCGCGCGCGATCGGCCATCCGGCGCGCGGTGCGATCCGGCTCACTGTCAATGGCGAGGTGCGCCAGGACGGCGACCTTGGCCAGATGATCTGGTCGGTCGGCGAGGCGATCGCCGAGCTTTCGCGCCTGTTCACGCTCGCGCCTGGCGACGTGATCTTCACCGGAACGCCATCGGGCGTCGGCCCGGTTCGCCCCGGCGATCGGCTCGACGCCTCGATCGAGGGCGTCGGCACGCTCGGCGTCACCGTGGCCTGACGCGGCGCCTCCGCCGGGCGCGCCGCGCCCGTTACGCCGCGCCCGTTACGCCGCG
>CAZGYG010000052.1:0-16073 GCA_964530335.1 uncultured Rhodospirillaceae bacterium | reverse complement strand
CGCCGCGCCCGTTACGCCGCGCCCGTTACGCCGCGATGGCGAGCCGCGGCGCCTCCATCAGGATCTGATCGGCGCTGAGGTTCGCTTGCGGATAGTCGACCACCTCGACGCGCACATCGGGACGGAGCTGGATGTCGTTGTCGACGACCGCGACGTATCGGATGCGTTGCAACAGCTTCTCGGCGACGACCTTGCAGCGGTCCCAGAAGGTGTTCTGCAGCATCAGGCAGAAGCTGCCCTCGGCTATGCGCGCGACGAGATCGCTGTCGCGCGCGCCGTCGCCCAGGATGCGCGCGACTTCGACCATCAGCCGCTCCGCCGGCTTGTAGCCGTGGGCCTCGAACGTCGAGCGATAGTTGTTGACGTGGAAGAACATGAGGGTGCCGAGCGTTTCGGTGCGCCGCGACTCGGCGACGACGATGCGGAAGAACTGGCGGAAGCTCTCGAAGTTGACCAGGCCGGTCATGACATCGGTGGCGGCGCCCTCGCGCAGCTCGTCCTCGAGGTCGAGCAGATACTGGCAATTCTTGAGATGAAGGCGAAGCTCGACGGGGCTGAACGGCTTGATCAGGTAATCGTTGGCCCCGGCCTCGAACGCCTCGACCATGCGATCCCGATCGCCGGCGTCGAAGAAGACGATGATGTAGGTGTAGCGCCGCTGCTTCTGGCTACGGATGAAGCGGCAGAGCTCGCCGCCGGCCGTGTCGGGCAGGTTCCAATCCAGGATGACGACCCGGAAGGGCTCGCGCTCGAACACACGCCGCGCGGCCTCGTTCGACGACACCACCGTCACCGCATGTCCCCAACTCTCGAGCTTCGTGCGGGACAAGCGTGCGAACACTTCGTTGTCGTCGACGACCAGCACCTTCATGCTAGGTACGTGCCCCTTCGGACCGCCGCAACCTATGCGAAGGGACGGCCGGCCGCATCAACCGCCGGGAGGTGGTGCATCGGCCGGCGCTTCCGCGGCGCCGCCCGCCCCGCCGCTCTCCACTTGCTCCGGCGCGCCCGTATCGGTCGGCGCCGCCTTGATCTTCGCGCTCGTCGGGGTGCGGATAGCCACGCAGTCTGGATCGCAACCGAACGTGAACTCCTCCACGACCGGTTCGTCGTAGCCAGGGTCGGTCATGACACGGTTCATCGTCACGCTGCGCGACCCCGTCCGGATCACGACGATGGTCGTGTCGAGCATGTCCCTGCCGCGCGAATCCAGGATGCGCAGGCTGGTCTCGCCCGGCGCACGGCCGAGGATGAACAGCAGGCGCGGCGATTCAACCAGCACGTCGGCGATGGCCGGGTTGGCCACGTAGACGACGTTGGCGTCCTTGTCGAGTCGCAACACCACGGCCTTGTCGATCTCGACTATGACGGTGTCCGCCTTGGCCGGCAGGCCGGCGCCGAACACGACCACCATGAGTGCGAACGCCACGCTCGTCAGGCGGCGCCACGGCCAGTGTTCCATGCGGACCTCCATCCCCTTGGTCTTCGGTCGCCCGCCGCTGCGGACGGCCCCGATTCGAACGCCAATGCCCGCGGGTCTTCCGTTGGCCCCGGCCCCGGCACACGCCGGGCCCCCGTCGGGATCGAATGGCACGGGTATTCACGAAACGTAGGGAATACATATAATTACATCGGGTTCTTCGTGTAAAGTGAAGAATGCGTGCCGAGCCACGCCGGAGCCGCTATATTCGCGCCGTTTTGGGCGGGCTGAAAGGCGGGAATCGGGGGATGAACGGAGGGGATTCGGGCTTTCGGGCGGCTGTCGCCGCGCTTTTCCTTGTCGCCGGCGCCTGCGCCGCGCCGCCCCAGGAGATCATGACGCCGCAGGACGCGGCCATGGAAAGCTCGCTGCGCGCCGCGGCGATCGCGTCCCAGGAAGTTAACAACTACACCGGGGCGGTCGCCTATTTCGCCTCGCTCTACGAACGCGACCCGAGCGACCTGGAAGTCGTGCTGGGCTACGCCCGCAACCTGCGCTTCGTCGGCGATGTCGGTCGGGCGGTCGCGGTGCTCGAGCGGGCGCTCGAGGCGCATCCCGACGATGCGCGGCTGGTCGCCGAGTACGGCCGGGCGCTGCTGTCCGCGGACCGCCCCGAGGACGCGATTGTCCAGCTCGAGCGGGCGGCCATCCTTGATCCGGCCGATTGGCGCGTGCCCTCGGCGATCGGCATCGCCCACGACAGGCTCGACCGGCCCGCCGAGGCGGTCGCGGCGTACCAGGCCGCGCTCGCGCTCGCGCCTGGCAATCCGACCATTCTCAACAACCTGGCTCTCAGCCAGGCCATGGCCGGCGAGATCGACGCCGGCATCGCCACGCTCCGTATCGCCTCGGTCCGCCCGGGCGCCGGAGTGCAGACGCGGCAGAACCTGGCCCTGCTGCTGGCGCTCGGCGGCGGCCTGGCCGAGGCCGAGAGCCTGGTCGAGGCGGACCTGCCGCGCGCGATGGCGCGCGTCAACGTGGCCTACCTGCGGCGAATCGCCGAGGCCCGCGCCGCGGGCGCCAGCGCGAGCGAGGTGCTCGAAAACCTTCCGGTGCTGACCGGCGAGCCCGAAATCGCGCCCGTGCCGTCGACGGCGGCGGTGGCGGTCGAGCCGGTCGCCGAGCCCGAGGCGACGACGGTCGACGAGGCGACGGCCGACACGACGACGGCCGACGAGACGATGGTGGAAGCGGCGACCGACGACGCCACGACGGAACCGGCGGCGGCCGAAACCGAGGACGACTTCGCGGCGACCGCGGCCGAGGCCGCGGATGAGGCCTTCGCCTCGCTCCCCGACGCCACGGACGCCGAGCCCGAGCCCGGCGCCGACCGGATGTTCGGGGCGCAACTCGCCTCCTACGGCGACCCGACGGCGGCCGACGACGGGCGCGCCGAGCTCGAGGTGGCGCTTGGCGACATCGGCCGGCGGGCGGGAATCCGGGTCATGCCGATCGAAATCGCGAACCAGCCCACCATCTATCGCATCTATCTCGGCGAGTTCGGTTCGGTCGGCGATTCGCGCCGGCTGTGCATCGATGCCCGCGACGCCGGCGTCGACTGCGTGGTGACCGCCGCGCCCTGAGGGCCCGACCGGCCGTCAGCGCGTAAAGGTGTGGAAAACCTGGATCATCGCCGGGCCCATCAGGACGATGAACAGGACCGGCAGGAAGAACAGGATCATCGGCACGGTCAGCGCCGCCGGCAGGGCGCCGGCCTTCTTCTCGGCGCGGGCCATGCGGGCCTCGCGGTTCTCGCGTGACAGCACGCGCAGCGCCACGCCCAGCGGCGTGCCGTACTTCTCCGACTGGATCAGCGACGTGGACAGGGCCTTGATCGAATCCTGACCGGTGCGCCCCGCGAAATTCTCGAGCGCCTGACGGCGGTCGCCGAGGAAGGCGAGTTCGGCGGTGGTCAGGCCGAATTCCTCGGCCAGGATCGGCGAACTGTCGGCGATTTCATCGGTCACGCGCTGGAAGCCGCCTTCCATCGAAAGCCCGGCCTCGACGCAAATCGTGATCAGATCGAGCGCGTCGGGGAAGCCCCTGAGCAGCAAGCCCTGGCGCTTCTTGATCGCGTTGGTCACCAGGACCCCCGGCACCATGTAGCCGATGAATCCCGAGCCGCCCGTGATGAGCAGCTTGAGCGCCATCGACAGTTCGAGCTTGCTCGAACCGAACACGAAGACCGCGGCGACCACGGTGAACACGATGGGCAGGACCACGCGCATGAACACGAACGTGTACGCCGGGCCACGCCCGCGCCAGCCCGCCTGGCTCATGCGGTTGCGCAGATCGGGCGAATCGACCGCGCGCTGCATGTTCAGGCGATCGACGATCGTCTTCATCCAGCCGTGCTTGGGTCCCTGCTGGCGCCGGCTCGTTTGCGTCCGCGTGGACAGGCGATCGCGCTGCTGCGCCTGAAGTTCCTCGCGACGCTGCGCCACGGCCTTGAGGCGCGAGGCGAAGGCATCGCGCTGGATGAACGGCATGCCGATCGCGAGCACCGAGATGAACGCGGCGCCGCTCGCCATGATCAGGATCATCGTTTCGAGCGAGGGCATGGCGGGCCTTAGTAGTCGAACGCGATCATGCGCTGCATGATCCAGACGCCGACCGACATGCTCACGATCCCGGCGCCGATCAGATAATGCCCCATGGGATCGGTGAACAGAATGCCGATGTAGTTGGGCGAGGTCAGCGCCAGGATCGCGCACATGGCGAACGGCAGCGAGCCGATGATCGTGGCCGTCATACGCGCCTCGGAGGTCATCGACTTGATCTTGTCGGACATGCGCTTGCGGTCGCGCAGAACGCCCGAAAGATTGCCCAGCGTCTCGGCCAGGTTGCCGCCGGTCGTCTGCTGGATCGCGAGCACGACGGCGAAGAACCTGAACTCGGCCGTGGGCATGCGCTCGACCGCGCGCAGCATGGTTTCGTTGAGCGTGAGGCCGACCTTGATGCCCTCGACGATCTGGCGGAACTCGCCACCGACGGGTTCGGGGCTCTCGCGCGCGATGATGTTCAGGCACTCGTTGACCGGCAGGCCCGATTGCACGCCGCGCACGATGACGTCGACCGCCTCGGCGAAGTACTTGGTGAACTTGTTGATCCGCCGCTTGGCCATCTTGCCCACGAACGAGCGCGGCAGGCCGAACATGCCGACCAGGAACACGGGAACCACACCGTACACCGGCAACCCGAGGTAAAGGTAGCCGCCGACGCAGACGACCCCGGCGAGCGCGCCGTAGACGAACAGCATGCGCATCGAGATGGTCATGCCGGCGTGCCTCATCAGGGATCGCAGATCGTTGGGCTTGCGCTTGCGCTTGCGCTGGTCGTCCATTTCCTTCAGGCGCTGCTGAAGGGCGCGTCGTTTCGCCGTCGCCGGATCGCGACTGGCGCCGCCGCGTTCGATTCGCCCCTCGCCCTGGACCAAGGCGATGCGCCGCTGGTAGCGCGAGCCCGCCTGCATGCGCAGCGCCATGATCGTCAGAACGGCGATGACGATCAGGACGACGCCTCCGACGCCGCCGATCATGAGCAGGGTGTTCGGGTCGAGCGCGACCTCAGGCATTGGCTTCCTCGAGCGCGGCCGCGAGCTCGGCCTCCTTGCCGTAGTAGCGCACGCGGTCCCAGAACGAGGGCCGCAGCCCGGTCCAGCGATGGCGTCCCATGATGCGGCCGCGGTTGTCCTCGCCCTCGAATTCGTAGACGAAGATGTCCTGCAGCGTGATCACGTCGCCTTCCATGCCGAGCACTTCGGTGATGTGGGTGATCTTGCGCGAGCCGTCGCGCAGCCGGCTCGCCTGGATGATGACGTTGACGGCGCCGGAGATCTGCTCGCGCACCGCCTTTTGCGGCAGGTTGTAGCCGCCCATGGCGATCATGTTCTCGAGCCGGGTGATCGCCTCGCGCGGGTTATTGGCGTGGACGGTGCCCATCGAGCCGTCGTGGCCGGTGTTCATGGCCTGGAGCAGATCGAACGCCTCCTTGCCACGCACCTCGCCGACGATGATGCGCTCGGGCCGCATGCGCAGGCAGTTGCGCACCAGGTCGTTCATGGTGACTTCGCCGATCCCTTCCAGGTTCGGCGGACGGGTCTCGAGCCGGACCACGTGGGGCTGCTGGAGCTGCAGCTCGGCCGCGTCCTCGCAGGTGATGATGCGTTCGGTTTTGTCGATGAATTGGGTCAGGCAGTTGAGCAGCGTCGTCTTGCCCGAACCCGTGCCGCCCGAAACCAGCACGTTGATGCGGCAGGCGCCGATCAGCTGAATGATCTTCGAGCCGGCCGGGCTGAGCGAGCCGAAATCGACCAGCTTGTCGAGCGTCAGCTTGTCCCGCTTGAACTTGCGGATGGTCAGGACCGCGCCGTCGATGGCCAGCGGCGGCACGATGACGTTGACGCGGCTGCCGTCCATCAGGCGCGCGTCGCAGATCGGGCTGGCCTCGTCGACCCGGCGGCCGACCGCGCTCACGATGCGCTGGCAGATGTTCATGAGCTGGGAGCTGTCGCGGAACCTGATGTCCGTCAGTTCGATCTTGCCCCCGGTCTCGATGTAGACCTTGTTGGGGCCGTTGACCATGATGTCGGCGATGTCGTCGCGCGCGAGCAGCGGCTCGAGCGGCCCCAGCCCCAGGATGTCGTTGCAGATGTCGGTGACGAGCTTCTGCTGCTCGCCGCCGCTCAGCACGACCGACTTCATGCTGACGATCTCGCCGATGATGTCGCCGATCTCGTCGCGCACCGAGGCCGACGGCATCTTGGTCAGTTCGGTCAAGTCGACCGATTCGATCAGGGCGTTGAACACGCTCACCTTGATCTCGGCGAAGCGGCGTTCCTCCTCCTCCGACAGGCGCTTGGCCTCGACCTTGACGGCCAGCCTCGGCGCCGGCCTGACATCGGCCTTCGGCTCCGGCTTCGCTTCGGACTTCGGCGCGGCAGCCTGGTTCGGGGCAGGCTGGGGCTCGGTGGCCGCGCGGGGCGCGGGCGCTTCCTCCGCGAGTTCGCGACGGGGCGGACCCGAGCGCTTGCCGAACATGATTAGCTCGTCTTCAGTTTCAGGCTAGGCAGCGCCAGCATCGAGCGCTTCTTGGCCGGCTTCTTCGCCTGGGCCGCGCCGCGCCCGCTCAGGGCAACGGCGAAGTCGCGCATCAGCTCGCACGCCTTGTGCTTGGCGTTGACCTCGCCAATCATCTGCCCGTTGTTCGCCGCCGATCCGAACAGGGTCGGGTCGTGCGGCAGGACCAGCGCGGGCGGGCCGCCGATCGCGGCCTGGAATTCCTTGACCGGAACCTCGGTCTTCTTGAACGCCCCGGAATGGTTGATCACGACGCGAACCGGCTGTTCCGGACCGCGCCGCTTGTTGAGCAATTCGACCAGGCCCTTCGCGTCCCGCATCGAAGCCAGATCCAATGACGCTACCACCACGGCCTCATCGCTTTCGACCAGCAGCTCCTTTGACCACGGCTGCCAGACGTGGGGCACGTCAACCACGATGAACGGGGCCTGACGGCGGACGAACTGAATAAGTTGGTCCAGGACCTCGATATCGATCGTGGCGTCCACGTCGAGCGCGGAGGGCGCCGCGAGCACCCCCACGTAGTCATCATACTTCGCGAGCATACGCTCGAACAACTGCTCGTCAAGGCGGCCGGGGTCGGCCAGCGCCTGCAGGATGGTCTGCGGTGGCTGCAGGTTGAAGTCGAGCGCCGCCGTGCCGAACGCGATGTCGAGGTCGAGCACGATCACGTCGTCGCGGAAGGTGTTGCCGAGGAACCAGGCGACGTTGTGGGCGACGGTGCTGGAACCGCAGCCGCCCTCGGCGCCGATGAACGAGATCACCCGCCCCATCGGCGGGTTGTCCGGATTCTCGAAGATCGCGCCGACCGATTCGATCACCGTGCGCGCCGCGAGCGGACTCAAGAGATACTCGCTGACCCCGCGCGCCAGGAGCGTCCGGTACGTGTTGATGTCGTTGTCCGCGCCGATGACGATGACCTGGGTGCCGGCGTCGCACACGTTGGCGAGCTGGTCCAGTTCGCCGTACAGCCCCTCGCCGGTGTCCGCCGTCTCGACCATGATCAACTGGGGGGTCGGGTTCTCGCTGTGGAATTTCACAGCCGCCGGCAGCCCGCCGTCGATGATCTGGACGTGCGACTTCGCCAGGCGCCGGTCCGCCATCGCCTCTTGAAGCGCGATGCGGGTCGAGTCCTGGACGGGGAAGGCGTTGATCGTAACCCTGAAAATGGCCGTCCTCCTTCGCGCTCGTGGCCCGGCCGCTACTGGGCAACCGTCGAGACGGTCGTCACCAGTTCCTGGGACTTCGCGGCCCCGGTCAGCACGCCAATCCGGTACTTCGCGATGATCAGGTCGCTGCGCATCGTGTCCTGAACGCCCCCCTGGCCTGCGGGCGTTACCAGGTCGGCCGGGTTCGCCACCATCATCCCAAGATTCCGCTGGGTCGCGCAACCGAAGTTAACATGCGGCGAGTTCGACGGGTTGAAGCTCGGCTCGACGTTCCAGCCGGCGCATTCGGGCAGGCGCACGAGATTGCGCTCGAAGCTCACGGTCACCGGACCATCGGCCACGCCGGAATCGACGACGACGACCTCGGGCCGGGCCAGGCCGACGGCCAGGGCACGGTTGGCCACGGTCTGGGCCAAGCCGTCGCCGAGCGTGCCGTGGGCCCTCGAGGTCTGGACGAGGAGCCGTCTCGAGCCGCTGACCACGTAGTCGTAGACGAGCTGGTCGAGCCTGAGCGCCTCGGCGGGCAGCGGACGCCCGCCGCCGTCGCCCGCGATGTCGAGCGCGACGACCTGGCTTTCGACGGTCAGGGGGTAGATGTGGCGCGCCTCCAGCGACGTCGGGTTCGACTGGTAGGGCGCCCCGCAACCGGCGAGCACCGCCGCCACCGCGAGGGCGCCGAGCTGAAGCCCGGGAATCGTGTTCCGTCGTGCCATGGCTCGTTTACTCCAGGATGTAGCCGATCGGTCCTTCGTAGCCGGTGGCGCCGTGGGTCTCGCTCGGCGCGTAGGTGCCGTGCAGCCGGCCGAGGAAGTAGAGGTCCACGTCGCTCGCCGGCGCGAAGCCGTCGGTTGGCAGGTTCAGGGCGCTATCGCCGACCGGGCGCACCAGGTACGGCGTGACCGTGATGACCAGCTCGGTCTCGTTGCGCGCGAAATCGACGCTGCGGAACAAGGTACCCAGGATCGGGATGTCCTTGAGGCCCGGGAAGCCGTCGATGCTGTTGCGGATGTCGTTCTGCAGCAGTCCGGCGATGACCAGGCTGCCGCCGCTCGGCAGGTTGACCGTGGTCGACGCGCGCCGGACCGTCAGGGCTGGAATCGTCAATCCGGTGAGTTCATCCGTGAAGGCTCCCCCCGTGGCCAACTGGCTCACCTCGGTCTGCACCTGCAGGTTGATCGCGGTCTCGCTGAGCACGACGGGGGTGAAGTTGAGCGCGATGCCGAACTCCTTGAACTCGATGGTGATCGTGTTTTCGGTCGTGCCGACCGGGACCGGGAACTCGCCGCCCACCAGGATTTTCGCCGTTTCGCCCGAGATCGCCGTCACGCTCGGCTCCGCCAGGGTCTTGACCAGGCCATCGGCCTCGAGCTGATCGAACACGGCGCGCAGCCCCTGGAACACCGCATTGCCGCCTTCCAGGACCTCCACCCCGCTCGTCAACGTCCCGATGCCACCAGCGCCGACACCGGTGCTGTTGACCACGCCAAATGTCGTGTCGCCGCTGCGGAACCGCGCCGACAGGTCGAAGCCGAATTGCTTGATCACCGCGCGGCTCATCTCCGAGACCCGAACCTTGAGCAGCACTTGGCTCTTGGTCCGGGACCCGAGGAGGTTGACCACCACCGCGGGCGGATCTGTAGACATGAGGAAGAGTTGGGCGACCTGGGCGGCGTTCGCCGCCGCCTCGGGCGTCGACACGGTGCCGGTCAAGATGATGTCCCAGTTGGCGGAGGTGACCGTGATGTCCTCGTCCGGCAAGGCGGCCGCGAGGGCGCGGCCGATCGAGTCGATGTCGATCTCGACGTCCAGGTCCAGCCCGGCGACCTTCTCGCCGTTGGCGTCGAGGAACACGACGTTGGTGAAGCCGATGGTGGTGCCCACGACGTAGGCGAGCCGGGGCGTCTTCATGACGACATCGGCGACCTTGGCGTTGGCGATCATGACGTCGCGCACGTCGGCGGGCAGGCGGACGAGCTTTGACTTGAATACCGGGAGATGGACGGGAACCGCCTCCGTCGTGCCTGCGCCGATGACGATCTCGTCGCCGGCGTTGGCCGGCGCCCAGCCGCTGGGTGGCGCGATGATGAACGCGAAGGCGATCAGGACAGCCCAGGCCGCACGTTTCATAATCCCGACCTCGCGTTATTCGAAGCGGTAAATCGTCACGGCGCCGCCGCGGTAGACCTTGACCGCGCGCGGCTGGCCCGAGACGTACTCGGGCTCGCCCTCGTCCTCGACCGGCGCCGCGAGCGTGGGCGCCGGGATGGGGGCGATCTCCGGCGCGCCCGACATGTTGCGTTCGTCGCCCGTGCCCTGGCCCAGATCCTCGAATCCGGGAGGCAAGGGGCCGGTCTGGCCCCAGGCGAAGGCGGTCAACGCCCGGCTGACCTCGTAATCGGTGGTGTACGTGTTGAGCCTCTGGGGCTCGCCCGCGCCGCGCAGCGCGAGCGACAAGATGCCCATGACCCGGGCGATGGCCAGGCGCTCGGCGCCTTCGCTCGTCACCTCGAGCGTCGCGGTGTCGCCCAGTTTCCAGGCGTTGGCGATGCGGTCGAAGGTGCGGTCGATGGCTATGACCCGCACGTTCTCAAGCATGGTCTCGCTCAAGGTGCGCTTGGCGATCGCGCCGCCCCGTTCCTCGATCTGGGCGGTCAGGATCACGTCGACATGGTCGCCCGCCGAGATGCGGCCCGAGATGAAGCTCTCGGCCGCGATGGCGATGCTGTAGCCGACCATGCCCGGGCCCAGCGCGCTGTAAAGGAAGCCGTCCTGGTCCGGGAAGTATACGGCGTCGGCCAATACGAGCGCGCCCTTGGCGATCGTCGCGCGGACCAACGCGCCGCGCAGCCGATCGACCTCGATGCTGCCCTCGAGGTACGAACCCGGCGCAAGGTCGCTCGCCGGCACGGTTTGCCACGCCAGATCCTGCACCCGGATCAGCGTGCCGGGCGGCAGGTCTTGCGCCGCGACCGCGACGCGGTTCTCGGTCCGCACGGTGCGGCCGAGATAGCGGCTGACGTTGTAATCCGCCTGGAACGGCTGCAATTCCGGGTCTTCCTCGATGCTCAGGCTGCGCACGGCGAGCGTGAGATCGCCCATCTGCTGCGCCAGCGAAATCACCTCGCTGTCCGACGGCTTGACCTCGATGGTCACCGTCTTGGCCCGCTGCGCCGTTCCGACCACGTCGTCGAGGGTCTGATCGACGGCGAGCACGCGCACGTTGCGCAGAATCGTCTGGACGACGAAGCGGTCCTTCACGGAGTTGACCTGCGGGTCGAACTCGCTGAACCGCTGGGTCATGATCACGTCGACCCGATCGCCCGGCAACACGAACCCGGACGTTCCGGTCACGTCGTCGACGCGGACCGAGACCCCGCGCATGCCCGGCGCCAGCGCGCCGGACAGGAAGCCGGCCTCGGTGCGCTTGAACACCCGCGTCGCGGTCATCGGTTCGCCGTTGCGTATCGCGGCGCGAACCGCCGAGCCGGTGAAGTCGCCGAAACCCTGGGCGGGATCCTGTTGCACCACGTAATCGGCCTGGACGCCGTCGGCCGGCCAGGCGCGCCAGCGCATGTCGGAGTCCTGCAGGATCGTGCCGGCCGGCAGGTCGCGCGCCGCGACCATGATCTGCGTTTCGCTGACCGGCTGTTCCGAGACGGCTTCCTCGCCCTGCTGGGTCACCCACAGATTGACCAGGTACACGGTGCCGCCGGCAAGCGCGAGCGCAACGACGATCAGGACGATCACGATCGGACGCATGGGCCCACCCCCCAACTCGCGCGCGGCCGGTGTCGGCGCCGCGTGCCCACTACTTTCTTAAGATCGCACGATAACTATGCGGCAATACAGGAATCCCGTCAATTCGATAGGCCCTTAACCATGGCGTCGCAGCGATAGCGGCCAAGGGAGCTATCCTATCAGGGGTCGGGGCGGATTCAAAACATGTCGAGAAGGGGTGCCATGAGCGGCATACGCGGCATCACGGCCAGCCCGGCCAGCGCGATCGCGCCGGCATAGGGCACGCCTTGCCTCGGCGCCAACAGCCTGCCGAGCGCGCCCTCGGGGGCGAAGCGGCCCGCCGGCACCACGCGCCGGGCAACGACCAGGACCAGGGCCAGCAGGCCCCCGGCCAGGGCCGTGGCCACGAGGAACGGCCCGAGCGCGCCCCACCCGGTCCACGCGGCGGCGGCGGCCATCAGCTTGACGTCGCCGCCGCCCATGACGTTGAGGCTGAACAGCACGAACCCGGCCGCGAACACGGCAAGCCCGGCCAGGGCATGGTAAAGCACGGCCTCGAGCGAAATTCCGGCCACCAGGGCGGCGGGCACGAACGCGACGGCCAGGACGATCGAAATGGTGTTGGGGATCAGGTAGCGGGCCAAGTCGCAGGCCGCCGCCGTGACCAGGAGGCCGGGAAAGGCCAACCCCAGGACCGCCGCAAGAGCCGTTACGTCCATCGCCAAGCCGCGGGCTCCCGATCCGTGGCAGATTTACCCGCCCCAAGGCCCGCCCCAAGGGAGGCGCCACCATGACGGTCGTGCTCGAATCGCGCAACGATATCACGCTCGACGCCGCCCGCCGCGTCGCCTGGCGGCGTGAGCCGGTGCGGCTCGGCGACGGCGCGCTCGACCGCGTCGCCGGATGAGCTTCCTCGCCCTTATCGACAACGATCCGGAGATCACGATCTACGGCGTGACCAGCGGCTATGGCCAGCACGCCCGCATCAGGCTCGACCCGGCGCAGCGCAAGGCCCATGCCCGCCGCCCGCCGCTCGCGGCTGCCGCCTCGTTCGGCGCCGTGCTGCCGGAGCGCGTAACTCGAGCTATCGTCCTGGCGCGATTGGCGAATTTCGTCGAAGGTCACGCCGCGGTCACGCCCGAGCTCGCCCGGCGGGTGGCCGCCATGCTCGACGGCGGTCCCTTGCCCGAGGTGCCGTGGCAGGGCCAGGGCGGCGCCGGCGAGATCCTGTCCTTGTCGTACTTGTTCAGCCCCCTGGCCGAGGACTTCGACCTGGCCGAGAAGGAGTCCCTCGCGCTGGTCAACGGTTCCCCCGCCGCCGCTGGGCTCGTCGCCGACGCGGCGCTCGCCGCCCGGCGCCGGCTCGACCTCGCCCTGCCCGTGTTCGCCCTGGCCGTCGAGGCGATCCGGGCGCCGCTCGAGCACTATGCCCCCGAGCTCGATGGGCTGTGGGGCGACGAGAACGAGGCGGCGGCGCTGCAGGGGCTGCGCCGCCATCTGGTCGCGGAGGCCGATGGGGCCGGGCGTCGGCCTTACCAGGCCCCGGTCAGCTTTCGCATCCTGCCCCGCACCCTCGGCCAGGCGTTCCGGGCCGTCGCCGAGGCCGAGCGCGCGGCCACCGTGTCGCTCAGATCGGTAAGCGACAATCCGGTCTACCTCCCGCCCGACGAACGCCATCCCTGGGGTCGCGTCTATTCCACCGGCGGCTACCACAACGCCATGGCGACGCCGGCGCTCGACGGGCTCGCCCATGCTTGGGCCGAGCTCTGCCTGGTGGCCGACCGGCAGGCGACCAAGTTGCTGGACGGTCACACCTCCTTGCTGCCCGACCAGCTCCGCACGGACGACGTCGGGACCTACTTCGGCTGTCTGCCCATGGCCCTGGTCGGCTACTACGAACAGGCGCGCCACGCCGCGGCGCGCACCTTCACGCCGGCGTCCGAAAGCGGCGGCTTCGGCCAGAACGACATGGCGCCGCCGACGTTTCTCGCCTGGGCCAAGGAAACCGAAGCCGGCGAACTGCTTGTCGCCGCCCTCGCCACCCTCGCCGTGGTCGCCTCGCAGGCGTTCCATGTCACCGGGCGCGCCGCGCCGCCGGCGCTCGCGCCGCTGCTCGACGAGGTGCGCCGGTTCGCGCCACCGCCCGCCGTCATGCTCCGGCCGGGGCCGCTGGTGGAACCGTTGGCCCGCCACTTCGCCGCCCGGGTCTTCGACGGCGCATAGGCAGGCTTCCCCGGCGCACGCCTCGGCGTCACAATGACGACGTGCCGCCGGGGGAGACCGCGCCATGCAGACCATCGACGCCATCGTCGCTCTCAAGGGCGTCGCACGCGACGACGCGACGCCGCTCGAGCATTGGGGCGCGCCGTCCAGGATCGTCGCCGGCCGACCGGATACGCGCGGCCTCAACGCCTTCTCCAGCGCGCACGGCGCGTTCAGCGCCGGCATCTGGGAATGCTCGCCGGGCAAGTGGCGGGTGCATTACGCCGAGGACGAGCTTTCGGTCCTGCTCAGCGGGCGGCTCGTCGTCACCGACTCGGCCGGGGCCCAACGCACCTTCGCGGCGGGCGACGCCTTTGTCGTGCCCGCGGGATTCGTCGGCACCGTCGAGATCGTCGAGACCGTGCGCAGAATCTTCGCCGCGCATGAAATGTCGGCGGCTTGAGTCCGGCCGGGAAGGTCTTGCCAGGGTCCGCGTCCGGGCGTACCTCATCGCCGTGCTGCCTGGCCGCTCGCGTTCATCCGTTCGCCGAGGCCGTTCGCTGAGGCCGTTCGCTGAGGATCGTCATGGATTATCGCTATCTGCCCAAGACCGACCCGCTGATCCACGACCTGATCAAGGCCGAGGAGGAGCGCCAGAAGACCGGGCTCGAGTTGATTTGCAGCGAGAACTACGTCAGCCCCGCGGTCATGGAGGCGATGTCGAGCGTCCTCAACAACAAGTACAGCGAGGGCTACCCCGGCGCGCGCTACTACGGCGGCAACGAGATCATGGACAAGATCGAGTCCGAGGCGATCGAGCGCGCCAAGGCGCTGTTCGAGGCCGGCCACGCCAACGTGCAGAGCCACGCCGGCGCGCCCGCCAACATCGCCACCTACTTCGCGCTCGCCGAGCCGGGCGCGACCATCCTCGGCATGGATCTGTCGCATGGCGGCCACCTGACCCACGGCCATCCGGTGACCCACATCGCCAAGGTGTTCCGCTTCGTGCGCTACAAGATGAAGAGCATCGAGACCGGCGAGATCGACTACGACGAAATGCGCCGGGTCGCCAAGGCCGAGAAACCCAAGATCATCCTGGCCGGGTTCTCCGCCTATCCGCGCGAGCTCGACTACAAGGCCATGCGCGCCATCGCGACCGAGGTCGGCGCCTTCGCGGTCGCCGACGTGGCCCACATCGCCGGCCTGATCGTGGCGGGGGTTCTCGCCAATCCGTTCCACGCCGGGTTCGACGTCATACTGACGACGACGCACAAGAGCCTGCGCGGGCCGCGTGGCGGCATGATCCTGACCCGCGAGCGCGAGCTCGGGAAGAAGATCGACAAGTCGGTGTTCCCCGGCTTCCAGGGCGGACCGATCATGCAGATGGTCGCGGCCAAGGCGGTGGCGTTCAAGGAGGCGCAGCAGCCCGGGTTCAAGGTCTACGCCCGCCAGGTGGTGGTCAACGCCAAGGCCATGGCGGCGCGCCTGATGGACCAGGGGGTGAAGCTGATCACCAACGGCACCGACAACCACTTGATGCTGGTCGATGCGGTCAAGAGCTTCGCCAAGCCCGGCGGCGACATCCAGGACGTGCTCGACGAGGTCGGCATTACCCTCAACAAGAACATGATCGCCGACGATCCGCGTCCGGCCATGAGCCCGTCGGGCATCCGGCTGGGCACGCCCGCGCTGACCACGCGTGGCATGAAGGAAGGCGAGATGCGCCAGATCGCCGACTTCATCGTGCGCGCGGCTCGCGCCGGGGCCAACGAGGACCTGACGAAGATCCGGGGCGAGGTGCGCGACCTCGCGCTCGGCTTCCCCGTGCCCGGCATCGCCTAGGCCAACCATGAACGAACCGCGCGTCCTGCCCGAGCTTCAGGCGTTGCGCGACAGCATCGACAACATCGACGCGTCGATCGTCCACATGCTGGCGGAACGGTTCCGCTGCACCCAGCGCGTCGGCGTGCTGAAGGCCGACCACGACATGCCGCCCGCCGACCCGGCGCGCGAGGCCGAGCAGATCGCCCGGCTGCGCCGCCTGGCGATCGAGGCCAAGCTCGATCCCGAATTCGCCGAGAAGTTCCTGGCCTTCGTGGTCAAGGAGGTCATCCGCCACCACGCGGCCGCCAAGCGCACGGGGAAGGCGTAACGCCGCTACTCCGCGGCGGGGCGCAGCGCGAGGCGGCGCAGGCAGCGGTCGATCCACAGCGCGGTCAGCTTTTCCTGGGTGCCGTTCTGGCGCAGCCGCTGGTCGAGCGCCGGGAAATCGACCTCGTCGAGCGCCTGGTCCTGGTTGAAGCACGAGAACACCGGCGGCCGCCGCGCCCCGGTTGCCGGGTCGACGTGCGGCTGCAGGCACTGGGCGCAGATCTCCTTCATCATGCACTGCATCGGCGAGTTGAT
>CAZGYG010000051.1:14443-21297 GCA_964530335.1 uncultured Rhodospirillaceae bacterium | reverse complement strand
CGCTCGGCATGGACGGGGGCCGTATAGTCGCCAAGCAGGTTCACGTCGTAGGGCTCGTTCTCGCCGACGACCAGACCGGGTTCCGAACGCAACGTGCCGAGCACGCGGCGCGCGAGCCGTGGATCGAGGCGGTAGTTGACGCCGACGTGCCAGGGCCGGGCGTTGCCCCGATAGACCGGGGTGAACGAGTGCACCGAGACGAGGACCGGCACGGCGCCCGTGCGCACGCGGGAGTCGACGATCTCGTGCACCGTGTCGTGGTAGGGCCAATAGAACGTCGCGACGCGCTCGGCCTTCTCGGCGTCGTCGAGGCCGACATTGCGGGGAACGATCGTGTCCTCGCTGCGCTCGGCGCACAGGTCATCGACGTGGAGCGGCCGGTTGAGGTCGATCACCAGCCGGGAATAGCCGGCGAGGGCGAGCGCGGCATCGAGAGCCGCGGACAAGCGCCGCGCCACCTCGGCCGCGCCGATGTCCCACGCGATGTGGCGATAGCGTTCCATGGCGGGCAGCCCCAGATCGCCCAACCGCCGCGGTATGACCGCGCTCGCGTGATCGCACACCAGCACGGCGCGGCCCGGCGCGTCGCCGTTGACGATCGTCACCGGCGGCGGTTCGTCGTCGTCGATCCAGGTCCCGATCGCGCGGGCAAGCATCGCGTGGCGCGCCTCCCCATGGCCCGGCCGCAACCGTAGCCCTCCCGCCGGATCGCGGCAAGACGCTGCTCTTGCGTGGCCTTTGCCCGCGGCGGACAATCCCGGGCCGTTCGAGAATGGAGGGGTTGCGATGCCGTCGTTGGAGGAACGCGAGCGGCGCGTCATCGCCGACACCAACAAGATCCGGTTCTTCCCGTTCTCGGTGGTGCGGGGCGAAGGCTCGTACCTCGTGACCGAGGACGGTCGCCGGGTCCTGGACCTGAGCGGGACGTGGGGCGCCGCGAGCCTGGGCTACGGCCACCCGGCGGTGGTCGAGGCGGTGCGAAGCGCCGCTGGCACCATGGCGGGGGTAAGCAACATCAGCAACACCAATCCCGAGGCCGTGGCGCTGGCCGAGGAGTTGCTCGCGCTCACGCCGGGCCGGGGCGACCGGCGCGTGTGGCTCGGACATTGCGGCTCCGACGCCAACGACGCGCTTGCCCGTTGCATCGTCGCGGCGACCGGACGCTCGCGCTTCGTCTCGTTCATCGGCGGGACCCATGGCGGGCTTTCGGGCAGCCTGGCGCTCTCGGGCTACAGCGCGCAGCAGCTCAACAGCGTGCCCTCGACGCGACCGGGGCAGGTCTATGTGCCCTATCCGGACCCCTATCGGCCGCCGTTCGCCGGGGACGTCGGCCAGCAGTCGCTCGATTACTTCCAGTACCTTCTCGATACGATCGCGCCGCCCGCGCAGATGGCCGGCGTCTTCCTCGAGGTCGTGATGTGCGACGCCGGCGACATCGTGCCGCCGCCCGGCTTCCTCAAGGGGCTCGCCGAGCTGTGCCACCGCAACGGCATTCTGTTGATCTGCGACGAGGTCAAGGTCGGCCTGGGCCGCACCGGGTTCTTGCATTCGTTCGAGGTCGAGGGCGTGGTTCCCGACATCGTCTCGTTCGGCAAGGCGATCGGCGGCGGCCTGCCGTTGTCGGCCGTGGTCGGTCCGGCCGAGATCCTGAACCACAAGCTGGGCCTGACCATCACCACGATCTCGGGCAACCCGGTGGCCGCCGCGGCGGGCCGGGCGGTCCTGCGCACGATCGTGGGCGACCGGCTGGCGGACAACGCGGCCGCGCGGGGCCGCCAGCTCATGGATGGCCTGCGCCGGCTGTCCAACCGCCACCCGATCATCGGCGACGTGCGCGGGCGCGGGCTGATCATTGGGGTCGATCTGGTCGAGGACCGTACGACGCGACGGCCCGCCACCAAGGCGTGCGCCAAGGTGGTGTACCGGGCGGCCGAGCTCGGCTGCGTCCTGTTCTATGTCGGGCACCACTCCAACGTGCTCGAGCTCACGCCGCCGCTCACGCTTTCCGCGGCCGAAGCCGACGAAGGGCTCCAGATCCTCGATCGGGCGCTCGAGGACGTGGCGGCGGGCCGGGTCACGGACGCCGCCGTCGCCCCTTACGCCGGCTGGTAGGCGGTCGGGCCCGATACGACCCTATCGACGACAGTCCCGACCACGGATCGATGCCCCTACTTGATTCTCGCCCCGCGCTGGACTATAGCGTCGCGCCGTGTCTGGTATGACAGGTATACCGGCGACATCGCTCGCCATCCGCCGCCGCCGTCTCTACGAGGACGTGGCGAGCCGGCTCGAGGCCATGATCCAGGGCGGCGAGCTCGGGGCGGGCGACCCGTTGCCGTCGGAGCGCGAGTTGATGCGGCTCTTCCGCGTCGGGCGCCCGGCGGTCCGCGAGGCGCTGTTCGCGCTCTCGAAGATGGGCTTGGTCGAGGTCCGCAACGGCGCGCGCCCGCGCGTGACGCGGCCGACGGCCGGGGTCATGGTCGATTCGCTCGCCGGTGCCGCGCGCCATCTGCTCGCGGCGCCCGACGGCATCCGGAGTTTCCAGGAGGCACGCCGGTTCTTCGAGATCGGTCTGGCGCGGCACGCGGCGATGTTCGCGACCGCCGACGACCGCCGCGCGCTGGCGCGCGCGCTCGAGGCGAACCGCGCCGAGCTCGACGACGTGCGCGCGTTCGAGCGGACGGACGTGGCGTTCCACTTCGTCCTGGCGGTGGCCCCGCGCAACCCGATCTTCACGGCCATTCACGAGGCTATCGTCGCCTGGCTCACCGAGCAGCGCACGATCTCGCTGGTCAGCCCGGGCCAGAGGTTCATCGCGTTCCGGGCGCACGAAGCCATTTGCGATGCCGTTGCCAAGCGCGACCCGGACCTGGCCGAGCGCGCGATGCGGGACCACCTCGACCAGGTGGCGGACACATACTGGAAAATGCGGGAAACCGAAGATGGGGGGATACGTCGTCGTGGTCGACTTTCGGCTGAAGGCGGGCGCGGCCGAGGCGTTCCGCGCGCTGATCGTCGAGAACGCGAACGCCAGCGTGCAAGATGAGCCGGGCTGCCGGCGCTTCGACGTCGTGTTGCCCGACGGCGAGCCGGAGCGCGTGTTTCTCTATGAAATCTACGACGATCGCGCGGCATTCGACGCTCACGTGCGGACGCCGCACTACGCCGTATTCGACCAGGCCAGCCGGCCGCTGGTGGCGTCCAAGGCCGTGATGCTCGGCGCTCTCGCGCATGCCGGCGGTTAGGCGGCTCGGGCCAGCCCAAGGGGAGGAATCGTGGCGCGCGGACTGAAATCGATGGCCGGGAAACGGTCGCTCAAGGTCGGCCATTTCGTCGTCGAGTTCGCGACGCCGGGTATCGGCCACATCCTGGCCTCGGCGGGTTGCGACTTCGTGCTCTTCGACACAGAGCACAGCGGCTTCGGGTTCGAGACGATCAAGAGCGCGATCCGCTACATGCAGGCGGCGGACCTGCCGACCATCGTGCGCGTGCCGTCGCGGGAGTATCACCACATAGCGCGGGCGTGCGACATGGGCGCCGAGGGCATCATGCTGCCCATGGTCGGCTCGGCGGCCGAGGCGAAGCGGATCGTCGATGCGGTGAAGTACTACCCCGAAGGACGGCGCGGCGTGGCCCTGCAGGTGGCGCACGACGACTACAGGCCCGGTTCCGTCAAGGCGAAGCTGGCGGCGGCCAACCGGCGCACGACCGTGTTCGCCCAGATCGAAACGGCGGAGGGTGTGCAGAACGCCGACGCCATCGCCGCGCTCGACGGCGTGGATTGCCTGTGGGTCGGCCACTTCGACCTCAGCGTCTCGCTCGGCGTGCCCGGCGAGTTCGACCACCCGAAGTTCGCCAAGGCGATCGATCGCGTCATCGCCGCGGCCCGCAAGCACGGCAAGTCGCTCGGCCGGCTCGTGCCGACGGTCGAGCAGGGCGTGCAGCTCCACGCCGCCGGTTTCGATTTCATCTGCTACTCGGGCGACGTCTGGGTGCTGCACAACGCGCTCGCCGAGGCCATCGCCGGCATACGCTCGGCCGTGCGCGGCCCGGCGCGCGGCGCGCGGCGCAAGGGCTAGGCGATCGCCATGGCGAAGTTCCGCGTCGCGCTGAGCCGCGATTTCATCAAGCCGGACGGAACCCCGGCGTTTCCCATGTTCGATCTGGCGCCGCTGACCTCGACCAAGGACGTTGAGCTCGACTACGTCGCGCCGGTCGAGGGCGTGCTCCCGGCGGCGGGGCTCGCCGGGTTCGACGCGCTGATCCTGCTCGGCGCGCGGTTCGCGCGCGCCAGCGCTCCCGCCGACGGCCGGCTCGCGGTCGTCGCCCGCTTCGGCGTCGGCTACGACAACGTCGACGTCGCCGCGTGCACCGAGCACGGCATCGCGCTGGTCATCACGCCCGATGGCGTGCGCCGGCCGGTCGCGGTGGCGATCCTCACGTTCATCTTCGCCCTCGCGGGCAAGCTGTTCGTCAAGGACGCGCTGACCCGCGAGGGTCCGGCCGGGTTCGCGCGCCGGGTCGACCACATGGGCATCGGCCTGGTCGGGCGGGTGCTGGGTTCGATCGGCATCGGCAACATCGGCGCCGAGCTGTTCCGGCTCGCCCGGCCGCTCGACATGAAGTTCATCGCCCACGATCCCTTCGCCGATCCGAAACTGGCCGCCGGGCTCGGCATCGAGCTGGTCGATCTGCCGACGCTGTTCCGCCGCTCCGACTTCCTGGCGGTCAACTGCCCGCTGGCGCCCGAGACCCGGCACATCGTCAACGCCGAGCGTCTGGCGCTGATGAAGCCGACGGCGTTCCTCATCAACACCTCGCGCGGCCCGACGGTCGATCAGGCCGCGCTGACCCGGGTCTTGCAGGAACGCCGCATCGCCGGCGCCGGGCTCGACGTACTCGACCCCGAGCCGCCCGACCCCGACGATCCGATCCTCAAGCTCGACAACGTCATACTCGCGCCCCATGCGCTGTGCTGGACCGACCAGTGCTTCGCGCAGACCGGGGCCTCCGACGTGCGCGCCGTGCTCGAGGTCATGCGCGGGCGGGCGCCGGCGAACGTCGTCAACAAGGCGGTGCTTGACGCGCCGTCGTGGAAGGCGAGATTGGAGGGCTACGGTGCGCGCTTCGGAACCTAGCGGCCCGGTCCGCCGCGCCGCGGACGAGGGGAATGGGAACCACGACCAGACTGTGTATTGCCGCGATCGGATCGCCGGCGCGGCCTTCGTAACGACAAGCTTCAAAGGGAGGATGAGAATGCGTTCGCTCAAGACCATGGTCCTGTCGGCCGTCGCCATCGCTGCGGTCGCCTGGACGTCGACGGCGTCGGCCGAATCGGCGGCCGAGCGCGCCGTCAACGAAGCCAAGCAGTACGCCGGAACCACGATCACGATCGTGTGGGAAGCCGGTCTCCAGTCGCTCGATCCGCTCAACTTCTCCGGCCCGAAGTGGCAGGAGCTGACGGGGATCGAGGTCAAGGTGGTCGAGGTCGCGACCGCCGAGATGTTCACCAAGATCATGCAGGACTACCGCTCGGGCGCGGGCGCCTACGACGCGCTCAACGTCATCCCGGCGTGGATGCCCGACCTGGCCAACGCCGGCGCGCTCGAGGTGCTCGATCCCTACGTCGACAAGTACGGCTTCCGTGACGAGCTGCAGATGATCGCGCCGACCTACCGCGACAACCAGATGACCGTGGACGGCAAGATCTACGGCTTCCCGGACGACGGCGACACGTTCGTCATGTACTACCGCAAGGACATCCTGGCGGATGCGGCGAACCAGGAGGAGTTCAAGGCCAAGTACGGCTACGACCTGGCCGTGCCGACCACGTGGCCGCAGTTCGACGACATCGGCCAGTTCCTGACCGACAAGTACCAGCCGGGCATGTACGGCGCGGCGTTCTTCCGCCAGCCGCCCTACGCCATGTACATGTTCCAGGAGCGCTTCCGCAACGAAGGCGGGCGCTTCTTCGACGCCGACTCCATGAAGGCGACGATCAACAGCGACATCGGCGTGCGCGTGCTGACCGAGATGCGCGCCGAGAACGCGTTCATGCCGCCGGGCGTCGAGACCTGGGGCTTCGTCGAGAACCTGGCCGCGTTCCTTTCCGGCCAGACGGCGATGACCATCTCGTGGCCGCCCTACGGCCGCTGGGCCGCCGGCTACGGCACGGACCAGGAGGTGATGAGCTGGGTGCCGAAAACGACGATCGCCGGCAACGTCGGCTACGCGCTGCCCCCGGGCGGGCATCCGCAGCTCGCGGCCGGGTTCGCGTTGTCCGTCGCATCCGGGAGCAAGAACAAGGAGGCCGCCTACCTGTTCATCCAGTGGTTGAACAGCGAGGACATCAGCCTCCAGCGCGTGCAGCTCCCGTACGCGCTGCGCGATCCGTTCCGCACCTCGCACTTCACCAGCGCCGAGTACTTGGCGAAGTGGCCCGACGCGAAGGACTATCTCGCCGCGCTCAAGGCCGGCGCCGAGTCCGGATTGCTCGACCTGTCGCTGCTCCAGACCGACAAGTACGAGGAGGTTCTTCGCCAAGCCATCAGCAGGCTGTGGGCTGGCGAGGATCCCAAGGCCATCCTCGACCAGGCGGCGGCCGAATGGGACGCGATCACCGAGAAGATCGGCGTCGACGACCAGAAGGCCGTCTATGCCTCATGGGCGTCCAAGTCGGGTGCCTACCCGCAGTAGGCAACGGGCGTTCGGGTTCCGGCTCGTGACCGCGGCGCGGTTGCGAGCCGGTCCCGGATCGCCTCGAACCTCGTCCGTCGGGATGGCTCGCATCGTCGAACCCGCTCGGGCGTCCGTGTCACGGTTGCCCATCCCTCGCGCGCGGGGCGCGACCGGGC
>CAZGYG010000051.1:0-14343 GCA_964530335.1 uncultured Rhodospirillaceae bacterium | reverse complement strand
CCTCGCGCGCGGGGCGCGACCGGGCGATGACGGCGGCCCGCATCCACCTCGAACGGTCGCGCACGCGGCGCTCCGACGCCGTCTTCGTGTACGGCATCGTCGCGCCGGCCGTGTTCCTGCTGCTGCTGATCGGGCTGTTCCCGATCATCTACACGGCGGTCGTGAGCTTCCAGAGCATCACCATGCTCGAGGAAGACACCTCCTTCGCCGGTCTCGCCAATTACGTCCAGTTGTTCAAGGACGGGCGGCTTTGGGAATCGCTCCTGCACACCGCGATCATCACGATCGTCGCGTTGCCGGTCGAGCTCGTGCTCGGCCTGGCCATGGCGCAGCTCTTCCTCGAGCGCCTGCCTGGCCGCCAGGTCTTCATCGCCCTGCTCGTCATGCCCACGGTCATCTCGCCGATCGTCGCGGGGGCGACGTGGCGGCTGATGTTCGACAACCGCTATGGTCCGATCAACCAGATCGTCGGCTGGTTCGCCGGCGAGCCGGTCGCGCTTCTGTGGACGGTCAGCCACAACCTCGTCTACCCCGCGATCGTGCTGTGCGAGATCTGGCAGTGGACGCCGTTCATGTTCCTGATCCTGCTCGCCGCCCTGTCCAACGTCGACCGCTCGCTCACCGAGGCGGCGGCGATCGACGGCGCCGGCTTCTGGCGCACGTTCTTCCGCATCGTCCTGCCGGCGATCTGGCCGGTGATGGCCATCGCCATCCTGATCCGCGGGCTGGATCTCGCGCGCATCTTCGACATCGTCTGGGCGCTGACCGCCGGCGGTCCCGGCACGATGACCGAGACGATCTCGATCTATGCCTACGTCCAGGGCTTCCAGCAGTTCGAGACCAGCTACACCGGCGCCATCGCGTTCCTGATCATCTTCCTGCTGACCGTGATCGTGACCTGGTCGATCCGGCGCATGGGGCTCGCCCGATGACGCCGGCGCGCCCGATGCTGCGCCGCCCTGCCGTCGCGCTCGGCCTGCGCTATGCCGTGGCGTGCGGCCTGGTGCTGTTCTTCCTGTTCCCGGTCTACTGGCTGTTCATGATCTCGTTCAAGACGCCGGAGGAGATTTTTGCATTTCCGCCGGTGTGGTTTCCGGAGAGTCTCCAGTTCGCCAACTACCGCGTGCTGTTCAAAGACGGCGACGCCGAGACCGTGGGCAACAGCCTGGTGCTGGCGAGCAGCAGCACCGTCATCGCCATGGTGCTCGGCACCATGTGCGCCTACAGCCTGGTGCGCTTCAAGACCGGCGGCGAGCACCTGTCGGTGTGGATCATCTCGCAGCGCATGCTGCCGCCCATCGTCATCGTCTTCCCGGTGTTCCTGCTGTACGTCTGGCTCGGCTGGGTCGACACGTACCAGGGTCTGATCGTGCTCTACACGGCGTTCAATCTGCCCTACGTCATCTGGATGATGCGCGGCTACATCGAGGACATTCCCATCGAGCTCGAGGAGAGCGCGCTGGTCGATGGCTGCACCCGCTGGCAGGTGCTGTGGCGCATCGTGTTCCCGATGGCGCGGACGGGACTGTTCGCCACGGCGGTCTTCACCTTCATCTTCGCGTGGAACGAGTTCCTGTTCGCGCTCGTGCTCACGCGCACCGAGGTCGTCACCTACACGGTCCAGGTGACCCACTATTTCGGCGGGCAGTCGAATTTCTGGGCCAAGATCGCGGCGATGTCCGTGCTCGGGTCGGTTCCGGTGTTCATCACGGTGGCGACGTTGCAGCGCTTTCTCGTGCGCGGCATATCCATGGGCGCGGTCAAGGGCTGAGGGGGCGAGGCGAGATGGCCGATCTCAAGCTGACCGGGTTGAAGAAGCGCTACGGGGCGGTCCAGGCCGTGCGCGGCGTCGATCTCGAGATTCCGGCCGGGGAGTTCGCGGTGCTCGTCGGCCCGTCCGGGTGCGGCAAGAGCACGCTCTTGCGCACCATCGCCGGGCTCGAGGAGGCCGACGAGGGCACCATTGAAATCGCCGGCCGCGTGGTCAACCACGAGCGGCCGCGCGACCGCGACATCGCCATGGTGTTCCAGAACTACGCGCTTTATCCGTTCATGTCGGTCTACGAGAACATCGCGTTCGGTCTGCGCGCCCGCAGGACGCCGAAGGCGGACATCGACGCGCGGGTCAAGCGCGCCGCCGACATGCTCGGCATCGTCAACCTGCTCGGTCGCCTGCCGCGCCAGCTCTCCGGCGGCCAGCGCCAGCGCGTGGCGATCGGCCGCGCCATCGTGCGCAACGCGCGGCTGTTTCTGTTCGACGAGCCGCTGTCGAACCTCGACGCCCAGTTGCGCGACGAGATGCGCGGCGAGATCAAGCGCCTGCACCAGGAAATCGCTACGACGATGATCTACGTCACCCACGATCAGGTCGAGGCGATGACGCTCGCCGACCGCATCGTGCTCCTGAAGGACGGGCTGATCGAGCAGGTGGGCGCGCCGCTCGATCTGTTCGAGCGGCCGGCGACCCGGTTCGTCGCCGGGTTCCTGGGCTCGCCCCAAATGAACTTCATGGCCGTCCGCGCGGTCCAGGCGGATGCGGCCCTGAGCCTGGGTTTCGCCACCGGCGCGACGATCCCCTGGCCGGCGCGCCGCCCGCTGTCGGGAAGCCCGGCCGGGCACGACCTGATCCTTGGCCTGCGGCCCGAGCACATGACCCGCGCCGGGCCGGCGGCGGCGCGCGAGGGCCATGTGCGCGTGGCGGCGACGGTCGAACTAATCCAACCTACCGGGTCGCGCACGTATCTCACCGTCGAACTGCACGGCGCGCATGTGATGGTCGAGGTCGGCTCGCACGAGGTCCAGCGCCCGGGCGAGCGGATCGAGCTCGACCTCGACATGAGTCGGGCCATCCTGATCGACCCGGACACCGACCGCGTCATCGCTTGAGCCGGCGCGGCCCGCAACAACGGAGGCCCGCAACAACGGAGGATAGGCCATGGCAAGCCCCCGACCGACGAAGGCGGTGAAGCTCACCGGCACCGACCGTCCCGACGTTCCGGGACGGACCTTGCGGGCCGGCGCGTTGTCGGCCGTGCTCGACCGGGGCGCCCTGCGCTACGTGCGCCTCAACGGCGTCGAGGTGCTGCGCGCCATCGCATTCCTCGTGCGCGACGAGAACTGGGGCACCTTCGCGCCCGACATCGCGGACCTGAAGGTCCGCCAAGGCGCGGCGGGGTTCGAGGTTAGCTACGCCGCGCGCTGCGCCGACGCCCGCCGCGCCCTGGCCTACCAGGCGCGCATCGTGGGCAAGCCCGGCGGCGCGCTCGCGTTCACCGTGACCGCCGTGCCCGAGACCGACTTCCTGACCAACCGCGCCGGCTTCGTCGTCCTCCATCCGCTCGAGGGCGTCGCCGGCCGCCCGGTCGTCGTCGAGCACGTCGATGGCCGCAAGGTGACCAGCACGTTTCCCGCCATCGTCGATCCAGTGCAGCCGTTCAAGGACATCCGCTCGCTCAGCCACGAGGCGCTGCCCGGGGTCTGGGTGACGTGCCGGATGGACGGCGACACCTTCGAGATGGAGGACCACCGCAACTGGACCGACGCCTCGTTCAAGACCTACGTGCGCCCGCTGGCCCTGCCGTGGCCCTACGTGCTGCCGGCCGGCAAGTCGTTCGACCAGGCCGTGACTCTCGGCTTCGCCGGCCGCGCGTCCGGCCGGCGCCGCGCGGGCGGCGGCGTGCGCATCGCCGTCGAGGTCGGCCGAGCCGGGAGCCAGGCCATGCCGCGCATCGGCGTCGGCGTCACGGCGGCCGAGGCTCAGGCGGCGCTCGCCGCCGCCGAGACCGTGCGTGCGCTGGGACCGCAGATCCTGGTCTGCACCGTCGACTCGCGCGCGCGTGGCCTGGCGCCGTTCGGCCGCTATCACCGTCTCGCCGAGGCCACGGGCGCCCAAGTGACGCTCGAGATCATCATCGAGGGCAAGGGCGATCCGGGCGCGGAGCTTGCCCCGGTGGCCCAGGCGGTCAAGGCGAGCGGGCTTAAGCCGGGCGCGGTGTTCGTCACGCCATCGGCGCACCTCAAGGCGGTGCTGCCGGGCAGCCAGGGGCCGAAGGCGCCAGGGTACGAGGAGCTCTACCGCGCCGCGCGCCGCGCCTTCCCGCGCGTGCCGCTCGGCGGCGGCATGTATTCGTTCTTCACCGAGCTCAACCGCAACCGGCCACCGGCGGCCCTGATCGACTTCGTGACGCACACGACCTGCCCGATCGTGCATGCCGCCGACGACGTTTCGGTCATGGAGACGCTCCAGGCGCTACCCTTCGTGATCCGCTCGACCCGGGCGTTCATGGGCAATATCCCGTACCGGGTCGGGCCCAGCACCATCGCGGCGCGCGACAACCCCTATGGCGCGGCGTCGGCCCCGAACCCGGACAACTCCCGGGTCTGCCTGGCCGCCATGGACCCACGCCAGCGCGGGCTGTTCGGCGCCGCCTGGGCGCTCGGCTACGCGGCGGCGTTCGCGGCGGGTGGGCTCGATGCCGTCGCGCTCGCCGAGACCACCGGGGTCCGCGGCCTGATTTACCGCAAGACCGCCGATGCGCAGCCTTATTTCGACGCCGTGGGGCAAGGTCTGTTCCCCGCCTTCCACGTCGTCGCCGGCCTGGCGGCGGCGGCCGGATCGAAGCAGGTCGCCGCGACCTCTTCCGACCCCGCATCCGTTGTTGCGCTTGCCCACAAGGCGAGGGGCGGAACAGTCCTGTGGCTCGCCAACCTCACGGCCGGCCGCCAGAATGTCCGAGTGACCGGGCTCACGGGATCGCCGATCTGCCGCGTGCTCGACGAGCGGAGCTTCATCGCCGCGACGCGCGACCCCCGCTTCTTCGCCACCGGCGGCCGGGCGTTGGCGCGCTCCGGCGCGGTCGAGCTCGGCGCTTACGCCGTCGCGCGCGTCGGGCCGGGTTGAGCCGGGCGCCGATGGGCGGTCTTCTGCTCGGCTGCATCGCCGACGACCTGACTGGCGCGACCGACCTGGCCAACACGCTCGTCCGCCGCGGCATGCGGACGGCGCTCACGATCGGCGTGCCCGATCGCGCCCTCGATTGCGCCGGCATCGACGCCATGGTCGTCGCGCTCAAATCGCGCACCATCGAACCCGACCTCGCCGTCGCCCAGGCCGAGGCGGCGCTCGGCCATATGCGCCACGCCGGCGCGCACCAGATCGTGTTCAAGATCTGCTCGACTTTCGATTCCACCGATCGCGGCAACATCGGCCCGGTGGCGGACGCGCTCCGCCACGGGCTCGGCGCCGATTTCGCCGTGGTCTGCCCGGCGTTCCCCGAGAACGGCCGCACCGTCTACCAGGGGCACCTGTTCGTCGGCGATCGCCTGCTGTCGGAATCGTCGATGCGCGACCACCCGCTCACGCCCATGACCGACGCCGATCTCGTGCGCGTGCTCGGCCGCCAGACGCGGAGCAAGGTCGGGCTCGTGGCCTATGGCGACGTGCGGTGCGGGCCCGCCGCGATCGCGGCGGCCTTGGCGCGCCTGCGGGCCGGCGGCGCGGCCTACGCCATCGTCGACGCGCTCGACGATCGCAACCTGATCGACCTCGGTGCCGCTTGCGCCGACCAGGCTCTGCTGGTCGGCGGCTCGGGCATAGCGCTCGGCCTGCCCGACAATTTCCGCCGCGCCGGACGGCTCGGCGGCGAGGCCGCGGACGCGCTGCCCGAGGTGGCCGGGCGCGAAGCCATCGTCGCCGGAAGCTGTTCGGCGGCGACGCTCGGCCAGATCGAGGCCTTCGCCCGCGACCACACGGCGATCCGGCTCGACGTCGCGGCCCTGGCCGGGGACGGGCAGGTGGCCGCGACCACCGCCGCGGCCGCCGCGCGCCTGGCCGACGGTCCGGTGCTGGTCTACGCCAGCGCGCCGCCGGCCGAAGTCGCCCGGACCCAGGCGGCGCTGGGCCGCGAGCGCGCCGGCCAACTGGTCGAGCAGGCCCTGGCCGAGGTCGCGGCCGGGCTTGTAGCAGCCGGGGTCCGCCGGCTGGTCGTGGCGGGCGGCGAGACCGCCGGCGCCGTGGCGCGCCGCCTCGGCATCGCGACGCTCCGCATCGGCCCCCAGATCGACCCCGGGGTGCCATGGACCGCGAGCACGGGCGATCCGCGGTTGCTGCTGGCCCTCAAGTCCGGCAACTTCGGCTCGCCCGAATTCTTCACCAAGGCGTTCCGGATGCTGGCATGTCGCTGAGCGCGGACCGCGAGAGTATCTGCCGTCTCGGCCGTTCGCTGTTCGAACGCGGGCTCACGTTCGGCAGTGCCGGGAACATCAGCGTGCGCCTCGACGACGGCTGGCTGATGACCCCGACCAACGTCGCGCTCGACCGGCTCGATCCGGCCCGGCTTGCCCGGCTCGATGGCGCGGGGCGCCACGTCGAAGGCGACCCGCCGACCAAGGAATCGTTCCTGCACATGGCGATGTACGCCAAGCGCGGCGCCGCGCGCGCCATCGTGCATCTGCACGCGACCCATTCGGTCGCGGTCTCGTGCCTGGCCGACGTCGACCCCGCCGACGTGCTGCCGCCGCTGACCGCGTACTACGTCATGCGCGTCGGCCGGCTGCCGCTGGTGCCGTACTTCGCGCCGGGCGATGGGGCGCTCGCCGAGGCGGTCGGCGCCGTGGCCGGCGCGCACGCGGCGGTGCTGCTCGCCAACCATGGGCCGGTCGTCGCCGGCGCGACCCTCGATGCCGCGGCGAACGCGATCGAGGAGCTCGAGGAAACCGCCAGGCTTTATCTCTTGCTGCGCGGCGAGCGGACGCGCTTGCTCACGCCGGACCAGGTGGCGGAACTCCGTCGCCGCTACCCGCCGGCGTAAGCCAACGATCAAGCAGCGACGCGGCCACTCAGCTCGTCCTCGATGTGCGCGGCGATGATCGCGTCGATGCCGGTGTCGGCGGTGAAGCCCATGCGGGCGGCGCGTTCGAGCGCGAAGCGGTGCGGCCAGCCGCCGACGATGCGGGCGATCGCCGGGTCCGGCTGCCAGCGGATGCGGCGGACCGCCGCCGGCCCGGCCGCGCGCTCGAGCGCTTCGACCATGTCGCCGACGCTGGCCTCGATGCCGGGCAGCATGACGGTGCGGTTCGCGCCCCATGCCTCGGGCCCGAGCACGGCGGCGTGGACCAGCGCCGCCACGGCCCCGCGCGGCGACAGCAGCCACAGGCGGGTCGCGCGCTCGACCGGGCAGACGGTTTCGGCGCCGCCGAGCGGCTCGCGCAGGATGGCGCTGGCGAACGCCGACGCGGCCTTGTTCGGCTTGCCGGGCCGCACGACGACCGTGGGCAGGCGGATGGCGCGGCCGTCGATGAAGCCCTTGCGGCTGGTGTCGTTGACCAGCAATTCGCCGATCGCCTTCTGCGCGCCGTAGGAGTTCGTGGGCGTGGCGGCGGTCGCGTCGGTGACGGCGTCGGGCAACTCGCCGCCGTACACGGCGATCGAGCTCGTGAACACCAGGCGCGGCGGCACGCGGCACGCGCGGCAGGCGTCGAGCACGGCCACGACGCCGCCGACGTTGACCTTCATGCCGAGGTCGAAGTCGGCCTCGGCGGCCGCGCTCACCACCGCGGCCAGTTGGAAGACGACGCCGGCCTCGGCGATGGCGTGTCGCACCGCCTCGCGCTCGGCGATGTCGCCGACGATCGCGCGAACACGCCCTTCGCCGCCCGCCACGGACTCGGCTTCGACCATGTCGAACAGGACGATCTCGGAAATGGCGGTCTCGCGGCCGCTCGCCGGATCGGGCAGCGTGCCCCGTTCGAGCAGCCGGCGGGCCAACCGTCGCCCGAGGAACCCCGCGCCTCCCGTGATGACGACCCGCACCGCGACTCCTAGCCGCCGATACCCCAGGGCCGCGCCCAGCCAAGGCCTGCGGCGGTCGCGCCGCGGGGCCGGTATTCGCAGCCGACCCAGCCATCGTAGCCGAGAGCGTCGAGCCGATCGAACAGGAACGGAGTGTTGATCTCGCCCACGTCCGGTTCGTGGCGGCCCGGCACGCCGGCGATCTGGATGTGCCCGGTGATCGGCAGGAACGCCTCGATCGCCTCGGCCAGGTCGCCCCGCATGATCTGGCGGTGGTAGAGGTCGAGCTGAAGCCGCACGTTGTCGCGGCCGACGCGCTGCAAAATGCGCCGCGCCTCGTCGGCGTCGGTCAGGAAGTAGCCCGGCACGTCGCGGGTGTTCAACGGCTCGATCAGACATTGCACGCCCAAGGGCGCGGCCATGTCGGCGGCGCGCCGCAGGCTGGCGACGTAGCTGTCCTCGGCTCGGCCACGATCCCGCCCGGGCGCCACGACGCCGGCCATGACGTGCACCCTGGGGCAGCCGAGGATACGCGCGTACTCGAGCGCCGTGGCCATGCCCGCCTCGAACTCGGCGCTTCGGTCCGGCAAGATCGCGATGCCGCGCTCTCCGGCCGCCCAATCGCCCGGCGGCGCGTTGAACAGGGCCTGGATCAGCCCGTGCCGCTCGAGCCGCTGGCGCAGCTCCTCGGCCGGGTGGTCGTAGGGGAACAGGAACTCGACGGCCCGGAATCTCTCGCGCGCGGCCGCCTCGAACCGGTCGAGGAAGTCGACCTCGGTGAACATCATGCTGAGGTTGGCGGCGAGCTTCGGCATGTCGCGGACGCTCCTCCGATCGCTCCGGGCGGTCAGCTTACCACCGCGCCGGACCAGCGGCGGCGTCGTCCCGTTCGCCCGGCAGGTATTCGTCCTCCAGCACGCCTTCCGAGGTCAGATCGACCGCATCGACGCGATCCCGGTCAACGCGCGGCTCAGGGCAGGCCGGTGCTCGCGTTCCGGGCCTGGGCGATCGAGGCCTGAAGGATGCGCAAGCCCACGGCGCCGCGCACGATCTCGTCGCCGATCACGTAGGTCGGCGTGCCCGTGATGCCCAGCGTGCGCGCGGTTTCCATGTTGCGCGCCAAGGCCTGGAGAATGTCGTCGCCCGCCATGTCGCGCTCGAGGCGCTCGATGTCGAGCCCGTTCGCCCGGGCCACATCCAGCACGCGCGCTTCGGTGGCCGGCTCGGTGCTGTTCATCAACGCGTCGTGGAACGCCTCGTACTTCCCTTGCTTGTGCGCGGCGAGCGCCGCCCTGGCGGCGAACTCGGAGCCGGGGCCGAGGATCGGCCATTCCTTGTAGACGAACCGGATCTTGCCGTCGGCGTCGAGCGCCTGGCTAAGCACCGGCGCCATGCTTCGGCAGTAGGGGCAGTTGTAGTCGAAGAACTCGACGATCGCGACGTCGCCGTCGGGGTTGCCGCCGACCGGCGAACCGGGATCGCGGAAGATCGCGTCGGCGTTGTCGCGCACCAGGGTGGCGACGGCGCCGCTGGCGGCCGGCGCCGGGGCGCCGGGCTGGTCCAACGACCGCGCCGCCTCCATCAGCACGTCCGGATTGCGCAACAGAGAGTCGCGCACGCGCCGGTCGAACTCCTCGCTCGTCAGCTCGGCGTCATTGCCCGCCAGGAATCGGGAACCGATGCCGATGCCTAGCGCCAGCGCGACCAGCGCCGCGGCGGCGGGGATAAAGACGAGCCGGGCGAGCTTGCGGGTGGGTTGGTCCATGATCGCGGCCTCCGATAGCGGCGTGGGTTCGCTTTATGCGTCAGCGCGGGGCGTGGCGTAAAGCCGTTCCGTGCGATCTGTGCGCCGCGTCACGGCGCTCACGAAATCGTGTGCCGGTCTTCTCCGTTGATCCAGGTCAACGCGACGCGGACGGCGACAGCCTAGGAAACGGGCAATCGGCTTGCCTGAGACCGAACGGAGCACGCGATGTTTCAACGGATGTACGCGACCCTCCTTGCCTTCGCGGCCGGCCTCGCGCCGGCGACGGCGGGTGCCCAGATGTACGGCTACCAGCCGGGCTGGGGCTCGGGCAGTTGGGGCCTCGGTCACATGGCCATCGGCGGCCTGCTGTTGGTCCTGTTCTGGGGCACGGTCATCGTCCTGGTGGTGCTGGCCGTGCGCTGGCTCGGCGGCGGCGCGCACCAGCCGCCCGGTGCCCGCAGGGCGGCGCTCGACATTCTCGAGGAACGGTTCGCGCGCGGCGAGATCGACAAGGACGAGTTCGAGGAACGCCGGCGCCTGCTCGGCCGTTGATCCACTTCAAGGCCACGCGCGGGATGCCCATATAATAGAGGAGCGATCATCCGACGCATCGGCCATGGGCGAATCGATGAAGTTGCCGCGTTATAGAGCGTTGACGTTCGCGGTCCGCGTGCTCGTTTGCGCGATCGTCGTCGGCGCGATGGTGGCGGCGAAGACCGTCGAGGCGTCGGAGGTCCCCCTAGCCCGCCACGATGCCGTCGCGTGGGCGGCGACCGTGGGGCACGACGGAGCCGGCTTCGGTGCCGGGCAACCGGCCGCGCACGAAGGGTACGCCGCGGCCGCCGGGTGCTTGCCGTTGGCTATCCTCACGGCATCGTGGCCGGCGACGGTCGCGGCCCAAGCCAACCGGCGGCAGGCGCCCGAACGACCGCGGCTGTTGGCCCATCTGGCGCCGCCGCCCTGGCATCCCCCTCGGCCCCGCCTCGCCACCTGATCGCGCCGGGGCCCGGCGACCGTCGGAGCCGGCCCCGTCAAGCCATCGGCCATTGCCTTGACGGCCCTCTGGCGGCCGCCAGCTTCGCCCGGCGCATAGCACCGTCATGGACGCGGCGTTTAGGAGATCGAATGATGACGATGAAACCATTTGAATACACCCGCAAGGCGGCCCCAGCACGTGCGCTGTGCCTTGCCGTCGTGCTCGCGGCAGGGCTGGCGTCGGCATCCGGCGACGACGGCGCGGCCCAGACCGTCGACGAATCCACGACCCCGCCCTCCGGCACGGGCTCGACGATCGGCCAGGGAATGACGGACCAAGGGATGATGGAGATGATGGGTGCCGGCGGCATGATGATGGGCCTTTACATGCCGACCATGGACCCGGCGCGGGGCCGCAAGCTGTTCGCCAGCAAGGGCTGCGTCGTCTGTCATTCGATCAACGGTGTCGGCGGCGAGGACGCGACGGCGCTCGACGCCTCGACCATGCGGCTACCCATGAACCCGTTCGACTTCGTGGCCAAGATGTGGCGGGGCGCGCAGGCCATGATCACCGTGCAAGAGGAGGAGCTCGGCGGGCAGATCGTGTTCGACGGCGGCGAGTTGGCGGACATCATCGCCTTCGTCTACACGCCCCAGGAGCAAGCGCGCTTCAGCGAGGCCGACATCCCGAAGCGCATCCGCGACCTGATGGCGCACCTGGCCGAGGAAGGCCACACCCACGGCGACGAAGAGGAGGCGACAAGCGATGAATAGGATCGCTTCTGCCCTGGCCGTCGTCGCGGCGCTGGCTCCCGCCTCCTGGGCATCGGCGGATGATCGGGTCTTCGTGCCGCTCGGCGGCGCGGACGCGATTGCGATCGTTTCGACCGACGACGATTCGATCGTCGGGCGTATCGAGGGGCTGCCGGCGGTCCATGGGCTGGCCGGCACGCCCGACGGTGCGCTCCTGATCGCTGGGAGCTACGACGAACGCCCTGCGGACGAGCCGCCGGCCAAGCCGACGGACGTTTCGGAAGAGGATCACCTGGCCCACCACACCGAGGACGCCGAAGCCTCGGCCATGGCGTCGGACGTGGTGAGCACGGTCTCGATCGTGCGCATCGAGGACGGCGCGGTGATCCGGCGCATCGACGTTCCGGGCGCCGTCCACCACGTGGCGGTCAGCACCGATGGACGCTATGCCGCGTTCACCCATCCCGATGCCGGCGCGGTCAGTGTCATCGATCTCGCCATGTTCGCGGTCATCGCGACCATCGCGACGGGGCCGCTGTCCAACTACGCGGCCTTCGCGCCTGACGGCACGGCGCTCTACGTGAGCAACGCGGGAAACGACACCGTCAGCGAGATCGACACGGTCCGCTGGTTCGTGCGTCGCAACATCCTGGTCGGCGGGACGCCGGAGCACGTCGTGATCGATCGTGAGGCCGGACGCCTTTACGTCAACAACGTGGACGACGGAACCGTGTCCATCGTCGCCATGAACGACGGTACCGTCATCGATACGCTGGCCATCGGCGATACCTTGCACGGCCTTGACCTCGCCGAGGACGGCCATCGGCTGTACGTCGCCGATCTCGGCGGCGAGGAGGTGGTCTCCATCGACCTCGGTACGGGCGAGCGGCGGGAGGTGGCACTGGCGCCGTCGCCCTACCACCTCGCCGTCGTGCGCGGCCACGGCAAGCTCTACGTCTCAAGTTCGGACGAACCGAAGATCTGGGTTCTCGACGCGGGCTCCCTCGCCGTGCGGGGCGAAATCGCGATCGGCGGCAAGGGACATCAAATGGTGCAAGTCCGGGTTCCATAGCGAACCAGTGGATGACTTCGCATGGAGCGGCCCATGAATGACAACGCGAACCACTCGGGCGGACTGGGCGTGTTCCTCGGATCGCGCGCGGGCCTCGTCCTTATCGCGTTCCTCCTGATCGCGGGATACTTGCTGTGGACGGAGCACGAGGCGCACGTCATCGCGGGCCTCGGCTATCTGCCGTACCTCCTGCTGCTCGCCTGCCCGCTCCTGCACTTTTTCATGCACGGCAAGCACAGTGACGGCCATGGCGGTCACGACCATGGGAGTCATCGTTCCGCGCCGCGTTCCACCGACGGGAGCGATGCGCCATGACGGACGCGGCCCCCGCGTACGGTCTGTGGTCGCTGGTCGCGATCAATTCGGGCGTCTTCATCTTCTTCGGCCTGAGCTTCTTCAAGCCGAGCAGCCCAAGGGATTGGCGTTCGTTCGGCGCCTTCTCGGCGTTCGTCGTCGCACTTTTCGCCGAGATGTACGGCTACCCGCTGAGCATCTATCTGCTTTCGGGCTGGCTCCAGAGCCGATTTCCCGGGGTTGATTGGCTGTCCCACGACGCCGGGCACTTATTGGAAATGGCGTTCGGTTGGAAGGCGAATCCGCATTTCGGGCCGTTCCACCTGCTGAGCTTCGCCCTCATCGGCGGCGGGTTCATCCTCATCGCGCGCTCCTGGGGCGTGCTCTTTCGCGCGCAGCGCGAGCATGCTCTGACGGAAACCGGGCCTTACGCCTACGTGCGCCACCCGCAATATGTCGGGTTCATCCTGATCATGCTCGGCTTCCTCGCGCAGTGGCCGACGCTCCTGACCGTCGCGATGTTCCCGGTGCTCGTCGCCATGTACGTGCGCCTCGCCTATCGAGAGGAACGGGAATCGATCGCTGAATTCGGCGATGCGTACCGACGCTACAAAGCAAAGGTTCCGGCCTTCATTCCGCATTTAACGCGGTTTGCGCAACGCGGCTCCGCCGGTAGCGGCGCCGGATTCGGTTCGTAGGGTTGAAGCATGATGAGCGATCACATTCGGCATGTACTGGGCCGGCGTCTACGAGCACCAGACATGGTAGGGCTTGGTGAAATCCGTGGCGGTCGAGGACCACTCGCTTGCGACCACGAGGTCCAGTGCGGCGCCTAGCGACGCTCCGTCGCTCGATGCCAAAGGAGGTGCGCCATGAGTAGCACCGATCTTACCGGTCCCGGCGGAACTCATCCGCGTGTGGGCGTCCGGCGGGACTTCCTCTACGTGGCGACCATGGCCGCGACGGGTGTTGGGGCTGTCGCGGCGCTCTGGCCAGTCATCGACAGCATGAACCCCGCCGCCGACGTTCTGGCGCTCTCGTCGATCGAGGTCGATCTCGGCCCGATCGAAACGGGTCAGCGGATCACCGTGGATTGGCAGGGCCGGCCGGTGTTCATCGTGCACCGGACCGAGTCCGAAATCGCCGCCGCCCGCGCCGACGACACGGCGGAACTGCGCGATCCCGCGCCGGACGACCTGCGCGCGCCGCGCGCGGAATGGCTGATCGTGGTCGGCGTGTGCACGCACCTCGGCTGCATCCCGCTCGGCCAGCGTCCGAACGAGCCCCTCGGCGGTTGGGGCGGATGGTTCTGCCCGTGCCACGGTTCGCACTACGACACCTCGGGGCGCGTCCGGAAAGGGCCGGCGCCGCGCAACCTCGACGTGCCCAGCTACGTGTTTCTCGACGACGGCCGCGTGCGCATCGGATGAGGCGCCCGGCGGCACGATGACCACGCCCCAAATTACTCAGGACGGAAAAGGAGACCTTCGATGATTCGACTCAAGCTTCTGGTGGCCGGCTTGGCCGGTGCCTTGGCGCTCGCGGGGGGGCCCGCGTTCGCCCACGACTCCGGCGGGCAAGGCATGGGCTACGGCCCAATGATGGGCGGCATGGGCTACGGCATGATGGGCCCAGGCGGCGGCTACGGCATGGGCCCAGGCATGATGGGCTACGGCATGGGCCCCGGCATGATGGGCTACGGCATGGGTCCCG
>CAZGYG010000050.1:14291-21312 GCA_964530335.1 uncultured Rhodospirillaceae bacterium | reverse complement strand
GACCGTGGCGTCGTTGGCGATGACCACGACCAAGCGCCCGCCAATTCGCCCGACGCCCGCGATCAGCCCCGCCGCCGGCACCTCATCGCCGTAAAGCCCGTTGGCCGCGAGCTGGCCGACCTCGAGGAACGGCGTGCCGGGATCGAGCAGTCGTTCGACCCGCTCGCGCGGCAACAGCTTGCCCCGCCCGACGTGCCGCGCCCGCGATTCCTCGTCACCCCCCAGGGCCGCCGCCGCGACCTTCGCGCGCAGGCCCCCGACCAGCGCCTCCATCCGCAGCACGTTGGCCCGAAACCCGTCCGAGCGCGGATCGAGAGCGGTGGTCAGCACAGGCATTGCGGTTCCCCCGGGACGCGGCGCCGATGTTGTCCGGCTCGAAGGCAATTAGAAGGTATAGCCTCCAAACTCGCAATTTCGGACCGAGGGCGGGGTCGAACGACGAAGTCAGCGAAACGCTCGGTTCGATAGCCCGATTGCCGGATCATGGAAGCGAGGTTGCGCGGCAAGATGTCATCGTCCTCGCTGTGATACGCGACCGTGACGACGCGTCGCCGGCCATCCACGACACCATCGAAGATGCGATGGCTTTCGGCCTGACGGACCTGCATGAACCCGTGATCCCGGAGGACGCGGAGAAGGTCGCGATACTTCAAGCGGCCGCTGGCAGAAGAAACCCGGCGCGCTGATTGTCGTTCGCCCCGCCACGACCACCCCGCAGCGTGGCGAGGAGGGCGAACCACAGGAACTCGAGCCTGAGCCACAGAGGTGCGCGGCGCGCCAGAAGTCGGGTCCTATCCGCCTCGGGCAACGTCGCGACATGCGCCACGTACTCATCCACGGCGAGGCTCATGGCCTCGTAAACCTCGGCGAAGGACCGGCCCTGCATGGCGAGATCGAGGTCGAGGCAGAAGGCCTCCCACTGCCCGGGCCTTCCCGCCGCATAGCATCGGATCATGCGCTGCATGCAGGTTCCTCGCGTCGGCTCCGCCGTGGCGTCACTCAGCTGGAAAAGCGTGAGTAACTACTACCATAGGTTGGCGCTCCTGGACGATTCAAGCGCCATGAGCCAGCCTGTCGCGCCGCAAGGGAGACTGCGGCGGACTCTGACCTGGATCAATGCGGGCCCCGGCCGTCCCGTGTCTCGTGCTCCCGAGCGGTCGAAGCACAGGGGGCGACGATGGTACGCGCGGCGAAGGCATGGCGTGAGTTCCTGGGGTTCCTGGCATTGGCGCTGCTCTCCGGCCTTGCGGCGGAAGCCACGGCGCAGACGGCCGGCGGCGAAGCGGTGTTTCGCAAGTGCGAGGCCTGTCACAGCCTCGATCCCACGATCCGGAAGGTCGGCCCTATGCTCACTGGCGTGGTCGGCCGCACGGCGGGGACGCTGTCCGGCTTCCGCTTTTCCGACGCGCTGCGCAACTCCGGCTTGGTGTGGAACGAGCAGACCCTCGACGCCTATCTCGAGAAGCCGTCGAAGCTGGTTCCGGGCACCAGGATGACGTTCGGCGGCCTCAAGCGCGCCGAGGACCGCGCCGCGGTGATCGCCTACCTGGCCGCCCAGGCGCAGCCGACGGCGGCTACCGTCCCCGAGATCACGACAGTGGTCGCGGGCGATGCGCTGGCGACGATCGATACCGCGGTGCCTGCCGGCTACATCGCCAACGTGAAGTACACGCTCCGCACCGGCATCGCCGACGGCCGCATGGTCTACATCGGCTTCGGCGGCACCATCGACGGAAAGGTCAACCCCGAGCTGGCCGCCGTGGAAGGCGACGTCGTCCAGATCACCCTGATCAACGGCGAGGGCGCCGAGCACGACGTCGCGTTGGCCGAAGGCGCCGTCGCCTCGCAGCACCTGCTCGGCAAGGGTTCCAGCACGACCATCGCGTTCCGCGCCAAGGCCCCCGGCGCCATGGCCTATTTCTGCTCCCTGCCCGGCCACCGTCAGTCGGGCATGGAGGGCCGCTTCACGATCGCGCCGAAGCCCGCGGAACCCCTGGCCACGGCCGCCCCCGCCATCGCCATGGATCCCGTGAACCTGCCACCGCCGATCGGTGATCGCGCGGCCCAGCACGTGCGGGTGGAGCTCGAGGCGGTCGAGGTCGAGGGCCAACTGGCCGAAGGCACGACCTACACCTACTGGACGTTCAACGGCACCGTCCCCGGCCCGTTCCTGCGGGTGCGCGTCGGCGACACGGTGGAGGTCGTCATGAAGAACGACGTGGATTCCACGATGGTCCATTCGGTCGATTTCCACGCGACCACCGGCCCCGGCGGCGGCGCGGTCTATCTGCAGGTCGAGCCGGGCGGAGAGAAGCGGCTGGACTTCAAGGCCCTGGTGCCCGGGATCTACGTCTACCACTGCGCCACGCCGATGGTCGCGCACCACATCGCCAACGGGATGTACGGCCTGATCCTGGTCGAGCCGGAGGGCGGCCTGCCGCTGGTCGATCGCGAGTTCTACGTCATGCAGGGCGAGATCTACACCGCGAAACCGTTCGGCGAGCACGGCAGCCAGGAGTTCAGCGTCGACAAGCTGCTGGCCGAAGCTCCCGAGTACTTCGTCTTCAACGGCACCGTGGGCGCGTTGACCACCCAACACCCGATGCACGCCCGGGTCGGCGAGACCGTGCGGCTCTACATGGGCGTGGGCGGGCCGAACTTCACCTCGTCGTTCCACGTCATCGGCGAGATCCTGGATCGCGTCTACGACTGGGGCGATCTCACGAGCCCGCCCGCCCTGGGGGTCCAGACCGTGTCGGTCCCGCCGGGCGGCGCGGTGGTGACCGAATTCAAGCTCGACGTCCCCGGCCGCTACCTCCTGGTCGATCACGCCCTGTCGCGGCTCGAACGCGGCCTCGTCGGTTTCCTCTTGGTCGAGGGCGAACCCAACGAGGAGATCTACAAGCCCTACTCCGAAGCCGACGCGTCGGGGCATTAGACCGTCGTTCGTCATCGCCTAAGGCGCGCCCTCCCCTCGCGGGAAGGGGTTTTTTCCGCTTCACGCCGATGGGATTGCGCTCGACACAAGCACCAAAAGGCGACGCGGATCGGCGTCGAGCGCGCTTTCGAGGACCGTCATCGCTTCCCCTTCGCCAGCTTGGGCATGGCGCGCGGCGGACGCAAGGCCGCTACGGCATGGCCAGGCGCAGCACCAAGCCCGCGAGCGAGCATGCGCCGAGCGTCCCGAGCACGCCGAGCCGGGCCGCGAACAGCGACGCCGCCGCCAGCGCGACCAGGGCCAGCGCGCCGAGGTCGAGGCTAGCCGGATCGGGCAGGGTCAGCCGCAGCGGACCCACGCCGACGCTGGCGACCTGCCGGAATACGACGTGCAGGCCGAACCACAGCGACAGGTTCAGGATGACCCCCACCACCGCCGCGGTTATCGCGGCCAGCGCCCCGGCCAGGCGCCGAGCGCCGCGCAGGCGCTCGATGAACGGCGCGCCGACGAAGATCCAGAGGAAGCACGGCACGAACGTCGTCCATATCGCCATCGCCGCGCCGGCCAGGCCTAGGCCGTGCCCGCCCTGCCCGAACCCGGCCTGATAGCCGACGAACGCCGTGACCAGGATCAAGGGCCCCGGCGTCGTCTCGGCCAGGCCGAGCCCGTCGATCATCGCCGCCGGCGTCAGCCAGTGGTAGGTGGCGACCGCCTCTTGCGCCATGAAGCTGAGCACGGCATAGGCGCCGCCGAACGTGACGACCGCCAGCTTGGAGAAGAACCAGCCGATGTCGGCCAGCGTGGTCCCGCCGGCGCCGGCCAGGCCGAGCAGGGCGAACGGCGCGAACCAGAGCGCGAGCCACAGCGCCGCTGTCGCCGCCGTTCGGCGCAGATCGACGGCGCCGTTGGCGCGCGGCGCGGGGGTCGAGTCCGAACGCGCCGCCGGCAGGGCAAGGCCGAGCAGGGCGGCGCCCAGCACCACCAGCGGGAACGGCACCGCGAACAGGAACAGCGCGGCGAACGCCGCCAGGGCGATAGCCCCGTCCAACCGACGCTTGAGCGCGCGACGGGCGACGCGCAGCAGCGCCTCGAGGACGATGACGAGTACCGCCGCCTTGACGCCCCAGAACACGGCGGCGACCGTCGGAGCCGCTCCGAACGCGGCGTATCCGGCCGCCAGCGCCGTGACCAGCAGCGCGCCGGGCACGACGAACAGCAGCCCCGCCGCCAGCCCGCCGCGCCAGCCATGCAGCAACCAGCCGACGTAGGTGGCGAGCTGCATCGCCTCGGGCCCCGGCAACAACATGCAGAAATTGAGGGCGTGCAGGTAATGCGGCTCGTCGATCCAGCGCTTCTCGTCGACCAACACCCGGTGCATGAGCGCGATCTGTCCAGCCGGCCCGCCGAACGAGGTGACGCCGATGCGCGCCCAGACGCGAACCGCCGACCCGAACGGCACTGGGGTCATGGCGTCACAGGCGGCCAGCCGTGCCGTTCCCCAACGGCGCGCCGACGCCAAGCGTAGAGCGCGTCATAGACCACGAAGCCGAGCTCGAGCGCCCGGTGATCGTCGAGTGTCGCGGCCGAGATGCCGAGCGACAGGGCGAGCAGGCCCGCGCATTCGGGCGCGAGCTCCGGGTGCCCGGTGTCGGCGCCGCGCACGATAACGGCGACGTCGCGCAACGCCGGATCATCGACGGCGAAACGCTCGAGGAAAGCATCGAAGCTGCAACGATCGCCATCGTGGGAGAACGCGACGCCCGGCACGTCGAACGGCACCGCGCCCGATTCCTCGGCAACGGCCTCGACCTGATCGGCCGCGACGAACAGGATCGGCGCCGTGGGATCGACGAAGCGGCGGATGAACCACGGGCAGGCGATGCGATCCACCTTGGGCCGTTCGCGCGTGATCCAGCCGTGGGGCGCCGCGACCCGGCCCACGGTCGGGGCGCCGGCCGCGCGCCAAGCCTCGATGCCACCGGCGAGCCACCGCGCATCGATGCCCTGGGCGCGCAGCCGCGCCGTCGCCATCTGGCTGACGTTGTGACCGTGGACGCAATAGACCACGACCTCGGCCCCGCCCGGCGCCTCGGCGGCCCAGGCCGCCGTTTCCCGGTGGTCGCGCCAGCGTGCCCCAGGGATGACGCGATCGTCGGAGTCGAACACCGGCCGCCGGCGCACGTCGAACAGCAGCGGCGCGTCGGCCGTGCCGACGCGGTCGAACAACTCGGTTACGGAAATGAATGACCCGCCCATGGCTACACTCCGCGAAACTACGGAGCGGCGCTTGGGCGGGTTGCCTAACGGGGCGGCCGCGATGAGCCCCGTGACGCGATATCTAGTGGCGACGGCCCCTGATGTCAATGCCCCCGAGCTCAGGTCTTGTAGCTCGGGTCCTTCTGGTCAAGGAGCCGGATCAGCGCCGGCCATTCGTACTTGCCGGGTGGGAAGTCGTCGTACTGGGCCGCCGCCTTGGCGCGCAGGTCCGCCGCGATCGTGCGATAGGGCCGCCCGGTCGCCAATATATCGAGCTGCACCCGGCAGGCGCGCTCCAGGTAGACCATGCGCACGAACGCCTCGCCGACCGTGGCGCCGACCGTGATCAGCCCGTGGTTCCTGAGGAACAGGCATACAGCGTCGCCCAGGCTCCGCGCGATCCGCTGACGCTCGCCGAGATCGACCCCGAGCCCCTCGTAGTCGTGGTAGGCCACCTTGTCGGTGAAGGCCACGCTGTCCTGGATGAACGGCAGCAGCCCCTCCTCCAGGCAGCCGACCGCGAGCCCGCCCCTGCCATGGGTGTGCATGACGCACGCCACGTCGGGCCGGGCCGTGTGGATCGCCGAATGGATGACGAACCCGGTGTAGTTGGTCGAGCCCGAACCGATGACGTTGCCGTCGACGTCGACCTTGACCAGGCTCGACGCCGTGATCTCGTCGTAACGCAGGCCGAACGGATTGATCAGGAACCGATCGCCTTCGCCGGGCACCCGGGCGGTGATGTGGTTCCAGATGAAGTCCGAGAAACCGTAGCGGTCGGCCAGCCGGTACGCGGCGGCGAGATCGATCCGCGCCGCCCATTCGGCGTCGGACCAGGTGGCGTCGCGGGACGCGACGGCGGCAAGCGCGGTGGGCATGGCGGCAACCTCGGAGGATCGAGACGTGTCATATTCCCACGACCGCGCCCGCAAGGCCAGACATGACACGGCATGGGCTCACCCCGCTCCGGCCCGCCGGCGTGCCCGGGACACTGCCAGGTTGAGCGCCTCGACCCCGGCGGAGAACGCCATGGCGAAGTAGAGGTAGCCGCGCGGCACGTGGACGTGGAAGCCGTCGGCGACCAGCGCCACCCCGACTAGCAGCAGGAAACTCAGCGCCAGCATCTTGACCGTGGGGTGGGCCTGGACGAAGGCGCTGACCGGCTCGGCCGCCACCAGCATCACGCCGACAGCGATCAAGATAGCCACGACCATGACCGCGATCTCGTCGACCATGCCGACCGCCGTGATGATCGAATCGAGCGAAAAGACGGCGTCGAGCAGGACGATCTGAACGATCGCGCCAGCCAGCGTCGCCGTGCCGGCCTGTACGGCGCCATGGGCGCCTTCGACCATGTGGTGCATTTCGAGCGTGCCCTTCGCCATGAGGAAGGCGCCGCCCAGCAGCAGCACGATGTCGCGCCACGAGACAACGTGACCGAAGGTCTCGAACAACGGCGCGGTCAGGCCGATGATCCAGGTGATGCCGGCAAGCAGGACCAGCCGGCCGACGAGAGCGAGTCCGAGCCCGATGCGCCGCGCCAGACGCTGTTGGTCCATCGGCAGCCGCGCCGACACGATCGACAGGAAGATGACGTTGTCGATGCCGAGGACGATTTCCAGCGCGGTCAGCGTGGCCAGGCTGATCCATGCCTCCGGGCTGAGCAGCAGGTCGAGCATCGCGGGCCCCCTTTCAGGTCGGGGGCAGGGTATAGCCAGCGCCCGCGGCCCGCGCCAGCGTCACATGGCCAGCATCACGGGGGAAAAAAGAAAGGGGCCGGCAAGCCGGCCCCAAGTTGGGTTTTGAACAGGGAGGGAGCCCATGTCG
>CAZGYG010000050.1:0-14191 GCA_964530335.1 uncultured Rhodospirillaceae bacterium | reverse complement strand
GCGCTTCTCGACGGCGGCCTTCAGCGCCTCGGCGTGATCCCGGGTGCGCCCGCACGTCGCGCCGGCCTGGCGTTCGAGAACGAGCTGTTCGGCCAGGGTTCGGGCGCCCGCGCCGTCGATCAGCGCCTTGGCCTCGCGGATCGCGACCGTCGGGCCCGCGGCCAGCAGCCGGGCAAACCGCAGGGCCTCGTCGCGGAGCGTCGCCGGCGGGTGGACATCGCTGACCAGGCCCTTGGCCAGCGCCTCGCGCGCCGACCAGGGCGCCCAGGTGAAAACGAAACGCTTGGCCTCGGCCGGCCCGAGCACGCGCGGCAGCAACCAAGTGCCGCCGCCGTCCGGCGGGTAGGCCATGCGGGTGTAGGCGCAGGTGAACAGCGCGTCCTCGGCCGCGAAACGGAAATCGCAGGCGAGCGCCAGGTCGAGCCCGATGCCTACCGCGGCCCCGTTGAGCAGCGCGAGGGTGGGCAGCGGGCAGGCCGCGACCTCGGCGATCAGCCGGTGGGCTTCGCCGACCCAGTCGTAGCCCTCGCCCCGGCCCTCGGCGACCACCTTGGCCCATTCCTTGACGTCGGCGCCGGCCGAGAACGCCCGCCCCGCCCCGGTCAGCACCAGGGCGCGCACGGCGGGCGCCGTCGCCAGCTCCGCCAGCTCGGCGCGCAGGGCCTTGAGGGTGACCAGATTCAAGGCGTTGCGGGCCTCGGGCCGGTTCAAGGTCAGGATACGTACCGCGCCGTCGTCGGCGCGCTCGACTTCGCTCATGGCGACTCCCTCGTTTCGGCGGTGGCCTGGCCCGTTGGACGCGCCTACCGCTTCAACCAACCGTCAACCCTTTTTCATGCATCTTGCAATGTTTGCCAACGACTTGATATCGAGAGCGCGAATGGAACGACCGGGCGAGTGCGCCATGAGCCAGAAGCTGTACGTCGTGTTCGGCGGCGAGGTGGTCGACCCCCAGACCAACGAATACCGTCATCCCGAGAAGCTCGACGTGCGCGGCATCTTCGACACCTACGAGGACGCCGTGAAGGCGTGGCGCGCGGCGAGCTTTCATTCCGTCGACGACGCCATGATCCGCTACCGCATCGCGCCCATCACCTGACCTGCGCCGCTCGCGCCGGGCGACGCGCTGGGCCATACTCGTCGCCATCACCTGCCCGGGAGGCGACAGGATGGCGATGCTCGACACGACAACGATACCCGCGCGCAAGGGCAAGGCCGCGTTCGTGCGCAAGGGCCAGCACGTGCGCGTCATCAACACCCACGGCAACCAGGTGGTCGATACCTGGGCGTTCAACCGCGCCGACCCGTCCGAGTTCCTTTCGCTCGAGCACACGCGGGTGCAGACCTCGTCGCTGTTTTGGGGCGTCGGCGATTCGCTCGTCACCAACCGGCGCCGGCCGATCCTGACCATCGTCGCCGATACCTCGCCCGGCATCCACGACAGCCTGTGCGCCGCGTGCGACCGCTACCGTTACGAGCTGCTCGGCTGCACCGAGTACCACGACAACTGCACCGACAACCTTCACGCCGCCATGGCGGCGCTGGGGGTCGCGGAGCCCGAAACGCCGAGCCCGTGGAACCTGTTCATGAACATCCCGGTGACCAAGGGCCGGCACATCGACTTCCTGCCCACGGTCAGCAAGCCCGGCGACCACATCGAGGTGCTGGCCGAGATGGACTGCGTCGTCGCCTTCTCCGCCTGCCCGCAGGACATCCTGGCGATCAACGCCCACAAGCCGGTCGAGGCGCACTTCGCCGTGTTCGACGCGCCGTGATGCTCAGCGGGCGCGGCTGACGTAGAGGCTGGCGCCCAGGATCATGGCGATGCCTAGGATCGTGGCCCCGTCCGGGACTTCGGTCCACACCAGGTAGCCCCAGAGCGTCGCCCAGATCAGGCTGGTGTATTCGAAGGGCGCGACGGCGTTGGCCTCGGCGATGCGGTAGGCGTGGGTCAACAGGTATGCGCCGGCGCCCGCGATCGCTCCGGTCGCGAGCAGCATGGCCAAGTCCAGCGCCGGCGGCATGACCCACGGACGCACCAGGAATGCGACGCTCGGGTGCGTCACGCCGGTAACCCAGCCGCTGCCCAGGATCGCGGCCAGGATGCCGCCGCCCAGCAGGAACACGCCGTTCTGGTAGAGCGCCATCACCGAAGATGCGTCGTCGCGACCGAACCGGCGGGCGAGGATCTGCGCCAGCGCGTAGGTCGCCGCGCCAAGCAGCGGCAGGATCGCGGCCACGTCGAACACCCCGGCGCCTGGCCGGACCACGACCATGACCCCGGCGAACCCGAACAGGACCGCGAGCCAGCGGCTTGGCGCCAGCCGCTCGCCCAGCATGGGGCCGGCGAGCGCCGCGATGAACAGAGGCGAGGAGAAGCTGAGCGCCACCGCCGTCGCCAGGGGCAGCGCCGGCAGCGACAGATAGAACGCCGTGTAGCATACGAGCAGGATGAACCCGCGCAACGCCAGGATGCCGGGTCGGCGCGCGCGCAGGGCGGGCAGCCCGGCCTCGAAGCGGACCATGACCACGAGCAGCGGCAATGCGACCAGGCTGCGCAGGACCATCACCTGGTGGATCGGATAGCTGCCCGCGATCCACTTGATGATCACGTCCTGAAGCGAGAAGACCAGCACGCCCACGCACAGCGCCAGGATGCCGGTGCGCCGCGCCTTGTGCGCCGCGTGACCGCTGAACCGGGGCTCGCCACCCTCGGTGTCCGGTTGGCTTGCCTGTTGCTGGCGCACGTGGTCCCCCGATCCGTGGGCTCGCCCCGACGCTTGCGAACGCGCCGAGTGTTCCGAAGGCATATTGCATGTCGATCCGAGGGCCCACAATCGGGCCGGATTCGCTGCTATCGCGGCTTTCGGGCCGGTTCGGTTGACGTAACCGGGCGGCGTCGTTAGCTTGCCGCGCGGCGGCGCCGCAGTAGCTCAGTGGTAGAGCAGCGCATTCGTAATGCGCGGGCCGGGGGTTCAAATCCCTCCTGCGGCACCGGCCGTTGCCGAGCCCGCCCCACCTCGAGATTCCGGTGCGCGTCGTCCCCGTCAAGGCCGGCCGCGCAGTGGAGCCAACCAAAACAGGATCGCAGCCATGAGACGACGAGTGTTGAAACGACTTGTATTCGCCGCCATGGCCATGCTCGCGGCATCCGGCACCGCCAGGGCAGCCGAGGCCGACGGCTCGTTCGCGGTCGATGGAATCGGCATCTGGACCTGCCAGCGCTTTCTCGACGAGCGCGCGGCCAATTCGAACTACTATTTCATGTTCGGCGGCTGGCTCGATGGCTATCTCACGGCGATCAACTCGTATTCGCCCGACACCTACGATCTGACGCCGTGGGAGACGACCGACCTGCTGCTGGCGCTGATCGAGCGCAACTGCAAGAAACGCCCCGAGGACCCGTTCGTCGCCATGGTCCGCGGGCTGGCCAAGAAGCTCAAGGATACCCGGCTGCCGCAGTCGTCGCCCGTGATCGACGCGGTGGTCGGCGGCACGACCGTCAAGCTCTATCAGGCGACGATGACCCAGGTGCAGCAGGCGCTGCTCGACGGTGGCTTCTATTCCGGCAGCGTCGACGGTCAGTTCGGCCCCAGTTCCCAGGCGGCGATCGAGGCGTTCCAGACCGCCAAGGGTCTTAAGGTCACGGGGCTGCCCGACCAAATCACGCTGCTGGCCCTGCTCCGCCCCACCCAGGAGGCGACCACGCCGTAGCCTCGGCGCGCGCCCCGCGTCCTACGCGGCGGCGACCGGGGCCCTGGTGAAGACCGGCGGAATCTTGCGTAGATCGTCGATCGGTATGTGGCAGCGGATGCGATGCCCGGGGGTTACCTCCTGTTCGGGCGGCGGTTTGGTGTCGCAAATTTCGCCGATACGGCGCGGGCAGCGCGTGCAGAACCGGCAGCCCTTGGGCGGGTCTATGATGCTGGGCATCTCGCCGGTCAGCCGGACATGGCTTTGCTGGATCGTCGGGTCGGCGATCGGCACCGCGGCCAGCAATGCCTCCGTGTAGGGGTGATAGGGCGGCGCGAAGATGGCCGCGGCCGGCCCCGCCTCCATGATCTGGCCCAGGTACATGACGACGATGTGGTCGGACAGGTAGCGCACGACGCTCAGGTCGTGGCTGATGAACAGCAGCGTCGTGTTGTAAGTCTGCTGCACCTCCATCAGCAGGTTGATGACCGCGGCCTGGACCGAAACATCGAGCGCCGAAACCGGCTCGTCGGCGATCACGATCGCGGGCTTGCCGGCGAAGGCGCGCGCCACGGCGATGCGCTGCTTCTGCCCGCCCGAGAGCTGGCGCGGCTTGCGTGAGGCGAACGCCACTGGCAAGCGCACGACATCGAGCATCTGGGCGACGGCCTCGCGCACCTTGACGGCGCTGGTCTCGATGCCGAATTTCCTGACCACCCGGCCGATCGCCCAGCCGACGCTGTGGCTCGGGTTCAGCGTGCCGTCCGGGTTCTGGAACACCATCTGCAGCGACCGGATCATGTCCATCGAGCGCTTCTCCACCGGGATCAAGGCGATGTTCTTGCCGCCCAGCAAGATCTCGCCATCGGTGGCGGTCTCCAGCCCCGTCAGCACCTTGGCGAAGGTCGACTTGCCGCAACCGGACTCGCCGACGATGGCTACCGTGCGCCCGCGCAGCGCCTGGAAGCTGATGTTCTCGTTGGCCTTGACGTAGCGCACGGCGCCACCGCCCAGCAACGCCGCGAGCGAAGGGTCGCGCTGCTCGTAGAACTTGCTCATGTCGCGCACGTCGAGCACCGCGTCTTCGCTGGCGCCGCGTTCCTTCGCGCCGACACCCGCCAGCGTCGAAGGCTTGATCTCTTGCCAGCGCACGCAACGCACCCTGTGGCTGCCCTCGCCCGACTTCACCAGCGGGATGTCTCCCTGGTCGCACCGGCCGGCCTGAGCGAAGTCGCAGCGCGGGGCGAACACGCAGCCCACTGGTCGCTCATGCGGCAGCGAGACCTGGCCGCGGATCGGTTTCAGCGCGCGGTCGTGCTTGTCCGCGCCGATCGTCGGAATGCAATTGAACAGCCCGATCGTGTACGGGTGTCGTGGGTGGGCGAACATCTCGGCGATGGTCCCTTCCTCGACCAGATCGCCCGCGTACATGACCCCGACCCGGTCGCACACCTTCCGGATCACGCCGAGGTTGTGCGAGATGTACAGAAGCGCGGTGCCGTATTTGCGCCGAAGCTCGTCGATGAGATCGAGCACGGCGGCCTCGACCGTAACGTCGAGCGCGGTGGTCGGCTCGTCCAGGACCAGCAGCGACGGGTTCGACAGCATCGCCATGGCGATGATGACGCGCTGCTGCTGGCCGCCCGAGACCTGATGCGGATAGCGGTTCATCAACGCCTGGGGATCGGGCATGTGCACGTCGCGCAGCACCTTGATGGCCAGGTCGTAGGCCTCGCGCTCGGAGGCCGCCTTGTGGGTGATCGGCACCTCCATGAGTTGCCGCCCCACGGTCATCGACGGATTGAGCGCGCTGAACGGCTCCTGGTAGACCATGGCGATCTTGCCGCCGCGGATCGTGCGCAGCTCCTCGGTCCCGAGGCTCGCGATGTCGCGCCCCTCGAACAGGATGCGGCCCCGCACGATGCGTCCGGCCTGGCCCATGTAGCGCATGACCGCCATGGCCACGGTCGTCTTGCCGCAACCCGATTCGCCGACCAGGCCATAGCTTTCCCCCGCGCCGATCGTCAGTGAGAAATCCGGCACGGCGGGAATCTCGCCGGCTCGCGTGAAGTACGAGACGCCGAGGTTCTCGATCTGCAGGACCGGCGCTCCGGATCGCGCGTTGGCCATGGCGTCAATCCCTCTGCGAGATTTCGCGCAGGCCGTCGGCCAGCAGGTTGAACCCGATGACCAGGCTGCACAGCGCGATCGACGGCAGCACCGCCATGTGCGGGAAGATCGTCATCAGCGCCGTCGTTTCCCTGACCATGCCGCCCCAGTCCGGGTCGGGCGGCGGCAGGCCCAGGCCCAGGAACCCGAGCACGCCGATGGTGATGACGGTGTAGCCGAAGCGCAGGCAGGCATCGACGATCAGGGGCCCGCGCGCGTTGGGCAGCAGCTCGATCAGCATGATGAACAGGCCGGTCTCGCCGCGGATCTGCGCCGCGGCCACGTATTCGTTGCTGCGCAGGTCCAGCATCAGGCCGCGCACGATGCGGCCGATGCCGGGCGAAAACGCCAGCGTCACCGCCACGATGATGTTGAACACCGAGCCGCCGAACGTCGAGATCAGGATGATGTAGAGGACCAGCACCGGGAACGAGAGAACGATGTCCGAGACACGGCTGATGATCAGATCCACCCATCCGCGGTAGTAGCCCGCGAGCATCCCGATCGTGATCCCGACGATATAGGCCGCGACGACCGCGACCGGCGCGACGGTCAGGACCGTGCGCGCGCCCCACAGGATGCGCGACAGGAGATCGCGCCCGACGTGATCGGTGCCCAGCACGTGGCCGGGGCTCAGCAGCCCCGGGTTCCCGAGCGACGCGTAGTCCATTTCGAGCGGGTCGTAGGGCGCGAGCACCGGCGCGAACAGGGCCATGGCGACCCAGAAAAGAATGAGCAAGACGCCGATGATCGCCGCCTTGGATTCGCGCAGCAGCCCAATCGCCCTGAGCGTGCGTTTCACGCCGCTTGGCGAGGTCCCCGCGGCAGGCCGTCCGGCCGTGACCAGGTCCGCCATGACGCCCCCTACGTGAACCGGATGCGCGGGTTCAGGTACATGTAGCCGATGTCGCCCGCGAGCTGGGTCGTGACGGCGATCAACACGGCGATCATCGTCGCCGCCTCGACGGTCGCGATGTCGCCGAACAGCGCGGCCTCGAGCAGCATGCGGCCGAAGCCGGGGAACCCGACCACAACTTCGGTGACGACGACCCCGGTGATCAGGAAGTTGATCTGCAGCAGGATGATCGTGAAGGGCGCGATCATGGCGTTGCGCAGCGCGTGCTTCAAGATGACCCGGCGGTACGGCAGGCCCTTGAGGATCGCCGTGCGGACGTAGGGGCGCGTCATGACCTCGACCATCGAACCGCGCACCATGCGCGCCACGTAGCCGAAGTCGTAGAGCACGAGGATGGTCACCGGCAGGATGTACTGTTCGGCGATCGACCATTCGGGCAGCGCGAGCAGCGGGCTCGTGCCGGGCAGCCAGCCCAGCCACACGACGAAGATGCCCATGAGCATGACGCCGGACGCGAACTCGGGAATCGAGGTCAGCGTGATCCCGGTGTACGACAGCGTTCGGTCGAGCGCGCTGCCCTCGCTCATGCCCGAGAGCACGCCGAACACCATCGAGAGCGGCAGGATGACCGCGAACGCGATCGCCGCGAGCCCGAGGGTGTTGCCGAGCCGTTTCCAGATCACGTCGTTGACGGGCAGCTTGTAGAGCGTCGAGTAGCCCAGGTTGCCGAAATACTGGTGGCCGCGCGGATCGGTGAAGTGGAGCCCGAGCTCGGGATCGCCGAGTGGGTCTTCGATAATCCCGCTGAGCACGCCGAGCCAGCGAAAGTAGCGCACGAACAACGGATCGTCGAGCTGGAGCCGTTCGAACAGGATCTGCTTCTGCTCCGGGCTGGCGTAGGGACCGAGCGTCTTGCTGGCGACGTTGCCGGGCGAGAACTCGCTCAGCCCAAAGACCAGGGCCGACGAGACCAGCATGGTCAGCGCCATGAGTCCCAGCCGCTTCAGGATGAACAGCGTCACGTCCCGGCCCTTCCCCCCTGTCGCCCCAGTGTCGACCCTGCGCGGGGCGATCGTTGCGTTTTCTTGCGGGCGCCCGCGCGAGCGACGCCGCGACCGCGCTTCCCCTGGGCCATTGTCGGGAACTGGCACGCATCTGTAAACCAGTTTACCGCCGCGTGGGACCTGCCAAGGTTTTCCCTGTCCGGCACCGCGTTCGCTCGCCTTGACGGCCGACCGGCAAACGGCGATGAAGTGCCGACGCGCCGCGCCAGGAAGCACCCGTGGCCAAAACCGAAAGCCCGATCACCCTCGCGAACCCGATCCCACAGCGCGCCAAGATCGCCCGCTGGGTGTTCGAGGTGCGGCGCCAAGGTTTCCGCGGGTACACCGGGCAGGTCTACGACTTGCTCCGGCTCTACCTGGCGCCGCAGCGGCTGAGCCCCATCGAGTATTACTATTACCACCTGTACGATCAGAAGCGCTTCACCGAGGCCGAGCGGCGCGCGTTCATCGGTCACATCGGCCGGCGCAAGATCGCGACCTTCCTCAACCGGCCGGGCAGCGTGATCCTGGCGGACGACAAACTGGTTAGCTACACGTTCTTGAAGGGCATGGGCTTTCCGGTCCCCCGCCTGTTCGCCCTGTTCCACCCGACCCGGACCCACGGCGACGTGCCGGCGCTGCGCACGCCCGACACGGTGCAGGCGTTCTTGGCCGAGGGCATGACCTATCCCTGTTTCGGCAAGCCGCTCGGCAAGTCGAACGCCATCGGCGTCGCCTCGATCCGCGGCTATCGGGCCGCGGACGACACGGTGATCCTGGCCGGCGACCGCGCGGTCAAGGCGCACGACCTGGCCCACGCCCTGCCCAATTTCCTGCCCGGCGGTTACCTGTTCGTCGAACACCTGTGGCCCCACCCGGCCGTGCGCGAGGTGTGCGGCGATCGGCTGTGCACGGTGCGGCTCTGTATCTGGCGCGACGATCAAGGGCCGCACGTGTTCGCCGCGGTGTTCAAGATCACGACCGGCGCCAACATGGCCGACAACTTCATCCTCACCGGCAACCTGCTGGCCGCCGTGGACGTGGCGACCGGCACGCTGACGCGGATCGTCGGCGGTTCGGGCCCGGACGAGGTCGAGCCCGAGACCCACCCGGATACCGGCCAGCGCATGCTCGGCTTCCGGCTGCCGGAATGGGACGCGATCTGCAAGATGGCCTGTGCCGCCGCCGGGGCCTTTCCCGGCATGCCTTATCAGGGCTGGGATGTGGCGATCACGCCAACTGGGCCCGTGCTGGTCGAGCTCAATTCGGCCGGCGACTTCTCATTGTGGCAGCGTGCCGCCGCCAAGGGGATCATGAACGACACCTTCCGCGCGGCCTTGCGCCGCAAGCGCCTACCGTGATCCCGCCGGCCCCGCGCCGGCCCGTCGTCGCGCTCGTCGTCGTGCTCGCCGTCGCGCTGTCGTTGACGACGACGTTCACGTCTGGCGCGCGGGCCCAGGAAGCCGCGCCATCGGTGCCGGCCGCCGGGATCGGACCCGAAGGGGTGGATGCCGCGGTCGCCCCGCTTTCCGACGCCCAGGCCCGGGCATTGCTGATCGAGCTGCTGCGCGAGCGGACCGCGGAAACCCCGGCCGAGGCGCCGGACGTCGCCGTGGCGTTCGGCAGCCTTCAACTCCGCGCGCGCACCGTGGTCTTCCTGTTCGGCGAGCGGCTCGGCGCGATGGTCGACGCGTTGCCTGGCGTCGGCGACGCCGGCCGCGTGATGCTGCGCAACATGACCGACCAGCGCGGCTGGCCCGCGGTCGCGGGCGCCCTTGGCGTGCTGGCGGTCATGGTGGCGGTCGGCTTTGGTGCCGTGTGGCTGGCCGGCCGGGCGTTCGCGGCGCTCGGCTCGCGCCCCGGCGCGACCGCCACGGCGCCAAGCGCCGGCGCGTTCGTGGCGGCGCTTGTCGGTCGCGCGGCGCGCGCGGTCGCGTTCATCGTGGTCGCCTATCTGGTTTCCTTCGCCTTCTTCGAGCGCTACGACCCGCTGCGCGAGTTCGTGACCAGCCTGTTGCTGATCGGCACCGCCGCATGGTTCGCCTACGCCGTGATCGGCGAGGCGCGTGCGCCTCGTTGGGGCCGCGTGCTGGCCGGAGGCGACTCGGTGCGCGGACTCGGCACCGCGCTGGCCACCGCCGCGACGCTCGCTGTGATCGGTCACGACCTGCTCAAGATCATGGGCCTGCCTGCCGAACTGGCCAAGGACTACCTGCTGTTGACCGGAACCGCCGCGTTCGCCTTGCTGGGCACGATCGGCACCCGGCTCCGCCCGGATCGATCCATGGCCACACGCGCGGCCGTTCTCGGCGTCCTCGGCCTGTGGCTCGTGTGGGCCGCCAACCTGGTGCTCAACCACGACGATGGCGTGCGCGCGGCCGCGCTGGCCGGCACGGTCGCGGCGGGTTGGGCCGCGGTCGACGCCATGATCGCCACGGCGCTCGGCATCGTCGCTCCGGCGCGCGAAGCCACGGCGGCGCCCAACCTGTGGCTGCGGCTCGGCAGCACTGTGCGTATCGGCGCGGCGGGGTTCGCCGCGGTCGCGGCGGGGCTTTTGGTCCTCGGCGCGATCGGTTCCGGCGTGATGGATGCCACGACCTCCGAATTCGGCCGCATGGCGACCACGGCGGCGATCCGCATCGGCGTGACGCTGGTGCTGGCCTACGCGGCGTGGCAGGGGCTGCGCTTCATCCTCGACCGCCACGCCCGGCCGCTCGGCCCGCCGGGCGAGGTTTCGGCTCCGGGCAGCCGCTTGCACACGCTGCTGCCGCTCTTGCGCAACTTCATCCTGATCGTGCTGGTCGTGCTGGCGACGCTGATCGTGCTGTCGTCGCTGGGCATCGACATCGGGCCGCTGCTGGCCGGCGCCGGGGTGGTCGGCCTGGCCATCGGCTTCGGCGCCCAGACCCTGGTGCGCGACATCGTGTCCGGCATCTTCTTCCTGATCGACGACGCCTTCCGCATCGGCGAGTACGTCGAGATCGGCAGCCTGCGCGGCACGGTCGAAGGCATGTCGCTGCGCTCGATCAAGCTGCGCCACCACCGCGGGCACCTGCACACGATTCCGTTCGGCGAGCTCGCGTCGATCACGAACTACAGCCGCGACTGGGTGATCATGAAGCTGGAGTTGAACCTGACCTACGACACCGACATCGACAAGGTGAAGAAGCTCCTGAAGCGCATCGGCGCCGAGATGAAGGCCGACCCGGAGATCGGCCCGCACATCCTCGAGCCGCTGAAGTCCCAGGGCATCACCCAGATGGGCGATTTCGCACTGATGGTGCGCGCCAAGTTCATGGCCAAGCCCGGCGAACAGTTCGTCATCCGGCGCGAGGCCTTCCGGCGCATCAAGGAGACGTTCGAGGCCAACGGCATCAAGTTCGCGTACCCGACCGTGACCATTCATCAGACCGCGCCGGGGACGCCGGGACCCGAGGCGGCGGCCGAGATCGCCGCCGCGGCCGGCCTCAATCGCCCTGGGGCCGAGCCCGGCGCCGACGACAGCCGCTAGCGCGCCGGCGTCCATGGTCTGGGGATCGACCACGCTGCGGCCCCGGCCGCCCGGCCCGTGACGCACCCGCCCCGTCTGCACGAGCCCGTCAAGGGCATCCTGTGCGCGAACGCCGCCCTGGCGATCTTCTCGACCCAAGAAGTCGTGTTCAAGTGGCTGTCGGCGGATTACGACATCCTCGAGCTCGTGTTCATCCGCACCTGGTTCGCGCTGATCCCGATCCTGTGGTTCGTGTGGCGCGCCGGCGGCCCGCGCATCCTGCTGTCGGCGCGCTACCCGTGGCTGATCGGGCGCGGCATCATCGGCTTCTGCGCGTTCTACACCTTCTTCACGGCGATCGCCCAGATGCCGCTTGCCGACGTTTCCGCGATCACGTTCGCTTCGCCGCTCATCATCACGGCGCTGTCGGTGCCGGTGCTGCGCGAGCCGGTGGGACCGCATCGCTGGGGCGCCGTGATCGTCGGCTTCGTCGGCGTCCTGATCGTGGTCCGCCCGGGCGGCGATACGTTCCAGGTGGGCGCGCTGTTCGCGCTCGCCTCGGCGTTCTTCTATTCGGTGTCGGCGGTCATCGTGCGCTCGCTCAGCGGCCGCGAGGCCAGCGCGGTCGTGGTGTTCTACGCCTCGGTGACGTTCCTGGTCCTCAGCGGCGCGACGCTGCCCTTCGTCTGGGTCGATCCGGCGTGGCAAGACGTGGCGATCATGGCGGTCACGGGCATCAGCGGCGGGTTCGCCCAGTTCCTGCTGACCCAGGCGTACCGCTTCGCCCCGGTCGCGACCATCGCGCCGTTCGACTACACCCACCTCATCTGGGCCACGACCTACGGCTACATCTTCTTCCACGATGTGCCGGGCGCCTCGGTGCTGATCGGCGCCGGCATCGTCATCGCGTGCGGCGTCTACATCGCCCGGCGCGAGGCGCGGGCCAAGAGCCGACCCGGGGGGCCGTCCTCGGCCTGATCCTGGCGCGGCCCTTGCCGCTCGCGTTCACGCACGCTAAGAGCCGGATGCGTCCCGGCAACCGGTGAGTCCTCATCCGTGAATCCGCTGCGCGAGTTCCTCAAGCTCGAAGCCGCCGCCGGCGTGCTGCTGCTCGTCGCTGCCGTCTTCGCGTTAGTGTGCACCAACACGGGCCTCGCCACGCTCTACGACGCACTGCTCGGCTTGCCCGTCGAGATCAGGGTCGGTGCGGCCCATATCGCCAAGCCGCTCCTGCTGTGGATCAACGACGGCCTGATGGCGGTGTTCTTCCTGCTCGTTAGCCTCGAGATCAAGCGCGAGGTCTACGATGGCGAACTTTCGAACCGCGAGCAGATTCTGCTACCCCTGGCGTGCGCCACGGGCGGCATGGCGGTTCCCGCGATCGTTTACAGTGGCTTCAACCTTGCCGACCCCGTCGGCGCGCGCGGCTGGGCGATACCGGTGGCCACCGACATCGCGTTCACGTTGGCTGCCGTCTCGTTGCTCGGCCGCCGCGTCCCCGTCGCGCTCAAGGTGTTCCTCACCGCCGTCGCCATCTTCGACGACATCGGGGCCATCGTCATCATCGCGATCTTCTACACCGCCGACCTTTCGCTCTGGTCGCTGGGGTTTGCCGGTGTCGGACTCCTGGGGCTGGTGGCGCTCAACCTCGCCGGCGTCACTCGCCCCGCGCCCTACGTTCTGCTTGGCGTTTTCGTATGGGTCTGCGTGCTGAAATCGGGCGTCCACGCCACCCTCGCCGGCGTGGCGCTCGGCCTCGCCATCCCGTTGCGCAGCCGCGATGCGTCCCACGCCTCCGCGCTCCGCCACATGGAACACGTGCTGCACCCGTGGGTCGCTTACATGATCGTGCCGTTGTTCGGCTTCGCCAACGCGGGAATCGCCTTTGCGGGCATCGGACTCGGCGACCAGTTCGCGCCGATCTCGCTCGGCATCGCGCTCGGGCTCATCGTCGGCAAGCCGATCGGCGTGTTCGGAACGGCATGGCTGTTGATCCGTGCCGGGTTTGCCCGTCTTCCCGCGGGCGTCACGTGGCCCATGTTGCTCGGCGGCGCCGCGCTGTGCGGCATCGGCTTCACCATGAGCCTGTTCATCGGTACTCTGGCGTTCGAACACGCGCCGGCCGTGGGCGATGGCCTGGGCTACTCGGCGGCGACCAGGATCGGCGTGTTCGCGGGGTCCCTGGTGTCGGGCGTCCTCGGCTATATCCTTCTCGCCAGAGCGTGCCGCGACCGGACCGACCATCAATCAACCACCGCCGAGGAGCGGACATGATCGACCTCTACACTTGGCCGACGCCCAACGGGCACAAGTGCCACATCATGCTCGAGGAGACCGGACTCCCCTACACCGTGATCCCGGTCGACATCGGTCGCGGCGACCAGTTCAAGCCCGAGTTCCTCGCCATCAGCCCGAACAACAAGATGCCGGCGATGATCGACCGCGACGGCCCGGGCGGCAAGCCGCTCTCGATGTTCGAATCCGGGGCGATCCTCATGTACCTGGCCGAAAAGACCGGCCGCTTCATGCCCACCGACACGGCCGGGCGCTACGGCGTGATCCAGTGGCTGATGTTCCAGATGGGCACGGTCGGTCCGCTGTTCGGCCAGGCGCACCACTTCCGATCCTACGCACCGGAGAAGATCGGCTACGCCATCGACCGCTACACCAACGAGGCGCGGCGAATTTATGGGGTCATGGACCGCCGGCTGGCCCAGGCCGAGTATCTGGCGGGCGAGTACTCGATCGCCGACATGGCGTGCTTCCCGTGGTGCCGGTCCTACGAGGGCCAGGGCCAAAAGCTGGAGGACTTTCCCAACGTCAAGCGCTGGCTCGACGCCATCGGCGCGCGCCCCGCGGTCGCGCGCGGGCTCAATGTGCTGTCGGACCGGCGCCGCGAAGGCCCCATGGACGAGAAGACCCGCGAGATGCTGTTCGGCG
>CAZGYG010000049.1:0-21336 GCA_964530335.1 uncultured Rhodospirillaceae bacterium | reverse complement strand
TGCAGGGCGTTGGTTACCTGGCCGCACCGATCCTCGCACTGATCGGCGAGTGGGATCTGGCGCGCGACGCCGAGGTTGTTGTAGGCGGACCTGCTGTTCAAACAGAAGAACGAATTTAAGTCTTCACCGATTCGAGTCTATAGGTTGAAGGCTCAGAAAGCGCACCAAGTCTCGAGACGATCGGATCGGATGCGCGATTAGCATCCTCATCGACGAGGAGGCCACCGGGATGCACAAGAAGGCGGGACTCGCCGTATTGACCATTTCCATCGCGCTGCTGGTCGCCTCGAAATCCTTGGCGAGCCGCCTGTTGCGTCCGATCCGGAGAAGGTCGCCAGCAATTTCTGCGAGGCCTATCAGAACGCTCTCGTCGCCCTGCCGCAGAATCCGGCCTTAGAGCCGTTTTCAAGCGGATTGCCGTGGCCCGCTCGGTCTTCGAGACGCGTGCTTCGCACGCCCTCAGACCGAACGGCCCAAAGAAAGACCGTTCGCGGTGAGGCGTTGGGGCGGTTGCCCCCGCCCCAACGCGAAGCAAGCGCCCCTTCCTTCGCCCGCCGAAGCGCCAAAGCCGCTGCTATGCTGCGGGAAGGCGGGCTTCGCGAATGCGGGTCGAACCGCGAACGGGAGGCGCACGTGCCAATTCCACGTAGCCGCAAACCGGCCTAAGGTCGCCGAGCACGAGCCAGCGAGGCCACGCGGTGACAGTTCCGACTACGACCCCGAAGACGACCCCCACGGTCACCCACTGGGGCGCCTACAACGTCGAGACCCGGAACGGCCGCGTCGTCGCCATGCACCCGTTCGCCGACGACCCGGACCCGTCGCCGATCGCCGACGGCATGCCCGGCGCGCTCGACGACGCCGTGCGCATCCGATCCCCCATGGTCCGCGCCGGCTATCTGGAACGGGGCCGTGATTCGAACCGCGCCGGGCGCGGCGTCGAGCCGTTCGTCGCGCTGCCGTGGGACCGGGCACTCGATCTGGTGGCGGCCGAGCTCGCGCGCGTCAAGGCGGCGCACGGCAACCGGGCGATCTACGCCGGCAGCTACGGCTGGGCCAGCGCCGGGCGGTTCCACCACGCCCAGAGCCAGCTTCACCGCTTCCTCAACCTCCATGGCGGCTACACCGCCTCGAAGGACACCTACAGCTACGCCGCCGGCGAGGTCATCGTGCCCCACGTGCTGGGGCCGTTCCAGGAGCTCCTCGTCAGCCACACGAGCTGGGAGGCGATCGCCGAGCACGGTGCCCTCGTCGTCGCCTTCGGCGGGCTTCCCCTGCGCAACGGCCAGACCAGCGCGGGCGGCACCGGCGCCCACATCCAGCGGCGCGGCATGAGGCTATGCGCCGAGCGCGGCGTGCGGTTCGTCTGCGTCGGGCCATCGCGCGACGACACGGCGGATTTCCTCAATGCCGAGTGGCTGGCGATCCGCCCCAACACCGACGTCGCCCTGATGCTGGGGCTTGCCCATACCCTGGTCGCCGAGGGCCGGCACGATGTGGCGTTCCTCGCCCGCTACACCGTCGGCTTCGAGCGCTTCCTCGCGTATCTCACCGGGGCCTCGGACGGCCGGCCGAAGGACGCGGACTGGGCCGCCGCCATCGCCGAGGTCCCGGCCGAGACGATCCGGCATCTCGCCCGGTGCATGGCGGCCGAGCGCACGACCATCTCGCTCTCGTGGTCTCTGACGCGCGGCGACCACGGCGAACAGCCGTTCTGGATGGGCATCGCGCTTGCCGCGATGCTGGGCCAGATCGGATTGCCGGGCGGCGGGGTCGGCTTCGGCTACAGCGCCGCCAATGCCATCGGCGCCCACACCAACCGCATGGGCTGGCCCGCGCTCGACCAGGGGCGCAACCCGATACCGGACTTCATCCCGGTCGCGCGCATAGCCGACCTGCTGCTCGAACCCGGGCGGACCATCGACTACGACGGCCAACGCCTGACCTTCCCCGACATCCGGCTCGTCTACTGGGCCGGGGGCAACCCGTTCCACCACCACCAGGACTTGAACCGCCTGATCCAGGCGTGGCGCCGGCCCGAGACCGTGATCGTCCACGACAGTTGGTGGAACGCGCTCGCCCGTCACGCCGACATCGTGCTGCCGGCGACCACGCCGCTCGAGCGCAACGACTTCGGCGGCTCCTCGCGCGAGGCTTACCTGTTCGCCATGCACCGCGCGGTCGCGCCCGTGGCCGAGGCGCGCGACGACCACGCGATCTTCACCGGACTCGCGCGCCGGCTCGGCTTCGAGGATCGATTCACCGAGGGGCGCGACGAGATGGCGTGGCTGCGCCACATCTACGACCGGGGCCGGCAGAAGGCGGCCGAGCTCGGGTTCGAGCTGCCCGACTTCGACGACTTCTGGCGCGCCGGGCATTTGCGCCTGCCCGATCGCGCGAGCCACGTCGTCATGCTGTCCGAGTTCCGCGCCGACCCAGACCGCAACCCGCTCAAGACCCCGTCGGGCCGCATCGAGATCACTTCCGAGACCATCGCGGGCTTCGGCTACGACGATTGCCTGGGCCACCCCGCATGGTACGAGCCCGCCGAGTGGCTCGGCTCGCCCAAGGCGGCGCGATTCCCGCTGCACCTGGTGTCGTGCCAGCCGGCCAACCGCCTGCACGCCCAGTACGACAACGGGATCGTGAGCCGCGCGGCCAAGGTCAACGGGCGCGAGCCGGTCTGGATCAACCCAGCGGATGCCGCGGCACGCGACATCCGCAGCGGCGACATCGTGCGGCTGTGGAACGATCGCGGGCAATGCCTGGCCGGCGCCGTGGTCAGCGACGCGGTGAGACCGGGCGTCGTGCGCCTGCCGACCGGCGCCTGGTACGACCCGGACGAACCCGGAGCGCCCAACGCGCTCTGCCGCCACGGCAACCCCAACGTGCTGACCCTCGACAAGGGCACCTCGAAGCTGGCGCAAGGCCCCAGCGCCCAGACCTGCCTGATCGAGGTCGAACGGTGGACCGGCGCCGCGCCCGCCGTTGGCGCCTTCACGCCCCCCGCGATCGTCGGCGCCTGAGCGTCGCTATTCGCCGCTGGCGGGAGCGGCGGGGTCCGGGGCGGTGGCGGGGCCTTCGTACTTCTTGAGCCAGGCGATGTAGTCGGCGATTGCCTCGCCAAGCGGGCGCGGCCGCCAGCCCAGCGCGCCGAGCCGGGCGATGTCGTAGGCGCCCCAGGCGCCCAGGCGGCGCGTCGGGTCGGCGACGACGTTCGCTTCCGCCTCGACGACGCGCCAGCGGAACCCCGGCACCGCGCGCCCGACGTGGCCGAGCACCTCGCCGACGCTGGCGGCCTGGCCGCTGGCAATGTTGAACAGGTCGTGGTCGAGCGCCGGCGCGCGCAGCAACAGCGCCATGGCCTGGGCTACGTCGCCCACCTGGATGTAATCGCCCACCGCGTCGAGCGTGTTGACCCGCGCCTCCGCGCCGGCCAGCGCCAGGTGCGCCAGCCGGTTGGGCAGCAGCACGATGCGGCGCGAGGGCGTTGGCCGGTCCATCGGGCCGTAGACGCTGGCCAACCGCACGGTCACCACCGGCAGCCCGAAGATCTGGGCATAGCGCCGCACGATCAGCTCGCCCGCGCGCTTGGTGATGGAATAGAGCGCGCGTGGCGTGCGAGCCTCGAACCCGTCCTCGGGCAACGGTCCGTCGGGACCGTCGTCACCGTAGACGCTGCCGGTCGAGACGTGAAGGAACCGGGCGAGTTCCGGCCGAACCCGCGCCCATTCCAGCGCGTTGACCGTGCCCATGACGTTGACCGCGACGGTGGCGCGCGATTGCTCCCGCTCGCGCTCGCCGACGCCCGAGGTTATCGCGGCGCCGTGGGCGACATGGGTGACGCCGTCGAGGTCGCGGCACGCACTCCACCAGGCCGGGTCGGTAACGTCGCCGGCGACGATCGTGACGCGGTCGACCACCGGGGCGAGATAACGGCGCCACAGCTCGTCCGGTGGCCAGGCATCGACCGCGACCACCCGCGCCGCCGGATCGCTGGTCAACCAATGCCGGACCAGGTTGCTCATGACGAAGCCGTTGGCGCCGGTGACGAGCAACATGGTTCAGCCCTCCAGCAGGTCCAGGAACCGGCGCGCCTCGGCGATCTGGACACCGAGCGCGGCGCGGCGCGTGGCGGCCTCGGCGATCTCGCCCCACTGCTCGATCGCGAAGGCTTCGTCGACCTGGCTTGCGCGCCAGGCCTCCGCGGCGTCGATGCGGCCGCTGATGAGCGCGAGCCCGATCACCACCGACCCCGCGGTCGCGGTCGCGCTGGCCAGCGCCGCCAACCGCCAGTCGTCGCACGCCTCGACCGCGCGCCGGAGCGCATCGAGCGCCGCGTCGGGCTGGGGGACCGGCACCACGCCCTGGGTCACGCGCAGCGGAGCATCCAGCGCCGTCCTGGCCCAATCGACCAGGGGGTCCCATGCCGCTCCCTGCCGCTCTACCAGGGCCGGGGGACGCTCGGCCCGGTAACACACCAGGTCCGTGGCGCCGTAGCCGACGACTTGACCAACGACAGCGCAACGACTGCCCCCGACGACATCCAACGACACGGCGGCGAGTCGCGTCATTGGCATGGTCTGGGAGTCGACGTCGGCGACCTGCGCGTCCCATTCGGCCGCGATGGCCCGCGCCAGGTCGAACGCAGGCACGGCAAGCGCCGCGCCCCTGGGCGTGCGCGCCGACCGGCGATCGAGCACGACGGAAAAGCCATCGTCGTCCGGGACCACGGCGACCTTGGCGTAGACGCGCTTCATGGCCGACGCTCAATTTTAGTTAGGCATGAAATCATGACAAAAATGCGCGTAATTACAACATCATAACGTTATTTCTCAAACTGAAATCCCAGCGTAGCCAGGGTTTCACGCAGGTGCTCGGGCAACGGCGCCGTGATGGTGCGGCCGCCGGGCAGCGTGATCGAGCGCGCGTGCAGGTGCAGCCGCTTGGCCAGCCCGTCGCCCGCCAGGAACGCGGCGCGCCCGCCGTACTTGCCATCGCCCAGGATCGGCGTGCCCAGCGCCGCCATGTGGGCGCGGAGCTGGTGGGTGCGCCCGGTCAGCGGCTCGAGCTCGACCAGGGCGGCGCGCTTGGCGGCTGCGTCGAGCACCCGGTACTCGGTCACCGCCGGCTTGCCCTCGTCGAGGTCCACGGCCACGCGCTCGCCGGCGCGACCCGGGCGCTTCGCGAGCGGCGCCTCGATCCGCCCCTCGGCCGGGCGCGGCACGCCGACCACCACCGCCCAATAGAGCTTGGCCACGGCGCGGGACTTGAAGGCACGGCCCAGCTCGCGGGCGGCCTGGGCGGTGCGGGCCAGCACCAGGACTCCGCTGGTGTCCTGGTCGAGCCTGTGAACGAGCCGCGGCCGTTCGGAGGCTCCGAAGCGCAGCGCATCGAGCATGGCATCGAGGTGCATGGTCTTGGACGTTCCGCCCTGGACCGCCAGACCGGCGGGCTTGTCGATGGCCACGATCGCGGCATCCCGGTAGAGCACGCGCCGGCGCAACTCGGCCGCCTTGTCCGGCCTGACCGGCGACACGGCCGGGCGCGGCGCCGGTTCCCGCGCGGCATGGGCCGGGGGCGGCACACGCACAAGCTGCCCGGCGCCCAGGCGCTGGTCAGCCTTGGCCCGCGCGCCATCGACGCGAATCTGACCGCTGCGCAGGAGCTTCTGGATCTGGACGTGATGCAACCCGGGAAAACGCCGGTGGAACCAGCGGTCGAGGCGCATGTCGGCCTCGTCGGCCAGGACCGGGAGCGACTCCAGCTTGGTCATGTCCTCGGCACCATGGCCCGGACCGTGGCGCTCGGCGACCAGACAAGCGCCATGGTCTCGGCGAGTGCGCCCATGACGAAGCCGCCGATGACGTTGACGGCCAGGGTGCCCCACGGAAACGTGCCGTCGACCAGGCGCGTGACGTGGCCCGTGACCAGATGGCGCGCGACCGAACCGACGGCGCCGCCGAGCGCGACCGCGAGGATGAGTTTCACGTGTCCTCGCCGCGCGCGCGCAGCTTGCGCCAGTACTCGAGGCGCTTGACGATCTCGCGCTCGAAGCCGACCGGCTCGGGGTCGTAGAACGCCATGCGCCCCATGGCCTCGGGGAAGTAGTCCTGGCCCGAGAACCCTTCGGTCGTATCCGGGTCGTAGCGATAACCGGCGGCGTAGCCGAGCTCCTTCATCAGCCGGGTCGGCGCGTTGAGGATGTGCTTGGGCGGCATCAGCGAGCCGTGCTCGCGCGCCGCCGCCCGCGCCTGGCCGAACGCCCGATAGAGCGCGACCGACTTGGGCGCGGTGGCCAGATAGACGACCGCCTGGGCCAAAGCGAGCTCGCCTTCCGGCGAGCCGAGGAAGTCGTAGGCCTCCTTGGCGCCTAACGCCTGGGTCAGCCCCTGGGGATCGGCCAGCCCGATGTCCTCGACCGCCATGCGCACGACGCGGCGGGCGACGTAGAGCGGGTCCTCGCCGGCATCGAGCATGCGCGCAAGCCAGTAGAGCGCGGCGTCCGGGTCCGACCCGCGCACCGACTTGTGCAGCGCGCTGACCAGGTTGTAATGCCCTTCCTGCGCCTTGTCGTAGAGCGGGGCCCGGCGCTGCACGACCTTGACCAGGGCGGCTCGATCGAGCGGCACGGGCGCGGGCGATTCGAACAGGGCCTCGGCCAGATTGAGCAGGAAGCGGCCGTCGCCGTCGGCCATGTCGCGCAATGCGCCGCGCGCGTCGGCTTCGAGCGGCAGCGGACGGTCCTCGATCGCCTCGGCGCGTTGGAGCAACGTTTCCAGCGACTCCGACCCCAGGCGCTCGAGCACCAGGGCCTGGCAGCGCGACAACAGTGGCGCCACCAGTTCGAATGACGGGTTCTCGGTGGTGGCGCCGACCAGCGTGACCGTGCCGTCCTCGACGTGGGGCAGCAGCGCGTCCTGCTGGGCGCGGTTGAAACGATGAATCTCGTCGATGAACAGGAGCGTACCCTGGCCCGCCGCGCGCCGTTCGCGCGCCCGCTCGAAAATCTTCCGCAGTTCTGCCACGCCGGCCATCACCGCCGAGATCGGCTCGAACGCCAGATCGGTGCGGTCCGCGAGCAGGCGCGCGATCGTGGTCTTGCCGGACCCCGGCGGGCCCCACAGGATCATCGAGGCGAGGCGGCCGCTGGCCACCATGCGCCCGATCGGCCCCCCGGGTCCGACCAGGTGATCCTGGCCGAGAATGTCTTCGAGCTTCGTCGGGCGCATTCGATCGGCCAGCGGCCGGGGCGCGTTGGGCTCGAACAGCCCCGGGCCGGGGTCGTGCCGTGTCATCGCCGTGCAGCCCAAAGACAAAGGGCAGCCCGTCGGCTGCCCTCGATCGCGACCTTCGCCGGGATCGCCGTCACGCCGCGTCCTCGGCCGATTCGGCGGCGGCCTGGACTGGCCCGGAGTCCTTGCCCTTGGCCTCTGGATCGCGGTCGACGAATTCGATGATCGCCATCGGGGCCGCGTCGCCGTAGCGAAAGCCGGCCTTGAGCACGCGCGTGTACCCACCGGCGCGCGCCTGGTAGCGCGGGGCCAGGGTATCGAACAGCTTGCGCGTCATGAGATCGTCGCCGAGCACCGCGTGCGCCCGGCGCCGGGCCGCGAGGCCGCCCTGCTTGCCGAGCGTCACGAGCTTCTCGACGAAGGGGCGCAGCTCCTTCGCCTTGGGCAGCGTCGTCGAGATCTGTTCGTGCTTGATCAGGGCGGCCGCAAGGTTGGCGAGCGTCGCCTTGCGATGTTCGGTGGTGCGGTTGAGCTTCCGCCCGCTGACGCCGTGACGCATGGTGACCTCCGTGGTGCCGCGGGCCTAAAACGGCTCGTCCAGCTTCTTGGCCAGTTCCTCGATGTTCTCGGGCGGCCAGTTCGGGACCTTCATGCCCAGATGCAGGCCCATGTTGTTCAGCACGTCCTTGATCTCGTTGAGCGACTTGCGCCCGAAGTTGGGCGTGCGCAGCATTTCGCCCTCGGTCTTCTGCACCAGATCGCCGATGTAGACGATGTTGTCGTTCTTGAGGCAGTTGGCCGAGCGCACGCTGAGCTCGAGCTCGTCGACCTTGCGCAGGAGGTTGGCGTTGAACTCGGGCTCGGGCAACGTGGCGAGGCGGACCTCGGTCTTCGGCTCCTCGAAGTTGATGAACAACTGGAGCTGGTCCTGCAGGATGCGGGCGGCGAGCGCGACGGCGTCCTCGGGCGTGACGGCGCCGTTGGTCTCGACCTGCATGATCAGCTTGTCGTAGTCGGTGCGGCGGCCGACGCGGGTGTTCTCGACCTTGTAGGCCACCTTGAGCACCGGCGAGTAGATGGCGTCGATCGGCATCAGGCCGATCGGCGCGTCCTCGGCACGGCTCTGGGCCGCGGGCACGTAACCCATGCCCTGTTCGACGGTGAGTTCCATCGCGATCTCGGCGCCGACATCGAGCGTGCAGATGACGTGCTCGCGATCGAGCACCTGAATGTCGTGGCCGGTCTCGACCAGCCCGGCGGTGACGGCTCCCGGCCCCTCGGCGCGCAGCGTCATGCGCTTGGGGCCTTCTCCGTGCATGCGAAGCGCCATGGACTTGATGTTGAGGACGATGTCGGTCACGTCCTCCTTGACGCCGGGGATCGACGAGAATTCGTGCAGCACGTTGTCGATCTGCACCGACGAGACCGCCGAGCCCTGAAGCGACGACAGCAGCACCCGGCGGAGGGCGTTGCCGAGCGTCAGCCCGAAGCCGCGTTCGAGCGGCTCGGCGGTGATGGTCGCCTTGCGCGACGGATCCGCGCCGTGTGGCGGTTCGACCGACAACTTGTTGGGCTTGATCAGGGTCTGCCAGTTCTTCTGCATCTGCATGGATCGTTTGTCCTCGGTCATCGGGCCGCCGGACGATCGGCGGCGTTATCTCGGGGCGCGGACGGTCGGCGCCGGGGCGAGGGCCCCGGAGCCGTTACGGCGCGCTCAAACGCGACGTCGCTTGGGCGGGCGGCAACCGTTGTGGGGTATTGGCGTCACATCGCGAATGGCCGTGATGACGAAACCCACGGTCTGGAGCGCGCGCAACGCCGACTCGCGGCCCGATCCGGGCCCCTTGACCTCGACTTCGAGGGTCCGCATCCCGTGCTCCTGCGCCTTGCGCCCGGCGTTTTCGGCCGCGACCTGCGCGGCGTAGGGCGTCGACTTGCGCGAGCCCTTGAAGCCGGACGAACCCGCCGAAGACCATGCGATTGCGTTGCCCTGGGCATCGGTGATCGTGATGGTCGTGTTGTTGAACGAGGCGGTGACGTGCGCCACGCCCGACGTGATGTTCTTGCGCTCGCGCCGCCGGGGACGCGCCGCTGCCGATTCGCGTGCCATCTACTTCTTTGTCGCCTTCTTCTTGCCTGCGATGGGGCCCGACTTGCCCTTGCGCGTCCTGGCGTTGGTGTGGGTGCGCTGGCCGCGCACCGGCAGGCCGCGGCGGTGCCGCAGACCGCGGTAGCAGCCCATGTCCATCAATCGCTTGATGTTCATGGCGACCTCGCGCCGGAGGTCGCCCTCGACCTGGAATTCGCGGTCGATGGTCTCGCGCACGGCGATGACCTCGGCTTCGGTCAGCTCGTGGACGCGCCGGTCGGGGGAAAGCCCGACCTTGGCCAGGATCGCGCGGGACTTGGCGGCGCCGATCCCATGGATATAGGTCAACGCCACCTCGACGCGCTTGTTGGTCGGGATGTTGACGCCAGCGATACGTGCCACGGCTTATGGCCTCCCGCGCCCGTGTTCGAATCGGGAAATCTGGTTGCGACGCTGCCCCGGCGTCAAACGGCGGATTATAGTCAGCCGACGGGCCCCGTCAATCATTTTGTCCTGCGCCATCAAGGGCTTCGGCGATAGCCCGCCCGACCTGGTCGATATCGGCCATGCCGTCGACGGTGCGCAAGGCGCAGCGCGCGCGGTAGTAGGGCAGCAGCGGCGCGGTTTCCTGGTGGTAGACGACGAGCCGGGCGCGAACCGTATCGGCGTTGTCGTCGGCCCGCCGCGTGAACTTGGTCCCGCCGCAGGCGTCGCAGACGCCCACCTTGCGGGGCCGCTTGAACGAATCGTGATAACCAGTGCCGCACTTGGCGCAGGTGAAGCGCCCGGCGATCCTGGCGATCAGGGCGTCATCGTCGACCGCCATCTCGATCACTCGGTCGAGCTTGAGCCCGCGCTTGGTCAGCATGGCGTCGAGCGCCTCGGCCTGGGCGACCGTTCTCGGGAAGCCGTCCAGGATGACCCCCTTGGCGCAGTCGGGCTGGGACAAACGCTCGCCGAACATGGCGATGATCAGGTCGTCGGGCACCAGCTTGCCCGCGTCGTAATAGGTCTTGGCCTTGCGCCCGAGCTCGGCTCCGGCGGCGATGGCCGCGCGCACCATGTCGCCGGTCGAGAGCTGGACCAGGCCGCGGGCCGCGGCGATGCGTTGCGCCTGGGTGCCTTTGCCGGCGCCCGGGGGGCCGAGCAGGATGAGGATCATCCGCGCCGACCCTTGAGCTTCGCCTTCTTGATCAGGCCCTCGTACTGGTGGGCGATCAAGTGCGAGTGGATCTGGCCGATCGTGTCCATCGTCACGGTCACGGTGATGAGCAGCGAGGTGCCGCCGAAGTAGAACGGCAGCGCGTTGCCCACGATCAGGAATTCGGGCAGCAGGCACACCGCGGTCAGGTAGATCGCGCCGACCACGGTCAGCCGCGTCAGAACGTAATCGAGGTAGTCGGCCGTCTTCTTGCCCGGCCGGATGCCGGGAATGAAGCCGCCGTACTTCCTGAGGTTCTCGGCCGTGTCCTCCGGGTTGAACACGATCGCCGTGTAGAAGAAGCAGAAGAAGATGATCGTGGCCCCGTAGATCGCCATGTAAAGCGGCTCGCCGTGACCCAGGAACCGCGTGATGACCTGCAGCCATTCGGGGCCCTGCCCGGCCGAGAAACTCGCCACCGTCACCGGCATGAGCAGGATCGACGAGGCGAAGATCGGCGGAATGACACCCGAGGTGTTGAGCTTGAGCGGCAGGTGCGAGCTTTCCCCGCCGAACATCTTCTGGCCGACCTGGCGTTTCGGGTACTGCACGATGATGCGGCGCTGGGCGCGCTCCATGAACACGACGGTGCCGACCACGACGGCGACCATCGCCATGACGAACAGGATGAAGAACGCGGACAGCGCCCCGGTGCGCCCGAGCTCCAAGAGGCCGGCCACCGCGTTCGGCAGGCCGGCCACGATGCCGGCGAAGATGATGAGCGAAACGCCGTTGCCCACGCCGCGGGCGGTGATCTGCTCGCCGAGCCAGAGCAGGAACATGGTCCCGCCGATCAGCGTGATCACCGTGGAGAAGCGGAAGAAAAGTCCGGGCGCCAGCACGGCGGCGCCGGCGCTCGAGGTCAGGCCTTCCAGGCCGACCGCGATGCCGTAGGCCTGGAGCCCGGCCAAGAAGACCGTACCGTAGCGGGTGTACTGGTTGAGCTTCTTGCGCCCGACCTCGCCCTCTTTCTTGAGCTGCTCGAGGTGCGGCGAGACCGTGGTCATGAGCTGCACGATGATCGAGGCCGTGATGTAGGGCATGATGTTGAGCGCGAAGACCGTCATGCGCTCCAGCGCGCCGCCGGCGAACATGTTGAACATGCCCAGGATGCCACCGGCGTTGGCCTGGAAGATGTCCTGCAGGACCGTGGCGTCGATGCCCGGCAAGGGGATGAACGTCCCGATCCGGTAGACGATCAGCGCGCCGAGCGTGAACCACAGGCGCCGTTTGAGCTCCGTGGCCTTGCCGAAGGCCTGGAGGTTGATGTTCGACGCGAACTGCTCGATGGCGGAGGCCATCCGGCCTACTCCTCGCCGCCCTTCTTGGCTTCCTTGGGTTCCTTGGGTTCCTTGGGTTCCTTGGGTTCCTTGGGTTTCTTGGCGTCCTTGGCTTCCTTGGGTTCCTTGGCGTCCTTGGGTTCCTTGGCGTCCTTGGCTTCCTTGGCTTCCTTGGCTTCCTTGGCTTCCTTGGCTCTCTTGGCCTTCTTGCCCTTCTTGCCCCGCTTCGCCTTGGCGGTGTCCTTCTCCGCCTCGACCTCGCGCTTGGGCACCACAAGGGTGCCGCCGGCCTTGGCGACCGTCGCGATCGCGCGCGCCGAGGCGCCCGCGGCGTGGATGGTGAGCGCCGCCTTGAGCTCGCCCTGGGCCAGCACGCGCAGGCCGTCGCGCGCGCGGTTCACGATGCCAGCGGCGATGACGGCGGCGATGTCGACGGGAGCCTTCGGATCAAGCTTGCCGGCGTCCACCGCGGTCTGCAGCCGGCCCAGGTTGACGATCGCGTAGCTCGCCCGGCCCGGGTTCTTGAAGCCGCGCCGGGGCAGGCGGCGGTGCAACGGCATCTGGCCGCCCTCGAACGTTCTGATGGCGACGCCGGAACGCGACCCTTGCCCCTTCTGGCCCCGGGTCGAGGTCTTGCCGGTGCCGGCGCCGATGCCACGACCGACCCGCTTGCCCCGGCGCCGGGCGCCTGGGCGATCGCTCAACTCGTTGAGTTTCATCCTCGGCTCCAATGGTTCAGGCCGGCTCCACCACCACGAGGTGGCTGACCTTGGCGATCATGCCGCGCACCGCGGGCGTATCCTCGAGCACGCGCGAGCGGTGCATCTTGTCGAGCCCGAGCCCGACCAGTGTCGCCCGTTGATCCCTGGGCCTGCCGCCCGCGCTGTGGATCTGCGTGACCTTGACCTGGGCCTTAGCTTTTTCCTTGGCCTTGGCCGCACCCTTCGATTTCGGCATGGCTTAAGCCTCGGACTGGGCGTCGGGACGGCCGAGGATTTCGCTCACCTTCTTGCCCCGTTTCGCGGCGATCGCGCGCGGCGGCACCAGTTCGCTCAGCGCCTGGAACGTCGCCTTGATCACGTTGTGCGGGTTGCTGGTGCCGTGGCTCTTGGCCACCACATCCTGGACGCCGAGCTCCTCGAACACCGCGCGCATCGGCCCGCCCGCGATGATGCCGGTACCGGGCGGCGCGGCGCGCAGGACGACCGAGCTCGCGCCGTAGCGGCCGACCACCGTATGGTGCAGCGTGCGCCCTTCGCGCAGCGGCACGCGCACCATGTTGCGCTTCGCCTTCTCGGTCGCCTTGCGAATCGCCTCGGGCACCTCGCGCGCCTTGCCGGCGCCGTGGCCGACGCGACCGTTCTGATCGCCGAGTACCACGAGCGCGGCGAAGCCGAACCGCCGACCGCCCTTCACAACCTTCGCGACGCGATTGATGCTGACGAGCTTGCCGCCCGCCTCGCGATCGTCGCGTCCCGCCCGATCCTGCGCCATCTCGCGCCTCCCGCCTAAAACTCGAGCCCGGCTTCGCGGGCCGCATCGGCGAGCGCCTTGACCCGCCCGTGGAACAAATACCCGCCGCGGTCGAACACCACGGTCGTGACGCCCTTGGCCTTCGCGCGCTCCGCGATAAGCGTACCCACCTTGGCCGCCGCGGACTTGTCGCCCGCCTTCTTGAGCGCGGCGCGCAGGTCCCTGTCGAGCGTCGAGGCCGCGGCCAGCGTCGTACCCGCGCCATCATCGATGATCTGCGCGTACATGTGCCGACCCGACCGGAACACGCTGAGGCGCGGCTTGCCGCCCGCCGTGCGCCGCAGCTTGGCCCGCGTCCGCGCCTGGCGGCGCCGATAGAGTTCGTTCGCCGTCGCCATTACTTTTTCTTGCCTTCCTTGCGCTGGATGAATTCGTCCTGGTACTTGATGCCCTTGCCCTTGTACGGCTCGGGCGGCCGGTAGCCGCGGATGTTAGCCGCGAGCTGCCCGACTTCCACCCGGTCCGGGCCGACCAGGCTGATCGCGGTCGGTTTCTCGCACGTCACCTTGATCCCCGCCGGGACGGCCACGACGACGTCGTGGCTGTGACCGAGCTGAAGCGTGAGCGTCTTGCCATCGGTCTGGGCGCGGTAGCCGACGCCGTTGATCTCGAGATTGACCCGATACCCGTCCTGCACGTCGCGCACCATGTTGCGCAAGCGCCGCTGGGTCGTGCCCCACAGCGATCGCGCCCGCTTGGTTTCGTCACGCGGCGTGACCGTGATGCGGCCGTCGGCGAACACGATCTCGACATCCGGCGCCGCGCGGAACGCGAGCTGGCCGAGCTTGCCCTTGACCGAGACGTCGCGGCCCGCCACGGCGACCTGGACGCCGCCGGGTACCGGAATGGGATACTTGCCCGCACGCGACATGATCTTCTCCTCGTCGTCCGCCGCTAAAACACGTTGCAGAGGACTTCGCCGCCGACGTTCTCGCGCCGGGCCTCTTGGTCCGACAGCACGCCCTTGGGGGTCGAGACGATGGCGATGCCGAGGCCATCGTAGACGCGCGGCAGCTTCGCCGCCTGGCTGTAGACACGCCGGCCCGGCCGCGACACCCGATGGACGTGGCGGATGACGGGGCGGCCCTCGTGATACTTGAGCTCGATGACGAGCACGGCGTGGCCTTCCTTGTCCGCTTCGCGGTGGTAGTCGCGGATGTAGCCTTCGCGTTTCAGCACCGCGAGCACGCTTTCGCGCAGCCGGGACGCCGGGCTGCCGACGGTGGCGCGCCGGCGCATCTGGCCGTTGCGGATCCTGGTCAGCATGTCGCCGATCGGGTCGTTGATCGCCATTCCCGCCCCCTACCAGCTCGCCTTGATCATGCCCGGGATCATGCCCGCCGAAGCCAGCTCGCGCAGGGCAATGCGCGAAATCTTGAACTTGCGGTAGTTGCCCCGCGGCCGCCCGGTGAGCTCGCAGCGCAGGCGCAGCCGGATGCGCGCGCTGTTGCGCGGCATCGCGGCGAGCTTGAGCCGGGCCTGGAAGCGCTCCTCGGGCGTCAGCTTCATGTCCTCGGCGGTGGCCTTGAGGCTCGCGCGCTTCGGGGCGAGGCGCTCCACAAGCTTGCGTCGGTTCTTGTTCTTTTCGATGGCACTTGTCTTGGCCATGGTCCCTCGTCTTCGGGTCAGGATTGGAACGGCAGATTGAAGCCCGCGAGCAACGCGCGGCCTTCGTCGTTGGTACGGGCGGTCGTGCAGATGGCGATGTCCATGCCCCGCACCATGTCGACCTTGTCGAACTCGATCTCGGGGAACACGATCTGCTCCTTGAGCCCGACCGAGAAGTTGCCGCGACCGTCGAAGCTGCGCGGCGACAGCCCGCGGAAGTCGCGCACGCGCGGCAACGCGATCGTGACCAGGCGGTCGAGGAACTCGTACATCCGCGTGCCGCGCAGCGTGACCTTGCAGCCGATCGGCATGTTCTCGCGCACCTTGAAATTGGCGACCGACTTCTTCGCCTTGGTGACGATCGGCTTCTGGCCGCTGATCGCCTGCAGGTCGCCGACGGCGGCCTGCACGACCTTGGAGTCGCCGACCGCCTCGCCCACCCCCATGTTGATCACGATCTTGGTCAGCCGCGGCACCTGCATGGGGTTGCGATAGCCGAACTTCTGGGTCAGCTCCTGGCGGACCTTGGTGTCGTAGACCTGCTTGAGGCGCGGCGTCATGATCAATGTCCTACTTGTCGAGCACTTCGCCGGAGCGCTTCGCCACGCGCACCTTGCGGCCGCTCTCGAGCATCTTGAAGCCGACCCGCGTGGCCCGCCCCTGCGCGGGATCGACGATGGCGACGTTCGAGATGTGGATCGGCGCTTCCTTGTCGATGATGCCGCCGCTGCCGGCCTGGGCGGAGGGCCGGGTGTGGCGCTTGACCATGTTGACGCCCTGCACGAGCACGCGGCGCTTCTCGCGCAGGACGCGCAGCACGTCGCCCTGACGGCCCCGGTCGCGCCCGGTCAGTACGATGACCCGGTCGCCCTTCTTGATCCGGAACTTCTCGGCCATCTAGAGGACCTCTGGGGCGAGGCTGATGATCTTCATGAACTTCTTCGCCCTGAGCTCGCGCGTGACCGGGCCGAAGATGCGGGTGCCGATCGGTTCGCCCTGCTTGGTGATGAGCACCGCCGCGTTGCGGTCGAAGCGGATCACGCTGCCGTCGGGGCGGCGCAAATCCTTGGACGTGCGCACGACGACGGCGCGCAGCACCTCGCCCTTCTTCACCTTGCCGCGCGGGATCGCGTCCTTGATCGAGACCACGATCACGTCGCCGACGCCGGCGGAGACGTGCCTGCTGCCGCCCAGCACTTTGATGCACTGCACGCGCCGCGCGCCGGAATTGTCGGCGACGTCGAGGTTGGTGCGCATCTGAATCATGATCCGTGCTCCTGGCGCAACCGGGGCTTACGCGCCCGGAACGACCTCGAAATGCTTGCGCTTCGAATACGGGCGGCTTTCGCGGATGGTCACCGCGTCGCCGACCTTGCAGCCGTTGCCCTCGTCGTGCGCGGCGTAGGTCTTGGAACGGCGGATGATCTTCTTGTAGACCGGGTGCATGACACGGCGTTCGACGCTGACGACCACGGTCTTGTCGCCCGCCTTGCTCACCACCTGGCCCTGCAAAAGTCGCCTCGGCATGTTTCTATCCTCTACCTCGCCGCCCCTGGATCAGGTCGGCTTCGCGCGATTGGTCAGAATCGTCCGGATGCGCGCGATCGTGCGGCGCACCACGCGGACGCGCGCCGTGTTCTCGAGCTGCCCGGTCGCGCGCTGAAAGCGCAGGTTGAACTGCTCCTTCTTGAGCCCGCTCAGCTCCTCCTGGAGCTGGTCGGTCGTCTTGGCGCGCACGTCGGCGATCTTCACCTTCATCTCCCCTACATCAAGCGGCCGACGAAGCGCGTCGCCATCGGCAGCTTGGCGGCGCCCAGGCGGAACGCCTCGCGCGCCAAGTCCTCGCCCACGCCGTCGACCTCGAACATGATCCGCCCCGGGCGGACGCGGCACATCCAGTATTCGGGCGTGCCCTTGCCCTTGCCCATGCGCACCTCGGCCGGCTTGGTGGATACGGGCACGTCGGGAAAGATCGTGACCCAGACGCGGCCGGCGCGCTTGAGGTGGCGCGTGATGGTGCGCCGGGCGGCCTCGATCTGGCGCGCCGTGACGCGCGCCGGCCCCGTCGCCTTCATGCCGAAGGCGCCGAAGTTAAGCCGCGTGTAGCCCTTGGCCAGGCCGTGGACGCGGCCCTTGAACTGCTTGCGGTATTTCGTGCGCTTGGGTTGCTGCATCGTGATCGCCCTTTAGGAACGCGGGGCCTGGCCTTCCTGACTGTGACGGTCGTGGGCCATCGGGTCGTGGGCCAGGATGTCGCCTTTGTAGACCCAGACCTTGACCCCGCACGTGCCGTAAGCGGTGACCGCGGTGGCGCGGCCGAAATCGACGTCGGCGCGCAGCGTGTGCAGCGGCACCCGGCCCTCGCGGTACCACTCGGCCCGCGCGATCTCGGCGCCGCCCAGGCGCCCGCCGCAATTGATGCGGATGCCCTGGGCGCCCAGTCGCATCGCGGACTGGACCGCGCGCTTCATCGCCCGGCGGAACGCGATCCGTCGCTCGAGCTGCTGGGCGATGTTCGCGGCGACGAGCTGGGCATCGATCTCCGGCTTGCGGATCTCGACGATGTTCAGGTGCACCTCCGACCCGGTCATCTTGTTGAGGTCGCCCTTAAGTCGCTCGATGTCGGCGCCACGCTTGCCGATCACGACCCCGGGCCGGGCGGTGTGGATGGTGATGCGCGCGCGCTTCGCGGGGCGTTCGATCACGACCCTGGAAACGCCAGCCTGGGCGAGCCGCTTGAGCAGGAAGGCGCGCAGCTTGAGGTCCTCGTGCAGCAGCCGGGCGTAGTCCTTGCTCGCGTACCAGCGCGAATCCCAGGTCCGGTTGATGCCGAGGCGCAGGCCGATCGGGTTGACCTTCTGGCCCATTACGCGGTCTCCTCTCGCTCGCGCACGATGAGCGTCAGGTTGCTGAACGGCTTCTCGATCGCGTGGCCGCGCCCGCGCGCCTGGGCGCGGAACCGGCGCATGACCAGACCGCGCCCGACCGTGGCCTCGGCGACGACGAGCCGATCGACGTCGAGGTTGTGGTTGTTCTCGGCGTTGGCGACGGCGGATTGCAGGGTCTTGCGCACGTCCTTGGCGATGCGCCGCCTGCTGAACGCGAGATCGGCCAGCGCCTTGGCCACCGCCAGGCCGCGGATCGATTCGGCCACCAGGTTGAGCTTGTGCGGGCTGGTGCGCACGGAGTGCAGCACGGCGCGGGCTTCGTGGTCGCCGAGACGGCGGGGTTGGGCCTTCTTGCTCATGGCTCTAGACCCGCTTCGCCTTCTTGTCGCCGGTGTGGCCGTGGAACGTCCGGGTCGGCGAGAACTCGCCGAACTTGTGCCCGACCATGTTCTCGGTGACCAGTACGGGCAGGAACTTGTGGCCGTTGTGGACCCCGAAGGTCAGTCCGACGAACTGCGGCAGGATGGTCGAGCGGCGCGACCAGGTCTTGATGACGTCCTTGCGCTGGTTCGTGCGCGCGACCTCCGCCTTCTTCAGCAGAAAGCCGTCCACGAACGGTCCCTTCCAGGTGGAGCGTGCCACGATGCCTCCTCTCGACCCCGCCGGATCAGCCTTTGCGGCGGTGACGGCTGACCACGATCAGGCCGGCCGTTCGCTTGTTGCGCCGTGTCTTGGTGCCCTTGGTGCCCTTGCCCCATGGGGTGACCGGGTGCCGCCCGCCCGAGGTGCGGCCCTCGCCGCCGCCGTGCGGATGGTCGATCGGGTTCATGGCGACGCCGCGCACGTGCGACCGCTTGCCGCGCCAGCGGCTGCGCCCGGCCTTGCCGATCTGGACGTTCTGGTTGTCGGGGTTCGACACGGAGCCGACGGTCGCCAGGCACTCGCTGCGCACCAGGCGCTGCTCGCCCGAGCCCAGGCGCAGGATCGCCATGCCCGCGTCCTTGCCGACGAGCTGGACGTAGGTCCCGGCCGCCCGCGCGAGCTGGCCCCCCTTGCCCGCCGTCATCTCCACGTTGTGGACGATCGTGCCGACCGGCATGTTGCGCAGCGGCATCGCGTTGCCCGGCTTGATGTCCGTCCGGTCGCCGGCGACGACCGTATCGCCGACCGCGAGGCGCTGGGGCGCCAGGATGTAGGCCTGCTCGCCGTCCTGGTACGCGATCAGCGCGATGAAGGCGGTGCGATTCGGATCGTACTCGATGCGCTCGACCCGGCCCGGCACGTCGCGCTTGCGCCGCTTGAAGTCGACGACGCGGTACAGCCGCTTGTGGCCGCCGCCGCGCTGGAACGAGGTGATGCGCCCGTTGTTGTTGCGCCCGCCCGACTTGGTCAGGCCATGGACCAGGGCCTTGATCGGGCGCCCCTTGTGCAGCTCCGAACGGTCGATGAGGGTGGTGCCGCGCAGGCTCGGCGTCGTCGGATTGTAGGTCTTGAGCGCCATGACCTAGACCCCCGTGGTGACGTCGATCGCGTGGCCCTCGGCGAGGGTCACGATGGCCTTCTTGACGTCGCCGCGCTTGCCCATCCGGCCGCGAAACTTCTTGGTCTTGCCTTCGGTGCGGATCGTGTTGACCGCCTTGACCTTGACCCCGAACACGAGCTCGACCGCCTTGCGGATCTGCGGCTTGGTCGCGGTCAAGGGAACCCGGAACACGACCTGCGCGTGCTCGGACGACCGCGACGATTTCTCGGTGATCACGGGTCGTCGCACGATGTCGTAGGCTTCGATCCGGTTCATTTCAGGCGGGCCTCGAGCTCGGTCACCGCGTCGCGGGTCAGCACCAGCATGGCGCAGCGCACGATGTCGTAGACGTTGGCGCCGCGCGCGGGTAGCACGTTGACGTCCGGCAGGTTGCGCGCGGCACGGCAGAAATTCGTATCGAGCGCGGCGCCGTCGATCACGAGCGCGCCCTGCCAGCCCAGCACATCGACCCGTCGGCGCAGCGATTGCGTCTTGGGCTCGGGCAAACGCGCGGCGTCCAGCACCACCAACCGACCGTCGGCGGCCTTGGCCGACAACGCCGAGCGCAGCGCCGCCTTGCGCACCTTCTTGGGCAGGTCGACGGCGTGATCGCGCACCACCGGGCCGTGGGCCTTGTACCCCTTGCGGAACTGGTTGGCCTTGCGGTGGCCGTGGCGGGCGTGCCCCGTGCCCTTCTGGCGGTAGATCTTGCGCGTCGAGTAGCTGATTTCGCCGAGCGTCTTGGTCTTGCGCGTGCCGGACCGACGCTTCGCGAGCTGCCAGACGATGGTCCGCTGCACGAGGTCGCCCCGCACCTCCGCGCCGAAAATCTCGTCGGCGAGGTCGATCGTCCCGGCCTTCTCGTTGTCGATGGAGAGCACGTCGACCTTCATGACGACGATGCCTCCGCGCCGGCCAGCGCCGCCGGATAGGGCGCGTCGGCGGCCCGCGCGCGCTTGACCGCGTCCTTGATCAGCACGTAGCCGCCCGGCGCGCCGGGCACCGCCCCGCGCACCAGCAGCAGGCCGCGCGCCGTGTCATGGCCCTCGACCCGCAGGTTCTGCACCGAAACGCGCGTGTCGCCGTCGTGCCCAGCCATCTTCTTGTTCTTGAACACCTTGCCGGGGTCCTGCCGGTTGCCGGTCGAGCCGTGGCTGCGGTGCGAGAGCGACACGCCGTGGCTGGCGCGCAGGCCCGAGAAGTTGTGCCGCTTCATGACGCCGGTGAAGCCGTGACCGCGCGAGGTGCCGACCACGTCGACGTACTGGCCCTTGACGAAGTGCGTGACCGACAAGGTCGCGCCGACGTCAAGCAGGGCGTCGGCGGCGACGCGGAACTCCGCGAGCCGCCGCTTGGGCTCGACCTTGGCCTTGGCGTAGTGCCCGCGCTCGGCCTTGCCCACGTTCTTGACCTTGGCCGCGCCGACGCCGAGCTGCACGGCGGTGTAGCCGTCGCGTTCCTGGGTGCGCTGCGCGACGACCTGGCAGTTCTCGACCTGGAGCACCGTAACCGGCACGTGCACCCCGCCTTCGGTAAAGAGGCGGGTCATGCCGACCTTGCGTGCGAGCAGTCCGGTTCGCATGGCGCGATCCTCAGAGCTTGATCTCGACGTCGACGCCGGCCGCGAGATCGAGCTTCATCAGCGCGTCCACGGTCTGGGGCGTCGGGTCGATGATGTCGATCAGCCGCTTGTGGGTGCGGATCTCGAACTGCTCGCGCGACTTCTTGTCGACGTGCGGGCCGCGCAGAACCGTGAACCGCTCGATGCGGGTGGGCAGCGGGATCGGCCCGCGCACCTCGGCCCCGGTGCGCTTGGCGGTCGACACGATCTCGCCGGTCGACTGGTCAAGCAGGCGGTGATCGAACGCCTTCAAACGGATGCGAATGTTCCGGCCCGCCATGTTTCAAACCTTCCCGCCGCCGTCCGTTCTTTCGACCTTGCCGGCTATTCGAGGATGGCGGCGACGACGCCGGCGCCGA
>CAZGYG010000048.1:16927-21408 GCA_964530335.1 uncultured Rhodospirillaceae bacterium | reverse complement strand
GGGGTTTTTCCGCAGCCCGCTAAAGCAGCTTCTTCTCGAACGGGTAGGTGTTGAGCGATACCGCCCCGGTCCTGGTCACCAGCACCTGGTCCTCGAGCTTGACGCCGTAGAGCGCGCCGTCCTTGCCGGCGTAGCACTCCAGGCAGAAGATCATGTTCTCCTGGATCATGCGGTCGGGGATTTTCACCTCCGACCCCTTGCGCCGGTCGCCCGGGTACCGAATCCCCGGCCCTTCGTCCTCGAGCCCCGCCTGGTGCGCCATCGCGCCGTAGCGCCCGTTGACGTAGCCCCTGGGCAGCTTGGGCGCGGCGTGGGCGAATTGGGCGAAGCTCATGCCCGGCTTCATCAGCTCGCGCATGCCGTTCACGCAGTCGTAGGCGATGCGGTACGCCTCCTTCTGCCCGGGCGTGCCTTCGTCGCCGCACAGGAAGGTGCGCGAGACGTCGAACACGTAGCCCTCGTAGCCGTTGGCGTCGGTGTCGAAGCCGACCAGATCGCCGGGCTGCACGAGCTTGTCGTGGGCCTCCGACATCCACGGGTTGGTGTTGGGGCCCGACGCGATCAGCCGGGTGAACATGAACTCGCCGTGGCTGCGGAACAGCGCGTTGTTGGCGACGGCCATCAGCTCGTATTCGCGCACGCCGGGCCGGATCGCCGCCTCGAACTCGGCCATCACGTAGTCCGCGATGGCGCCGTTGAGGATCATGAGCTGGACTTCCTCGGGAGTCTTGACCTCGCGCGCGTCCACCGTCGCCGGGCTCGGATCGGTGATCGTGATGCCGGCGTCCTGCAACGCCATGAAGCCGTAGCCGTCGAGCTTGTCGACCGCGAGCGGGGCGCCCTTGCAGCCCAATTGGGCCATCGCCGCCTTCAGGTCCTTCGCCCACGCCTTGGCCGAGGCGAGGCCGCTCTTGGCGCCGTACTGCCAACCCAGCGCCGGGCGCACGTCGCGCACGACCTTCTGGGCGACGTGCATCGAGTTCATGTACTCGTACAGGATCGGCGCGCCTTCGACGGCGACCAGGCAGTAGCGCGCGAGCGTCGTCGCCGTCCACACGCCCATGACGTCGACGCCCGTCGCGTAGCGGATGTTGCCCGGGTTGTAGAACAGGCAGATCGGAATCCGGTGGCGCTTCATCATGGCCTGCAGGCGCGTGAGCCGGTTGGCCCGCAGCGCCTTCATGTCGATCTCGGTGACGTTCGGCACGCGAAGCTTCTGGACGTGCGGATTGGGTATGCGCACGCGCTGTCCGCCGACCTTCATGGTGTCTTCCCCCTCGTTGCGACGCGCTCGCGACGCCGCCGGGGCGGGATGCTGCCACGAACCGCGCCCGGACGCGAGGCCCGCTGGACCTTGTCGCGCGATCCGCCGAGACATACCCTCGCTGCGACGGAAATTCTCTCCAGGAGGCGCCACGCCGGGTCCGGATGCGAGCCCCCTTCGGGCCGCCGTCCCTTGATTGTACGGCCGAGTTGTCGTACGCCTGTTGGCATCGCCATCACGAACCGGAGTTTTCACCATGCGCGCGCGTTTCACGGTTTCCCTCGCCGCGGCCGTCGGCATCGCCCTGACCGCTGGCCTCGCCCACGCCGAGGAAGCTGGCGTCAAGGCCGGCTTCCTGACCTGCAACGTCGAAGGCGGCATGGGCTTCATCTTTGGCTCGTCCCGCGACATGACGTGCGTCTATTCCCCGGGCGCCGGCGGCTCCGAATCCTATAGCGGCACCATCTCCAAGTTCGGTGTCGACATCGGGTACATCAGCTCCGCCGTCATGGTCTGGGGCGTCATCGCGCCGTCGACCGACGTGGCGCCCGGTGCGCTGGCCGGCGACTATGTCGGCGCCACCGCCGGCGCCAGCGTCGGCATCGGCCTGGCGGCCAACGCACTGATCGGCGGCATGGACAAGTCGATCGCCCTGCAGCCCCTGAGCATCGAGGGCAACGAGGGCCTCAACATCGCGGCCGGCGTCGCGGCGCTGGAGCTCAAGGCGCAGTAACCGCGTTACGGCGGGCGCCGGTACGCCGGCGCCCGTCGCCATCTTATCCGTCGAGCGCGGCGCGGATACGGCCCTGGAAGAATTGGGCGGCGTGCTCGCTCAAGTCGTGGCGGTCGGCGTTGACGACGAAGCGGCCGCGGTCGTAGCCGCGCGAAGCCAGCCCTCTCTGCACCGATTCGACGATCGACTTGTCCTCGGGCCACAGCACGGTGCTGCCGTAGGCGTCGCGCGCCCGGTCCGCCGCCGTCGCCGGCCCCGGGCGCTTCAGGTGCTGGGACCGCGTCCGGCACCGGGTCGGCCCGACCGGATCCATGCTGAACGCGGAGAAGCCTTCCGACCCCGGCATGATGCCGAACGTGATGTTCGGCCACACGTGCCAGAACGTGAAGTCGCGCACCGGCGCGTCCGCGCCGTAATCGTAGGCGGCGTTGCGCGGGCGCGGGCACGATCCCGTGTGCATGGTGTGCCACGCGCCGACCTCGATCCTGTAGGTCTCGAGATCGACGAGTTCGGCGAACGCCGGGTGCGATACCGCGCAGTGGTAGCACTCGGTGCAATTGTCGAGCAGGACCTTCCAGTTGCAGCCGACCTCCTCGTCGGCGCGGTAGGCGTCGTCGGCGCGTGGCTCCAGCGAGCCGAGCCACGGCGCGCGCGTACGCACCTGCAGGGCGAGCGTCGGCATCTGGCTCGCGAAGCTGGGCGCCGCGTTATCGAAGTTCACCATCAGGAACCCGAAGAAGCTTTCGGCCCGCACCGGCTTCAGGCCGAACGCGGCCAAGTCGAACCCGGGCACCCGTTCCGACCCGCGCGCCGTGCGCAACGCGCCGTCGAGCCCGTAGGCCCACGCATGGTACGGGCACGTGATGACCGCGATCCGCCCCGCGCCCTCGAACAGCCGGTGCGCCCGGTGCTGGCAGACGTTGTGGAAGGCGCGGATGGTGCCGTCTTGGCCGCGCACCAACGCAACGCCCTGGTCGTAGATGTCGAAGGTCAGGTAGCTGCCCGGCTCCTGGATCTGGCTCTCGTGACCGACCCACAGCCACGAGCGCAGGAAGATGCGCTCCTTCTCCCTCTCGAAGATCGCCGGGTCCGTGTAGTAGCGCGCGGGCAGGGTCCAGCCGGCCTCCGCCCCGTTGCCGGAATGCGCCATCGCTTCACCTCCGAACGCTCGATGATCGGGGCGCGCCCGGCCGCGGTCAATGGCCGCCTTGCCGGACCCGCAACGGGCGACGATGATCGGCCACCCGCAAGAGGTACCCATGCGCCACGGCACACTCGAGACCGCGAACGTCACGCTCCACTATGTCACCCAGGGCGAGGGCCCCGACATCGTCTGGATCCCCGGTGGCGACCAGAAGGGCGAGGGCTGGGCCGAGCAGATGGCCGCGTTCCCCGACTTCCGCAACGTCAGCTACGACCCGCGCGGGGCGGGGCTGACGGTCTGCCGCGTCGATCCCCCGTGGCCGATCCCGGCGTTTGCCGACGACTGCGCCGCGTTGATCCGCGCCGTGTGCCGGCCGCCGGTGATCCTGATCGGGCTCTCGATGGGCGCGCTGATCGTCCAGGAGATGATCTGCGAGCACCCCGACCTCGTCCGGCTCGCCATCGCCATGGGCACCTCGGGCGACAAGAGCGGCTACCTGCTGGAATGGGAAACCGCCGAGATCCGCTACTTCGGCGCGGGCGGCACCCTGCCCGCCGACTTCGCCGTCGCCCATTACGCCACGCTCATGTACCCCTCGGAAGTGCTCGGCGACGACGCGCTCTGGGCCAAGGTGAAGCCGGTGGTCGAGGCCGCCTACAAGGACCGCGACGGCCGCATGCTGGCGGCCCAGTGGCAGGCGTGCGTCGAATACAGCGCGATGGATCGCCTGCCGCGCTGCAAAGTCCCGCTCCACGTCATCGGGTTCTCCGAGGACATGCAGACGCCGCCGGCGCGCGGCCGCAGGGTCGCCGAGGCCGCCAAGGGCACCTTCCACCTGCTCAAGGGGCTCGGGCATTGCTCGATGTTCGGGCACCGGCCCGAGGTGGTGAACGCCAAGCTGCGCGAGATCGTCGCCGCCCACGGCTAGACCCGCCAGGTCCCCCATGACCCTTCGCATCGTCCGCCTCGGCATGCCCCGCCACCCGCACGAAGGAACGCGCATCGGCACCGTGCGGCTGCCGCCGCGCGGCGTGCGCAAGGATCGCTTCGCCCCCGACGACTGGTTCGACGTCTGGTATCCCGATCTGGCGCCCAGCCTCGCGCTGATGTCCCGGGCCAAGGCGGCGCGCGACGCAAAGGCGTGGGGCGCCTTCGTTCGCTCGTTCCGCGCCGAGATGAACCGGCCGACGCCGCGCCGCGCCCTCGATCTCCTCGCGGCCCTGTCGCACCATGCCGACATCTCGGTCGGCTGCTATTGCGAAGACGAAGCCCGCTGCCATCGCTCGGTGCTGCGCGAACTCCTGGCGGATCGCGGCGCGTCGTTCGGCTGACCGCGCCGG
>CAZGYG010000048.1:11739-16827 GCA_964530335.1 uncultured Rhodospirillaceae bacterium | reverse complement strand
TTCGACTGGACCGGCTACGAGGTGCCCGAGCTGCACCAGGAATACATCCGCAAGTACGGCGCCTCGCCGGTCGTCACCATGTACGCCGACGTCCACGAGGCGTTCCAGAAGATCAACGCCGGGTACCGTTGCGACACCGTCCATCCCAACGCCTGGGACGTGCGCCAGTTCTTCGACGCCGGGCTGCTGCAGCCGTGGGACACCTCGCGGCTCGCCCACTGGCCCGACGTGTTCCCCGAGCTCGCCCAGACCGACGGCTCCGTGTTCGACGGCCAGCAGTACCTGATCCCGACCGACTGGGGCATCAACTCGATCGCCTACCGCACCGACCTGGTGGAGGTCGAGGAGGAGTCGTGGAACATCCTGTGGGACGAGCGCTACGCTGGGCGCCTATCGAACAACGCCGAGATGGACCTTGCGGTGCTCGGCGCCTCGCTGACCCTCGGCATCGAGGATCCGTTCCACGCCAGCGACGAGGAGTTCGCCCGCATCCGGGCCCGGCTCGAGGAGCAGCGCCCGCTGTTGCGCTTCTACTGGTCGGACCCGACCGAGCTCGAGACCGCCTTCGCCTCGGGCGAGGTGGTCGCCGCCGTGGCCTGGCCCGCAGTCTACTCGAACCTCAAGGCGCAGGGCATTCCGGTCGCCTACATGTCGCCGAAGGAAGGCGTCTATAGCTGGATCACCGGCTTCGTCCGCCTCAAGGAGGCGCCGGGCCAGGAGCAGAACGCCTACGACTACGTCGACGCCTGGCTCGCGCCCGAGACCGGCAAGTTTCTGATCGAGGCCTACGGCTACGGCCACACCAACCGCAAGTCGTTCGACCTGGTCGATGCCGCGGTGCTCGAGGAGAAGGGGCTCGGCTCGCCCGCGGAAGTGCTCGGCCGCGCCCACGCCACCCGCGAGTTCGATCCCGGCCTGCGCGACCGCCTGATCCAGATGTACGAGGAGGTCAAGTCCGGCGGCTGAGGCCCTGCCGGGGCCGTACGGTTGCCGAACGCTTGAACGGTCCTGTTCCGGCAGCTTATATTAATTCCTGTAGTTCAGAGTGACAGTATGAACAAGCGAGCGAACTCGGTTTATCTGGAGTCGTCAGACTCTCCGTCGGCGCGGACTCGAAATGTGGGGGTCGAAACGGGTTACGTTTCCGCGCACTGGCGAACGCGAGCACGGCTGATCCCGACCATCGTGTCGTCGGTCGCATCGCTCGCAACGCTCTGCGGTCCCACCGCTCGGATTGCCTACCCGCATGACTCCGAGTGGGACGCGCTCCGAGGCGATTGGTTGCGCATCGGCGCCGACATGGCCACGGTGACTGACCGCCTCGGCGGGCGGCGTCATGGCAACCGGTAGCGATCAAGGGCCGTCCTCGCCATCGGATCAACGCCATACGGCGACCCTCGTCGCGGTAACCTCGGCTTGGAAAGGTCCCCTTCCATCCCCCGATGATCTCGAGCAGTACGGCAAGATCGTCGAAGGCGGTGCCGAGATCATCTTCGACTAGTGGAAAGCGGAGGCGGCCCACCGGCGGGACTTCGAAAGAAAGGCCCTGAAGATCGAAGGCTGGGAGAGAATCCTCGGCCGCGTGTTGGCCTTCTTGTTCGCAGTCGGTGCGCTTGTGGTGGCTGGTTACTGCGCCTCAATCGGCCAACCTTGGGTTGCTGGAGTCGTCAGTGGTAGTTCACTCGTCGCCGTGGTGGGAGCGCTGGTATACGGCAGGGGCACCGCGCGGTAGCGCCCGCACGTCGCCCCAATCCGGCGTCTCGCCGTTCGAACCATGGTCGGGGCGAGAGGATTTGAACCTCCGACCCTCTGCTCCCAAAGCAGATGCGCTACCAGGCTGCGCTACGCCCCGGCCGGTACTGTTTTAGGATCGCTTGGTGCCGGCGACAACCCAGAACGGAGCCGGGCCACTTCGCCCGCTACCGGGCCACTACCGGGTCGAGACCGCCAGCATCTCGTACTCGGTCCATGGCTGGCCGGCGAGCACCGGCAGCTTGGACACCGGAACCTGCTCGTCGAGCTCGAGTTGGCCGCCGGGGGGAACGTCGGCGCTTATGGTGATCACGCCGTCCCACGCCACCGGGCAGTCCGCGCCTTCGAGGTCGCCGGTGCAGTCGCGCACGGTCGCCCGCACCGTGATCTGCCAGATGCGCTCGTCGGTGGTGTTGATGAGCGTGCCGCCGACGCGGAGGTTCTCGGCCATAAGGTCGCTCGCCTCGTGGAATCCGTCGCCGTCGAGCGCGAAGTCGACGATGTGCGCCGCCTCGCGCGGCGCGTTGCCCGCGACGTAATCGTGGCCCAGGCGATCGGGCATCACGATGGCGTCGCCGAAAACCATGAACTGTAAGGTCACGAACGCGACGATCGCGCCGATGATCCACAGCCATTGGCGGTACTGCGACCGGGTGAACAGGTGGACCAGTTGCTGGAACAGGCCCGGCTCGGTCCCCGCCCGGGCCGCGCTCTGGCGGGCGAGCTCGATCACCTCTGCGTAAACCTCCTCGGACGGCCCGGCTTCATCCGCCACCGGCGCCGATGACGTCGCGGCCGACGTCACCCGCCCGAATGCCCTCTTGCCTTGCGCCATGGCCCAGGATTCCCGCTCGCAACCGCCGGCAAATTATGACACGACTTCCGTTAACCATGCGTGACCATCGTCACGCCCGCCGTTGCGCCCGCCCGGCGCCGACTTGTCTCCGGCCCGCGCGATCCGTATAGAAACCGGGCACTCGAACGCGCGGGCCGGTGGATGCGCTTCTTCTTCTTCGGATCGCTGCTCGATGAGGACGTGCTCGCGGTAGTCCTTGGGCGGGCCGTCGCGGCGCCGGTCTTCGCGCCCGCCGTGCTGGAAGGCTACGTCCGGGCCCTGTCGGCGCTCGAGAGCTACCCGGTCATCGTGGCGCGGCCCGGCGGACAGGTGGACGGCGGCCTGGTGCGCGGGTTGTCCGCCGCCGACCACGTGCGCATCGCCTGGTTCGAGGAGGGCGAGTACCAGATCACGCCGGTCCACGTCCGGCTCGCCGATGGCCGCCGGATCGCGGCCCGCGCCTGCGTCACCCGGCCCGAGCACTCGGTGCGCGCCGGGGACTGGTCGCTCGCCCGCTGGCAGCGCGAGGCGAAGCCCGAATTCCTGCCGAGAGTGCGCGCCTGGATGGAGCTTTACGGCCGTGGCACCGTGGCCGAGGCCGAAGCCACGTGGCAGACCATGATGGCGGCGCCCACGCCTAATCGGCGGCTTGGAACGTAGCGTGCCGCACGCGGTCGCCGACCGCGATGCCGAGCTCCGCCGCCCGACCGCCAGCGATTTCGAGGACCGCCTTGACCGGCGCCCGCGACGGGATCGGCGCCGTGGAATAGGGCGTCGCCTTGGCCGCGATATGCACGATCATGCCCGCCGCGTCGATGAACAGGAGATCGAGCGGAATCCGCGTGTCCTTCATCCAGAACGACACCTCGCGCACGGTTTCGAACACGAACAACATGCCGGCGTCGGGCGCCAGAGCATCGCGATTCATCAGTCCCAGCGCGCGCTGTTCCGCCGACGTCGCCAGCTCGACCTCGAAGGCGTGCTCCGCGCCCGCCGCCGTGCGCACGGCCAGCCGGTCGCGCGCGAAGCCGACGGTGCCGCCCTCCTGGGCGGCGAGCAACGACGCGCCGAGCGCCAGCACGGCCAGCGCCAACCACATCCAGCGTCGCGTCACGGCCCAGCCTCGTGTCACATCAGGTAGCGCAGCCAAATGTAAACGCTCGACATCGCGATGCTCATGAGCATCAGGGGGAACGCCACGAGCGTATAGCCGATGAAGCGGATCGGGTGCCCGGCGCGCTCGGAAAGTCCGGCCACGGTCAGGTTCGCGCTGGCCCCGATCAGCGTGCCGTTGCCGCCCAGGCAGGCGCCCAGCGACAGCGACCACCACAGGGGCTCGATCGCGTCCGCGCCGCCGAACGCCGGCGCCATCGACTTGATGATCGGTATCATCGTGGCGACGAACGGGATGTTGTCGACGATCGCCGACAGGATGGCCGAGACCCACAACACCACGAAGGCCGTGCCCGCGAAGCTGCCGCCCGTGAAGTCGAGCAGCCATTCGGCCAGCAGCGCGAGCACGCCGGCCTCGTCGACGCCATGGACGACGATGAACAGACCGATGAAGAAGAAAATCACGATCCACTCGACCTCGCCGAAGGTCGCGTGCGTGGTGCGCGACTGGTCCTCGGCGCCGCGCCAGTAGTTGTCGAGCAGGAGCAGCAGCGCGGCGCCCAGCATGGCGATCGAGCCCGGTTCCATGTGCAGCGGGCGCGCCAGGACGAACGCGACGATCACGGCGGCGATCACGGCCAGCGATTGCTTGAGCAGACGGTGGTCGGTGATGGCCTCCGCGGGCTTGAAGGCCATGACCCGCCGGCGGGCTTCATCGGTCGCGACGAGCTCGCGCCGCCAGATCAGGTAGATCAGGGCGGTGGTGACGGCGAGCACCGGAACAACGATCGGCGTCAGGTTGACGACGAAGTCGTTGAACGTGAGCCCTGCCGCCGAGCCGATGATGATGTTGGGCGGATCGCCGACCAGGGTCGCCGTGCCGCCGATGTTGGCGGCGAAGATTTCGGCGAACAGCATCGGGTAGGGCCTGACCTTGAGCTCTTCGCAGATGAGCAGCGTGACCGGCACGATCAGCAGCACCGTCGTCACGTTGTCGAGCAGCGCCGAGACCACCGCCGTGACGACCGACAGCATGACCAGCACGCCGCGCGGTTCGGCCTTGACGATCTGCGCCGACCAGATGGCGAGGTACTGGAAGACGCCGCATTTGCGGGTGATGGCGACGATGACCATCATGCCGGTCAAGAGGGCGATGGTGTTGAAGTCGATGCCGCGCACGGCCTCGGCCTGGTCGAGCACGCCGGCCTGGATCATCAGCCCGGCGCCGATCAGGGCGACGATGGCGCGGTTGACACGCTCGCTGATGATGACCGCGTAGGTCAGGACCAGCAGCGCGGTAGCCACCCACATGGCGTCCCAGCCGAAGATGACCTGGGGCACCCAGGTTCCTGCTTCGCCGCCGTCCATCGCCGGCTAGGCCCGGCTCA
>CAZGYG010000048.1:0-11639 GCA_964530335.1 uncultured Rhodospirillaceae bacterium | reverse complement strand
TGGGGCACCCAGGTTCCTGCTTCGCCGCCGTCCATCGCCGGCTAGGCCCGGCTCAGCCGGGCGAGCAACCCGTAAAAGGCGAGCACCCCTTCGAGCCGACCCGTTGCCGGGTCGACCACGGGCACCAGCGTGCGCTCCCGGTGGAGGAGCTGCAGGCCACGCAGGAGCGGCGTCGACGGCTGGACAGTGCTGACCTTGGCCTCGGCCAACTCGACGACGGGCTTGCCCCTGATCGCGTCGAACCGCTGCCTCATGTCGTCAAGGTTCTCGCTGGCGAACGATACGTCGCCGAGCCCGCCCTCCATGGTCACCACGCGCGGCAGCAGCAGCCGGCATACGTTGTCGATGCCGAACAGGCCCTTGAACCGGCGCCCGTCGTCGATCACGGGAACGCTGTGGAAACGTTCGCGCAGCAAGAGTTCGAGCGCCTGTTCGACCGTCGCCGTGGCCGGCACGGTGACCGGGTCGGCGATCATGATCTCGGCGCAGGTGTCGATGTCGGTGTCGCTCTGTGCCATGGTCGCTCGCGGCGGCGTCGCCGCGAACCTACGTGGGCGCGCGCCCGGCCGCAACCGCGCCCGATTGCGAGCGGGATCGTTGGCCGCTACCGTTGGCTCGGAGGACGGCGATGGACCTGAATGGCGAAGTCCGCATTCTCGCGCCGCGCGTCGCTGTATGGGCCGCGCTCAACGACCCCGAGGTGCTGGCCAGGGTCATCCCGGGCTGCGAGTCCATGGTCAAGGACGACGACACCCATTTCACGGCCCGCGTCGTCGCCAGGATCGGTCCGGTCAAGGCGTCGTTCACGGGCAATGTGACTCTAAGCGATCTCGACCCGCCCAACGGCTACACCATCAGCGGCGAAGGCCAGGGCGGCGTGGCGGGCTTCGCCAAGGGCGGGGCGCGGGTGACGCTCGCCCCCGACGGCGCGGCGACGATCCTGCGCTACGCCGCCACCGGCGACGTCGGCGGCAAGCTCGCGCAGATCGGCTCGCGGCTCGTCGAAGGCACGGCGCGCAAGATCGCCGGCGACTTCTTCACCCGCTTCGCCGAGGCGGTCGCGGCGACGACCCCCGCAGCCGAAGCCGCGCCCCTGCCCGCTCCGACACCCGAGACCGCCCCGGTCGCCGCGCGTGCGCCGGGGCTCGCGCCCTGGCTCTGGGTGGCGGGCATCGTCGTGTTCGTGGTCGCGCTGCTGCTGGTGCTGGCGCGGTTCTAGCCCATCGGGCCTTGACCGCGCCCGCCCGGGGCGAGATAAGTACGGCGACGACGGCTCGGCGCCGCGCGGGGTCAACCGCGGGCGCCGAGGAGGACGGTCCGGCGTAACGCGTGCCCAACGGGAGGATTTCGATGGCCATCACCGTCTCGATGACGGTGAACGGCAAGGCCGTTTCCGCCTCGGTCGAGGAACGGACCCTGCTCGTTCACTATCTGCGCGATCATCTCGGCCTGACCGGCACCCACGTCGGCTGCGACACCAGCCAATGCGGCGCGTGCGTCATCCACGTCGACGGCCGCGCCGTCAAGTCGTGCACGATACTGGCCGCCCAGGCCGAAGGCGGCAGCGTCACGACCATCGAGGGCCTGGCCAAGGACGGCACGCTGCACCCGATGCAGGAAGCGTTCCGCGACAACCACGGGCTCCAGTGCGGCTTCTGCACGCCGGGCATGGTCATGAGCGCGCTCGACCTGGTGAAGCAGAACCCCCAGCCGAACGAGACCGAGATCCGCCACCACCTGACCGGCAACATCTGCCGCTGCACCGGGTACCACAACATCGTGAAGGCGATCGCCGCCGGCGCCAAGGCGATGGCAGGGAGATAGGCCATGATCGAGAACGGCATCGGTGCGCGCACCAAGCGCAAGGAAGACGCCCGGTTCCTGACCGGCCGCGGCACCTACACCGACGACATCAACCGCCCGGGCCAGACCCACGCGGTGTTCGTCCGCTCGCCCCACGCCCACGCCAAGATCACGTCGATCAAGAAGGACAAGGCGCTCAAGGCGCCCGGCGTCATCGCCGTGCTGACCGGCGCCGACATGGTCGCCGACAAGGTCAACGGCCTGCCGTGCGGCTGGCAGATCCACAGCAAGGACGGCTCGCCCATGAACGAGCCGCCGCACATCCCGCTCGCTCCCGACAAGGCGCGCCACGTCGGCGATCACATCGCCGTCGTCATCGCCGAGACGCGCAACCAGGCGCGCGACGCGGCCGAGCTCGTCGAGGTCGACTACCAGCCGCTCAAGTCGGTCGTGCGCGTCGGCGACGCGGACAAGCCTGGGGCGCCGCTGGTCCACGACGACAAGGCGCCGGGCAACCTATGCTACGACTGGCATCTGGGCGATAAGGCCGCGACCGACGCGGCGTTCGCCAAGGCCGCCCACGTCATCAAGCTCGACCTGGTCAACAACCGGCTGGTGCCCAACGCCATCGAGCCGCGCGCCGGCATAGGCGAGTACGACGCGGGAACCGACCGCTACACACTCTACACCTCGAGCCAGAACCCGCACGTCATCCGGCTGTTGATGGGCGCCTTCGTGCTCGGCATCCCCGAGCACAAGCTGCGCGTGGTGTCGCCCGACGTGGGTGGCGGCTTCGGCTCGAAGATCCCGCATTACGCCGAGGAAGCGGTGCTGACCTGGGCGGCTAAGAAAGTCGGCCGTCCGATCAAGTGGACCGCCGAGCGTTCCGAGTCGTTCCTTTCGGACACCCACGGGCGCGACCACGTGACCCACGCCGAGCTCGCGCTCGACGGCAATCACAAGTTCCTGGGGCTCCGGGTTTCGACCAAGGCGGCGATGGGCGCTTACCTGTCGACATTCGCGACGGTCATTCCGACCTACCTGCACGGGACACTGCTCGCGGGGGTCTACACGACTCCGGCGGTCTACGTGGAGGTGAAGGCCCTGTTCACCAACACGGTGCCCGTCGATGCGCTGCGCGGAGCCGGTCGGCCCGAAGCGTGCTACGTGCTCGAACGCATCGTCGAGCGCGCGGCGTGGCAGTTGGGGGTCGATCCGGTCGAGCTGCGGCGCAAGAACGTCATCCCGGCTTCGGCGATGCCGTACCAGACCCCGGTCGCTTTGCAATATGACTGTGGCGAGTTCGGCAAGAACCTCGAGGACGCCGCCAAGGTCATCGACTGGAAGGGCTTCGACAAGCGCCGTGAGGACTCGAAGAAGCAGGGACTCATGCGCGGCATCGGCGTGTCGCACTACATCGAGGCGTGCGGCATCGCGCCCTCGGCCGTGGTCGGCTCGTTGGGAGCCCGGGCAGGCCTCTACGAAGCGGCTGAAGTACGTTTCCACCCCACCGGCTCGGTCACCGTGTTCACCGGCAGCCATTCGCACGGCCAGTCGAACGAGACGACCTTCGCCCAGGTCGTCGCCTCGAAGCTCGGCGTGCCGATCGAGAACGTCGAGATCGTCCACGGCGACACCGACCGCGTCCCCTTCGGCATGGGCACCTATGGCTCGCGCTCGATCGCCGTCGGCGGCTCGGCGATCGTCAAGGCGATCGACAAGGTGATCGCCAAGGGCAAGAAGATCGCCGCCCACCAGCTCGAGGCTTCCGAATCCGACATCGAGTTCAAGGACGGCGTGTTCCGCGTCGCCGGCACCGACAAGCAGAAGTCGATCGGCGAGATCGCGCTCTCGGCCTACGTGCCGCACAACTTCCCGCACGAGACCACCGAACCGGGCCTCGACGAAACCGCGTTCTACGATCCGAAGAACTTCACCTTCCCCTCGGGCTGCCACATCTGCGAGCTCGAGGTCGACCCCGAGACGGGCAAGGTGGCCATCCTGCGGTTCGTCGCGGTCGACGACTTCGGTACCCTGATCAACCCCATGATCGTCGAGGGGCAGGTGCACGGCGGCGTGACCCACGGCATCGGCCAGGCCCTGACCGAGAGCTGCGTCTACGACGAGAAATCCGGCCAGCTCCTGACCGGCTCGCTCATGGACTACTGCATGCCCAAGGCCGACGACGTGCCGTCGTTCGAGGTCTCGACCAACGTGGTGCCCTGCACCCACAACCCGCTCGGGGTGAAGGGCTGTGGCGAGGCCGGCACGATCGGCGCCTCGGCGGCGGTCATCAACGCCCTCTTGAGCGCGCTGGCGCCGCTCGGGGTCACCGAGTTCGACATGCCCGCCTCGCCCCACCGGGTCTGGCAGGCCATCCAGAACGCCAAGCGCAAGGCCGCGGACTGAGGGAGGAAAACATGTACAGCTTCGCCTACCACAAGCCGGCCTCTGTCAAGGACGCGGCGGCGGCGTTCAAGAAGGGCAAGGAGTCCCGCTATCTCGCGGGCGGCCACACTCTGCTGCCGAGCATGAAGCTCCGGCTTGACCACCCCTCGGACCTGGTCGACCTGGCCGCGATCAAGGACCTCAAGGGCGTCAAGGTCGATGGCGGCACGGTCGTCGTCGGCGCGACGACGCTCCACGCCGATGTCGCGGCGGACGCCGGCCTCGCCAAGGCGATCCCGGCGCTGGCCAAGCTGGCCGGGGGCATCGGCGATCCCCAGGTGCGCAACCGGGGCACCATCGGCGGCTCGCTCGCCAACAGCGATCCGGCGGCCGATTACCCGGCGGCGGTGCTCGGGCTCGGCGCCACGATCAAGACCGATGCCCGCGAGATCAAGGCCGACGACTACTTCAAGGGCCTGTTCGAAACCGCGCTCAAGGTCAAGGACGGTGAACTGATCACCTCGGTAAGCTTCCCCGTCCCGGAGAAGTCCGGCTACGCCAAGTTCGAAAACCCCGCGTCGCGCTATGCCATCGTCGGCGTGTTCGTCGCCAAGACCAAGGGCGGCGTGCGCGTCGCCGTGACCGGCGCGGGTCCGTGCGCCTTCCGCCAGAAGGACATGGAGAAGGCGCTGACCGCGAACTTCTCGGCCGCCGCCCTCGACGGCATCAAGCAATCGGCCAGCGGCCTCAACAGCGACCTGCACGCCTCGGCCGAGTACCGCGCCCATCTGGTCACGGTCATGGCCAAGCGCGCCGTCGCCGCCGCGGGCTAGCGAACGGATGGACTCTGCGGCGGGAAGGTTACGGCCCCCTTCCCGCCGTTACTTCGCGGCGCCCTTGACCCAGCGCAAGACGCCCGGCCCGGCCGGGTGGCATGATGCCGCTTAGCCGCAGCCGCCGACCCGGACCGCAACCATGACTCTCCCCGCCTCGATCGACGCCGTGGCCGAACTGCTGTCCAGCCAGGGCTACGTGGCGGACCGCGGGCTTGCGACCAGCCTCTACCTGGCGTTGCGCATGAGGAAGCCGCTGTTCCTCGAAGGCGAGGCCGGGGTGGGCAAGACCGAGCTCGCCAAGGTCGTGGCCGCCGGGCTCGGCCGGCGTCTCTTGCGCCTGCAATGCTACGAGGGCCTCGACATCGCCAACGCCGTGTACGAATGGAACTACCCGCGCCAGATGATCGAGATCCGGCTCGCCGAGGCCGCGCAAGACACCGACCGCGCGACCCTCGCCTCCGACATCTTCGCCGAGACGTTCCTGATCCGCCGGCCGATCCTCCAGGCGCTCGAGCCCGACATGGCCGGCCCGCCGGTGCTGCTCATCGACGAGCTCGACCGCGCCGACGAGCCGTTCGAGGCCTACCTGCTCGAGGTACTGTCCGACTGGCAGGTCACGGTGCCCGAGCTCGGCACGATCAAGGCCAAGGAACCGCCCATCGTCGTCATCACCTCGAACCGCACGCGCGAGATTCACGACGCGCTCAAGCGCCGCTGCCTCTACGCCTGGGTCGATTACCCGTCGGCGGAACGCGAGCTGGCCATCGTGCGTTCCAAGGTGCCGGGCGCGCCCGAACGGCTGGCCCAGGAGGTCGTGGCCTTCATCCAGGACCTGCGCAAGATGGACCTGTTCAAGCAGCCGGGCGTGGCCGAGACGCTCGATTGGGCCACCGCCCTGGTCCATCTCGACAAGGTCGCCCTCGATCCCGAAACGATCGACGGCACGCTCGGCGCGCTGCTCAAGTACCAGGACGACATCGCGCGCATCCACGGCTCCGAGGCGGCGAACATCCTCAAGCGTATCAAGCACGATCTCTCCGTGGCGCGCATCGCGTGATGGACCCGATCCCCGCCGGCCGGCTGGCCGACAACGTCATGCACTTCGGCCGCGCGTTGCGCGCCGCCGGGCTGCCGGTCGGGCCGGGCCGCGTGCTCGACGCGATCCGGGCGGTCGAGGCGGCCGGCATCGGCACCCGCCGGGACTTCTACTGGACGTTGCACGCGGTGTTCGTCAGCCGCCGCGACCAGCGCGAGATCTTCGACCAGGCGTTCCACGTGTTCTGGCGCGATCCGCAGATGCTCGAGCGGATGCTGTCGCTGCTGCTGCCGACCGTGCGCGCGCCGTCGGTCGGATCGGCCGAGCTCGCCCGGCGCGTGCGCGAGGCGTTCGGCGGCGGGCGGGTACCCGGAGTCGGCGAAGGCGAACGCCCGCCCGCGGAGCGCGTCGAACTCGACGCCGCCATGACCTTCTCGGACCGCGAAATCCTGCGCCGCAAGGACTTCGAGGACATGAGCGCGGACGAACTTCGCCGAGCCCGAGCGCTCGTCGCGCGGCTCCGCCTGCCGCTGCCCAAGGTGCCGACCCGCCGCTTCCGGCCCGACCGCACCGGCGCGCGCATGGACCTTCGGGCGACGCTGCGCGCCACTCAGCGCGCCGGCGGCGATGTCATTTCGCTGCGCTTCCGCCGGGTGCGCCCGCGCCCACCGGCCATGGTGCTGATCGTCGACGTCTCGGGGTCCATGAGCCGCTACGCCCAGGTGCTGGTCCACTTCGCCCACGCGCTGACCGGCGACCGCGACCGGGTGTTCACCTTCCTGTTCGGCACGCGGCTGACCAACGTGACTCGGCATTTGCGCCACAAGGACATCGAGGTCGCGCTGGCCAAGGTGGGCACGGCGGTCGAGGATTGGTCCGGCGGCACGCGCATCGGTGCGGCGCTGCACGAGTTCAACCGGCGCTGGTCGCGCCGGGTGCTCGGCCAGGGCGCCGTGGTCCTGCTCGTCACCGACGGCCTGGATCGGGATCCCACCAGTGACCTCGGGCGCGAGGCGGAGCGGCTGCACAAGTCGTGCCGGCGGCTGATCTGGCTCAATCCCCTGTTGCGCTACGATGGCTTCGAACCCAAATCGTGGGGCATCCGGGCGCTGTTGCCCCACGTGGACGAGTTCCGGCCGGCGCACAACCTGGCCAGCCTCGAGGATCTCGCCCAGGCGCTCGCCCGGCCCAGTCCCTCCCGCGCCCAGGAGTACCGCGAATGGCTGAAGGCAAGTTGAACCCCGACCCGGCGGCCGACGACATCCTCGACCGCGCCCAGGCGTGGCGGCGGTCCGGCAAGGGCGTCGCGCTCGCCACGGTCGTCAGCACCTGGGGTTCCAGCCCGCGCCCGGTCGGCAGCCAGCTCGCCGTCGACCAGTCCGGCGCGTTCGTCGGCTCGGTCTCGGGCGGCTGCATCGAGGGCGCGGTGGTCACGGAAGCCCTCGCCGCGATCGCCGACGGCCGGCCCCGCGTGCTCGAGTTTGGCGTGACCAACGAGCAGGCATGGGACGTCGGACTGGCGTGCGGCGGGCGCGTGCGCGTCTACGTCGAGAGGCTGACGTGAAGACCGCCGACCTCGATCGCCTGCAAGCCGCCCGGCGCGCGGGCCAGCCGATCGTCCACATCACCTGGCTCGGCTCCGGCGACCAGCGGGTATGGCGGCCCGGCGAACCGGGGCTCGATACGTCCGTCCAGCGTGCGGCCGAGGCCGCCCTCGCGGACGACGCCTCGCGCGCGGTCACGCTCGGCGCCGAGGAAGTATTCCTGCACGTGTTCAACCCGCCGCTCCGCCTGATCGTTGTCGGCGCCGTCCACATCGCGCAGCCGCTGGCGCGCATGGCGGCGCTCAGCGGCTTCGCGGTCACCGTCGTCGACCCGCGCCGAGCCTTCGCCGACGCCGAGCGTTTCGTGGGCGTCGCGGTGTCGACGGACTGGCCCGACGACGCGCTCGCGGCGCTCAAGCCCGACCGGCGCACCGCGGTCGTGACGCTCACCCACGATCCCAAGATCGACGATCCGGCGCTCATCGCCGCACTCGGCTCGCCCGCGTTCTACATCGGCTCGCTCGGCAGCCGGAAGACCCACGCGGGCCGGCTCGCGCGCCTCGCCGCCCACGGCTTCGATTCGGCCGCGCTGGCGCGCATCCACGGCCCGGTCGGGCTCGACATCGGGGCGCTGTCGCCCGCCGAGATCGCGCTTTCGATCCTGGCCCAGATCGTCCAGGCCCGGCGCGGGCCGAAGGCCGCGCGCGAGGCGGCATGAGGTTCGGCGCGGTCGCGCTCGCCGACGCTTTGGGCGCCATCGTCGCCCACGCGGTGCGCGCGCGCGGCCGCACGCTCAAGAAAGGCCACGTTCTCGGCGCGGACGACCTCGAGGCGATCGCCGCCGCCGGGCAGACGAGCGTCGTCGTGGCGCGGCTCGATCCCGACGACGTGCCCGAGGACGAGGCCGCGCGCCGCATCGCCGAGGCCATCGCCGGGCCGGGCGTCGAGCTCGGCCGGGCGTTCACCGGCCGGTGCAACCTCTACGCCGCCGCGCGTGGGCTCGCCCGGATCGATGTCCACGGCCTCGACGCGCTCAACCGGGTCGACGAGGCTGTGACGCTCGCGACGCTCGCGCCCTACGCCGTGGCGGAGCTCGGCCAGATGGTGGCGACGGTCAAGATCATCCCGTTCGCCGTGCCGCGCGCCGTGCTCGACCGTTGCCTTGCCGCCGCGCCGGCGCAGCTCGTGGCGCTCGCGCCGTTCCGCGCTCGAGCCATCGGGCTGGTGCTCACGCGACTTCCCGGCACCAAGGACAAGGTGCTCGACGGTACGCGGGCCGCGGTCGGGGCCAGGCTCGCCGCGCTCGGTTGCCCCCTGGTCCACGAGGCCCGCTGCGGCCACGACGCGGTGGCCGTGGCGGCGGCGATCCGCGACGCCGAGGTCGCCGGGGCGGCGATGGTGCTGGTCTACGGCGCCTCGGCCATCACCGACCGGCGCGACGTGATCCCGGCGGCGGTCGAGGCGGTCGGCGGCGCCGTGATCCACTTGGGCATGCCGGTCGATCCCGGCAACCTTTTGCTGCTCGCACGCCACGGCGAGGTGCCGGTGCTCGGTCTGCCGGGCTGCGCGCGCTCGCCCAAGCTCAACGGCTTCGACTGGGTGCTCGAACGGCTGGTCGCCGACCTTGCCGTGACCGGCGCGGACATCATGGCCATGGGTGCGGGCGGGCTCCTGATGGAGGTCGCGCAGCGCGGGCTGCCCCGTGCCGAGCCGGCCAAGCCCGCTGCCCGCCCCTGGGTCGCGGCGCCCAGGGTCGCGGCGATCGTGCTTGCCGCCGGGCAGTCCCGGCGCATGGGCGGCGCCAACAAGCTGCTCGCCGAGATCGACGGCAAGGCCATGGTCGCCCACGTGGTCGATGCCGTGCTCGGCTCGGCCGCCCGCCCCGTGGTCGTCGTCACCGGCCACCAGGATGAGCGGGTGCGCCAGGCGCTGGCCGGCCGGCCGGTCGCCTTCGTCGCCAACCCGGATCACGCATCCGGGCTCTCGACCTCGCTCGCGCGCGGCATCGACGCGCTGCCCACCGAGGTCGACGCGGCCATCGTGTGCCTGGGCGACATGCCGCGCACCGCGGCCGCGCTGCTCGACCGTCAGATCGCCGCGTACAACCCGTCCGAGGGCCGCGCCATCGTCGTGCCCAGCCATCGCGGCAAGCGCGGCAACCCGGTGCTGTGGGACCGCCGGTTCTTCGCGGCCATCAAGCGCCTCGCCGGCGACGTGGGCGCGCGCCATCTGATCGGCGAGAACGAGGACCAGGTGGCCGAGGTGCCGAGCGACGACGACGCGGTGCTCGCCGACATCGACACGCCCGAGGCGCTGGCCGAGGCGCGCCGTCCCGGCCGCGCGGCGTCGTGACCGTCTTCGACGTCGCAGCGGTACGCGGCGAGTTCCCGATCCTCGCGCGCCGGGCGCCGCTCCACTACCTCGACAACGCGGCCACCGCCCAGATGCCCCAGGCGGTGCTCGACGCGGTGGTCGAGCACGAGACGACGCACCGCGCTAACGTGCTGCGCGGGGTTCACCGGCTGGCCGAGGAAGCGACCGCGGCCTACGAGGCGGCGCGCGCCGAGCTCGCGGCCTACGTCGGCGTAGGCGACGCGGCCGAGATCGTGTTCACCAACGGCACCACCAGCGCCATCAATCTGGTCGCGCGGGGCTTCGGCGATACCCTCGCACCCGGCGACGAGGTCGTCGTCTCGTACCTCGAGCACCACAGCAACCTGGTGCCGTGGCAGATGCTGCGCGACCGGCGCGGCATCGTGCTCAAGGCGCTTCCGGTGACCGAGGACGGCCGGATCGACCTGACGGCGCTCGACTCGCTCGTCACGCGCCGCACCAGGCTCATCGCCGTCACCCACGTCTCCAACGTCACCGGCGCCGTGACCGACGTGGCGCGGGTGGTCGAGGCGGCGCGCGGCGTCGGCGCCCGGGTGCTGCTCGACGGCGCCCAGGCCGCGCCCCACGGCGCCGTCGACGTGGCCACCCTCGGCATCGATTTCTACGCCTTCTCCGGGCACAAGATGTTCGGCCCCAACGGCATCGGCGTGCTGTGGGCGCGCCGCGATCTGCTGGCGGCCATGCCGCCGTTGCTGGGCGGCGGCGAGATGATCCGCACCGTCACCATCGAGGCGACGACCTTCGCCGACCCGCCGCGCCGCTTCGAGGCCGGCACGCCGCCGATCGCCCAGGCGGTCGGACTCGCGGCGGCGACGCGCTGGGTGCGCGCCCTGCCCGCCGAGGCGGTTCACGCCCACCTGGCGCGTTTGACCGGGCGGTTGCTCGACGGGCTCGCGGCGCTGCCGCGCGTCCGGGTGCTGGGGCCGCCCGGCCTGCAAGCACGCTTTCCCGTCGTCTCGTTCGCCGTGGCCGGCGTCCACCCCCACGATGTCTGCCAGGTCCTCGACGGTCACGGAGTCGCGCTGCGCGGCGGCCACCATTGCGCCCAGCCGCTGATGGATCGCTTCGATCTTGCCGGCACGGCGCGGGCCAGCCTCGCCGTCTACAACGACGACGCCGACATCGACGCCTTCTTTGTCGGGCTCGACGACGCGCTCAGCCGCTTCCGATGACCGAGGATCTGTACCACGCGGCGATCCTGGAGGCGGCGCAGCACGGCGCCCTGGACCGCCGCCTCGCCTCGCCCGCGTCTACGGCGACCGTCGACAACCCGCTGTGCGGCGACCGCGTGACCATCGACCTCGAACTCGCCGACGGCGCCGTGGCGCGCATCGGCTACCGGGTGCGCGGCTGCGCCTTGTGCCAGGCGGCCACGGCGCTCTTGGCCGAGGCGGCCCACGGCCACCCGGCCGCTGCGGTCGCCCTGGGCGAACGCCTGGTTCGCGCGCTGGTCGCCGATGGTTCCGCGCCCGCCGCGCCGTGGCACGACTTCGCCATGTTCGCGCCGGTCAGCCGGTTCCCAAGCCGCCACGGCTGCGTCCTCATCCCGTTCGAGGCGTTCCACGCCGCCGCGAAGCGATAGACCGCTACCATCGCCCGCGCGCGACCGGCCACAGGTCGACCAGCGTATCGCCGCGC
>CAZGYG010000047.1:0-21747 GCA_964530335.1 uncultured Rhodospirillaceae bacterium | reverse complement strand
GTGCGAACCGGCGCCGGGCGGGCCGCGCGGGGTACGGACCAGGAGAGGGAGGTGCCGACATGCGTGGACTCGTTCTGGCGACGCTGCTGCTGACGGCCGGCGTCGCGACCGCGAACGCCCAGTGCTTCAGCGGGTTTTCGCCGCAGGCCGTAGCCGATGCGCTGGTCGAGCGCGGCTATCGGGCCGGGGTCGAGATCACCGAGGAGGGCGATCCGGTGATCCGCATGGGCATGCAGGGCAACGATTCAACGTCTACCTCTACGACTGCGCGGAGGGCGGGACGTGCACCGGCATGACCATTCGGGTCGGCTTCGATCTCGACCAGGGCATGAGCTACGAGCAGGTCAACCAGTGGAACTACGACAACCGCTTGAGCCGCGCGTTCCTCGACAACGAATTGGATCCGTTCCTGGAGGCCGACGCGGAGTTCTCGGGCGGGGTGAGCTACGAGAACCTGTTGTTGGCCTTCGACGACTTCGAGGATTCCCTCGGCAGCTTCAAGACCTTCATCGGCTGGGAATAGGGTCCGATTCCGGGCGAAGCGCGCGCCCTGGGCCGCGCGCTACGCGGTGAGCTCGTCCAGGGATGATTCGTAGACCGACAGGTAGAGATCGACGTCGGTCGTGTCGGCGACGAGCGAAACCGCGGGGCTGGCGCTGAAGATGGCCTCCCAGACGCCGCGGTTGGCCATGTAGACCCGCATGAGATCGCGCAGGTCCTGATCGCTCGCGGCCCGCGCCTCGGCGTTGTCGCGCGGCAGCCGGTCCGCGAAATGGTATCCCGATCGGCAATAGAGCCGATGCGCCGACCAGCCCAGGCCGCGCTTCCTGGCGCCCGCCTCGATGCCGTCCGCCAGTTTCGCTCCGAGGTCGGCCGCCTTGGCGTGGTTCGTCTCGGTCAGGATGTGATCGAGCGTCGCGCGGATAGCCGCGATCTGGAGCGCGTTGCCGAACAAGGTCCCGCCCACGGCCAAGGTGGGCAGATAGCCCCGCGATCCCTTGGCGAGCGAATCCTCGAGGAACGCCGCCAAGCCATCGCTCAACCCATAGACACCGGCCGGGATGCCGCCGGCGATCGCCTTGCCCAGCACGAGCACGTCGCATTCGATGTTCCAGGCCCGCTTCAGCCCGCCCCAGGCGCAGACGTGGGTGTGCGCCTCGTCGACGACGAGAACGGCGCCGCAGCGCCGGGTCAATTCGCGCAGCCCGTGCAGGAATCCGGGCAGCGGCATGATGACCCCGCCGACGTTCGTCACGGCGGCCTCGACCAGGACGCACGCCGTTTCCCCGCGTTCCAGAACCGCGGCGACGGCCGCGAGGTCGTTGTAGGGCACGATGTCCGTGGCGTTGCCCGCGCTCCGCGCCAGCCCCCTCACCTCGGCGTGGATGCCGCCGTCGCCGCTCGGGGCGTGCTCGGTTTCGTCGAGCATGCCGTGATACTTGCCGTCGAACACGAGAATCCGGTCGCGCCCGGTGAACGCGCGCGAGATGCGGATGGCTTCCTGGTTCGCGCCCGAGGCGGAAAGGGTGAACTGCCAGCGCGGCATCGCGAAACGTTCCGCCAGCGCCTCGCAAACGACGACGGTTTCCTCGGTGGGAAGCAGGAACTGGCTGCCGCGCAGGAACTGGGACCTCATCGCCTCGGCCACCGGTTCCGACCCGTAGCCGCAGCCCATGCTGGTGTCGGCCAGGTTCATGTCGAGGTAGCGGTGTCCGTCGATATCGGTGAAGTACGTTCCTTTCGCCTCGGCGACGAAGAAGGGCGGATGGGCGTAGAGGCTCACCATCCACGACATCGGCACGCCGCCGGGCATGGTTCGTCGCGCCCGCCGCAGCCGCTCCATGCTGCGCGGGCGCTCGTGGATGAAGCGCGCGTCCTCGCGCTGGCGAAGCTCGGCGATTTTCCGGCGGTCGATGGGCAAGACGGAATAGCCTCCGCGATCAGTCGAACATCTGGCGGTTCTCGGACGCCACGTAGCTGAGATCGACCGCCTCGAGGCTGAGCGCGGCCGCCTGGGTGCCGGCGGTGCCGACGATGTGGAACAGGGCGTCGCCGGCGTTGACCACCGGCAGATTGAGACGGCCGATGACGATGCCGCGCGTCCTGGCCACGACGACGACTTCGTTCTCGCCGAACGGATCGGCGACCACGCCCAGGCGTTCGTTTTGCTCGACGCGCTGGCCGAGCCGCACCTCGGCGCGCAGGATGCCGCCGCCCGGCGCGCGCACCCAGGTGCTCGACCGGGCGATCAGGGGCTCGGGCGGGGGCGCCGTGCGCGGCGCCGCGCGCAGCATGCCGATCGCGCGCATGACCCGGCGCACGCCGCGCACGCCGATGCGGATCACGTCGTCCTGAAAGCGCAGCGCCTCGCCGCCTTCGTAGACGATGACCGGGATCTTGCGCCGGGCGGCCGCCTGGCGCAGGGAACCCTCGCGCTCGCCGGCGTTGATCACGACCGGCGCGCCGAACGCCCGCGCCATGCCGAGGATCGTCGGATCGTCGATATTGGCGCGGACCTGGGGCAGGTTGTCGCGGTGAATCGCCCCCGTGTGCAGATCGATGCCGTGGCTGCAGCGCGCCAGGATCTCGTTGATGAAGACATGGGCGAGACGCCCGGCGAGCGATCCGTTCGCCGATCCAGGAAACGAACGGTTGAGGTCGCGGCGGTCGGGCAGATAGCGCGATCCGGCGACGAAGCCGAACACGTTGACGATGGGAATGGCGACCACCGTACCGTGGATCGAACCGATATCCGGGTCCCTGAGCAGGCGCCGGATGATCTCGACCCCGTTGATCTCGTCGCCGTGCAGGGCGGCCGAGACGAACAGGCAGGGCCCCGCCCGCCGCCCGTTGACCACCTGCACGGGCATGGTCATGGGCGTGTGATTGGACAGGTTGCTGATCGGCACGTCGACGACGGCGCGCCGGCCCGGAGGCACGACGGTGCCGGCGATTTCGAACGGCGCGTTGCGCGCCGTCGCGTCGTCCACCGTGGGCCGGATCATCCGGTGCCGCGCGTCCGCGTGCGATGCGGCTTGGCGTTGCGTTCGATGAACTCGATGATCATGCCGGCCACGTCCTTGCCGGTCGCGCGCTCGATCCCTTCGAGCCCGGGCGAGGAATTGACCTCCATGACGACCGGCCCGTGGTTCGAGCGCAGCATGTCGACCCCGGCCACGTTGAGGCCGAGAGTCTTGGCCGCGCGCACCGCGGTCGAACGCTCCTCGGGGGTGATCTTGATCACCGTGGCGCTGCCGCCGCGGTGCAGGTTGGAGCGGAACTCGCCCTCCTTGCCCTGGCGCCTCATGGCGGCGACGACCTTGGTGCCGACCACGAAGGCGCGGATGTCCGAGCCGCCCGCCTCCTTGATGAATTCCTGGGCCAGGAAGTGCGCGTCGAGCCCGCGGAAGGCGTCGATCACGCTGGTCGCGGCGCCGTCGGTCTCGGCCAGCACCACGCCGCGTCCGTGGGTGCCCTCGAGCAGCTTGATCACCAGCGGCGCGCCGCCGGCGATGCGCACCAGGTCGCCGGTGTCGTCGGGGGAGTGGGCGAAACCCGTCACCGGCAGGCCGACGCCGGCGCGCGCGAGCAGTTGCAGGGCGCGCAGCTTGTCGCGCGAGCGGCCGACGCCGACGGATTCGTTCAAGGGGTACACGCCCATCATCTCGAACTGGCGCAGCACCGCCAAGCCGTAGTACGTGACCGAGGCGCCGATGCGCGGGATCACGGCGTCGATGCCCTTGAGCGTCTCGCCCTGGTAGCGGACCTCGGGTCGCAGCGAGGTGATGTTCATGTAGCAGCGCAGCGTATTGATGATGCGCACCTGGTGGCCGCGCGCCTGGCCCGCCTCGACCAGCCGCTTGTGCGAGTAGAGGTTCGGCTTACGGGCCAGGACGACGATGCGCATGAGATTCTCCCGGGCGACGTTTCTTCTTCGCCGCCGGCTCCGCGTAGAGCCCGCGCGGCGGCAGGCCGAGCACGTAGGACCGCGCCGGATCGACCAGCAGACGCGCGCCCATGGCCGAACGGCCGATCAACATGCGGAACATCATATCGTCCCGGTTGGTCAGCGTAATCTCGATCGGCCAGGTCTGCGCGCCCAGTCGCACCGCCGCCTCGATCACCCAGCGCAGCTCGCGATGCCCGCCGGAATCGGTGACCTGGCGATGGTCGATCGCCTCGGCGACGCAATGGACCGCGATGTCGCGGCGCCGCTGCAACGGATGGATGCCGAACCGGATGCGCCGGGTGCCGCCGACGGTGATCGGTTCGACGTAGAAGGCATGGAGCGCCGAGGTGCGCGCGCCGGTGTCGAGCTTGGCCTTGATCGCGGGCAGGCGCAGCGCGTCGATGGCGACCCACTCGCGCCAGCCGACGACGAGCCGCGACGCCGCGGCGGTCCCACTTCCGGCCTTGCGCTTCCTGAGCGACATCAGCGATCGACGGCCACGGAGATCTTCGGGAGATCGACCAGGCGAACTTCGCTCTGCGGGTACGGAATCTCGATGCCGTTGGCGCGAAATTTGTCCCATATCTTGAGCAGAATGTCGCTTTTCACGTTGGAAACGCCATTGCGCGGATCGGCGATCCAGACGCGCAGCTCGAGGTCCACGGAATTGTCGCCGAATCCTATAAGCAGGCACATCGAATTCGGTTCCTTGACCACCCGCGCGACCTCGCCGGCCGCCTCGAGGCAGAGCTCCATCGCCTGGCGCACGTCGGATTTGTAGGAGATTCCGATCGGTATCTTCAGCCGCACCTTGTCGTGGGAGTACGACCAGTTCTCGACCCGGGTGACGATCAGCTCCTCGTTCGGGATCAGGTGTTCGGTGCCGTCGCGGGTGGCGACCGAGGTGTAGCGGCTGTTGATCTCGGTGACCCAGCCGAAGGTTCCCCCCACGGCGATGACGTCGCCCGGCTTGATCGAACGGTCGAGCAGGAGCATCACGCCGCTCAGCAGGTTCGCCACCAGCTTCTGCAGGCCGAAGCCGATGCCGACGCCGACGGCGCCGCTGAACACGGCGAAGGCGGTCAGGTCGATGCCGACGCTGCTCAGCGCGACCAGCACGGCGACGATGAACGCCGCCATGCCCGTCAGCTTCACGACCAGTACGCGCATCGAGGGTGACATGCCCGGTGCGCGCCCGACCCGGGATTCCACCAGCCGGGTCAGCGCGGACGCCGCCCACAGCATGACGACCAGCGCGACGACGCTCTTGATCACGACCAGGACCGAGAGCCTGAGGTCGCCCAGTTGCAGCGCCAAGCCGTCGAGGAACGCTATGGCCTCGTCGAGCAGGCCGACGATGTTCAGGGCCGCGATCGTCCACGCCAGCGCGGCCACCGTGCGCGACAGCGCCTCGTTGTGGACCAGGCGCGAGGCGAGCCGGATGACGATCCAGGCGCCGAGCAGGCTCTGGATCCCCGTGAGCAGGCCGTGGGGCAGCTCGGCACGGATGGCGACGAACGCGGCGATGCCCTGGAGCACGAGCCAGGTCAGCGGCACGACCAGGGGCCTCAGACGCGCCACGGCACGCACGCCGATGCCGTCCGGACCGCGGCTCTCGGCCAGCCGGGTGGCCCAGCCGACGATCCTGGGTCCGCTCCACCGGGCGAGAACGAAGGCCAGGCCGACGACGACGAGCTGGCCCGCGTTGGCGATCGCCAGTTCGACGATGTTGGCGCCAACCCAGGCCGTGACCTCGGCCATCCAGCCGCGCCACGTCTCCAGGTTCCACAGGTCGGTCAGCGGCATGTCCGCTCCGCCACGGTCACGGCCCGCGCGGCGCGGCGGGCCCTCAGCTCACCTGGCCGTGGCAATGCTTGTACTTCTTGCCCGAACCGCACGGGCAGGGTTCGTTGCGCCCGACCTTGGCGAAACCCGAGGTCGCGGGGGCGGCGCGCTGGGTCGGCGGCGCCGGTCGTCGCTGGCCGTCGCCGCCGCGAGCCAGCGCCGGGTCGGCCCGGCCTTCGCTCGTCGCCGCGGGCGCCCGGGGCGGCGGCACGTCCGCCCGGATCTCCAGGTTGGCCAGCACGGCGACCACGGTTTCGCGCAAGGCGACCAGCATGGTGTCGAACTGCTCGAACGCCTCGCGCTTGTATTCGTTGAGCGGATCTTTCTGGGCGTAGGCGCGCAGGTTGATGCCCTGGCGCAGATGGTCGAGCGCCAGCAGGTGTTCGCGCCACTTGTGGTCGAGGATCTGGAGCAGCAGGCTCTTCTCGGCCAGCCGCATGATCGCCGGGGTGAAGCGCTGTTCCTTTTCCGCCATGCGTTCCTGGGTGGCGGCCGTGACGCGCTCGCGGATCTCCTCGTCGGCGATGCCCTCCTCCTTGGCCCAGTCCGCGATCGGCAGGTCGAGCCCGAGGACGCGCAGCACTTCCGCGTGCAGCCCCTTGGTGTCCCACTGTTCCGCGTAGGCGCGCTCGGGAATGTGGCGGGTGACCGCGTCGGCGAGGACCTCGGCGCGCATGGCCTCGATGGTCTCGCTCACGTCGGCCTCGGCCATGATCTCGCGGCGCTGCTCATAGATGACCTTGCGCTGGTCGTTCATCACGTTGTCGAACTTGAGCAGCGTCTTGCGCGCCTCGAAGTGCCGAGCCTCGACCTTGGTCTGGGCCTTCTCGATCGCCTTGTTGACCCAGTTGTGGACGATGGCCTCGCCTTCCTGGAGCCCGAGCATGCGCAGCGTGCCGTCCAGGCGCTCGGAGCCGAAGATGCGCATCAGGTCGTCTTCCAGCGATAGGAAGAACTTGGAGGCGCCCGGATCGCCCTGTCGCCCCGAGCGGCCGCGCAACTGGTTGTCGATGCGCCGGCTTTCGTGCCGCTCGGTGCCGACGACGTAGAGCCCGCCGGCCTCGATGACCCGCCGCTTGGCCTCGGCGGCCTCGGCGCGGATGCGCTCGGCCAGGCGCGCGCGCTCGGCTTCGTCCGCGATCGGGCCGAGCTCGTCGGCGATGCGCATATCGACGTTGCCGCCGAGCTGGATGTCGGTGCCGCGCCCCGCCATGTTGGTCGCGATCGTCACCGCGCCGACGCGGCCCGCCTGGGCGATGATGTGCGCTTCCTGCTCGTGGTAGCGGGCGTTGAGCACGTTGTGCGGGATCTTCTTCTTCTTGAGCAGGGCGGCGAGGTGTTCGCTCTTCTCGATGCTGACCGTGCCGACCAGCACCGGCTGGCTGCGGCCATGGCAGTCCTCGATCGTCGCGATCACGGCGTCGTGCTTCTCCTTGGCGGTGCGATAGACCTCGTCGTCGTAGTCGGCGCGCACGCACAGGACGTTGTTCGGGATCTCGATGACGTCGAGGTTGTAGGTGGCGCCGAATTCCGCCGCCTCGGTCACCGCCGTGCCGGTCATGCCCGCGAGCTTCGGGTAAAGCCGGAAGTAGTTCTGGTAGGTGATCGAGGCGAGCGTCTGGTTCTCGGTCTGGACGTCCACCCCTTCCTTGGCCTCGAGCGCCTGGTGCAGGCCCTCGGAGTAGCGCCGGCCCTCCATCATGCGCCCGGTGAACTCGTCGATGATGACGACCTTGCCGTCCTTGAGGATGTAGTCGGTGTCGCGGGCGAACAGCTTGTGGGCGCGCAACGCCTGCTGGACGTGATGCACCAGGCCGACGTTGGCGATGTCGTAGAGCCCGCCCTGCTCCAACAGCCCCGCCTCGCGCAGGAACTCCTCGATCGCCTCGGTGCCCGCCTCGGTCAGGGCGACCGTGCGGGTCTTCTCGTCCTTTTCGAAGTGCTCGTCCGTGAGCCTGGGGAGCAAGCCGTCGACGCGCTTGTACAGCGACGAGGAGTCCTCCGACGGCCCCGAGATGATGAGCGGCGTGCGCGCCTCGTCGATCAGGATGCTGTCGACCTCGTCGACGATGGCGAAGTGGAACGGCCGCTGCACCATGGTCGGCAGCGAGAACTTCATGTTGTCGCGCAGGTAATCGAAGCCGAACTCGTTGTTGGTGCCGTAGGTCACGTCGCAGGCGTACTGCGCCTTGCGCTGGGCGTCGTCGAGGCCGTGGACGATGCAGCCGACGGCGAGGCCGAGGAAGCGGTAGATCTCGCCCATCCACGCCGCGTCGCGCCGGGCCAGGTAGTCGTTGACCGTGATGACGTGGCTGCCCTTGCCCTCGAGCGCGTTGAGGTAGATTGCCAGCGTGGCGACCAGCGTCTTGCCTTCGCCGGTCTTCATCTCGGCGATCCTGCCCTGGTGCAGCACGATGCCGCCCAGGAGCTGTACGTCGAAGTGGCGCTGGCCGAGCGTGCGCTTGGCCGCCTCGCGCACCGTGGCGAACGCCTCGACGAGCAGGTCGTCGACGGCCTCGCCATCCTCGATCCGCTTGCGGAACAGCGCGGTGCGCCCGGCAATCGCCGCGTCGTCCAGCCGTTCGAGCTCGGGCTCGAGCGCGCCGATCGCCTTGACGGTCTTGTCGAGATCGCGCAGGAACCGGTCGTTGGCGGATCCGAACAACCGCTTGGCGAACGTCGACAGCATTTTCACCGGACCGAGCAGACCACGGGATGGCGCGTCAAGCGCGCGGGCGCGCCCGGCGGCGCGCACCGGGCAGGCGCCCGGCACAGTTAGGGTGGCCGCCGCCCCCTGTCAACGCACGGCTGCTTGTCGCCAACACCAATCTGGTCTAAGCCCTTGCTCCGTTTCATGAACGCCGCGGGGCACGCCATGTCCGCCATCGCCGGGTCGGCCCGCCTGCTCGCGGCCGCCCTGTTCGTTCTGCCGGCTGGCGCCGCCGCGGCCCAGGACGCGACCGATCCCGTGGTCGTCCGCATCGACGGCGCCGAGGTGCGCCGCTCGGAGCTCGAAGCGGCGCGCGCCGGGCTGCCGGACGAATACCGCGAGCTGCCCCTCGAGCTGCTCTACGACCCCTTGCTCGACCAGGCCATCAACGGCCGGCTGCTGACCGGTCAGGCCGCCGCCGCCAAGGTCGAGGACGACCCGGAGTTCCAGCGTCGGCTGGCGCTCGCGCACGAGCAGTTGGCGCGCGAGTTCGTGCTGCGCGCCGAGGTCGACCGGGTCGCCTCCGAGGAGGCGTTGCGCCAGCGCTACGACGAGTTCCTCGTCGCCAACCCGCCCGAGGAGCAGGTCCGCGCGAGCCATATCCTGGTGGCGACCGAAGCCGAGGCCGCGGCGGTCGCCGCCGAGCTCGCGGCCGGCGCCGATTTCGCCGAGCTCGCGAAGTCCAAGTCGGTAGATCCGTCGGCGGCCCAGAACGGCGGCGACCTGGGATTCTTCAACCACGGCGACATGGTGCCGGAGTTCGCGACGGCGGCGTTCGCGCTCGAGCCGGGGCAGACATCGGCGCCGGTCGAGACGGCGTTCGGCTGGCACGTCGTCCGCCTGGCCGAGCGCCGCGCCGGCGAGCCGCCGAAGTTCGAGGACGTCCGCGAGCAACTGCGCGGCGACTTCGCGACCGAGATCATCGGCGCGTACCTGACCCGGCTGCGGGCCGACGCGGTGATCGAGCGCTTCAACCTGGACGGCTCGCCGCGCGCCGAGCCGGTGGCGCAGTAGACGTGGCCCCGCCGCGCTCGCCGCTCGCCCCGGCGGCCGACCCGCGCCTGCCGCCGGTGGCGGGGGTGCGGCTGGCGACCGGCGCCTCGGGCATCCGGTACCAGGGCCGCGACGACGTGCTGCTCGTGGCGTTCGATCCGGGCGCGACCGTGGCCGGCGTGTTCACCAAGTCGTCCACGGCGGGCGCCCCGGTCCAGTGGTGCCGCAAGGCGCTGGCGGGCGGGGTGGCGCGCGGCTTCGTCGTCAACGCGGGCAACGCCAACACCTTCACCGGCAAGGCCGGCATGGCCGCCGTCAAGGCGACTGCGCGGGCGGCGGCGGCGGCGCTGGGCTCGGCCGCGACGCGGGTGTTCGTCGCCTCGACCGGGGTCATCGGCCAGCCGCTCGAGGTCGAGCGGATCACGGCGCTGATCCCTGGTCTCGCCGCCGCGGCCCGGCCCGATGCCTGGGGCGCGGCGGCAGCGGCGATCGTGACCACCGACACGTTCCCCAAGCTCGCGACCCGGACCGCGGCGATCGACGGCCGGCCCGTGGTCGTCAACGGCATCGCCAAGGGCTCGGGCATGATCGCGCCCGACATGGCGACGCTGATCGCGTTCGTCGCCACCGACGCCCGGCTGCCCGCCGACGTGCTGCAGGCGTGCCTGGTGCGGGCGTGCGAGCGCTCGTTCAACCGCACGACCGTGGACAGCGACACCTCGACCAGCGACACCCTGCTGGCCGTCGCCACGGGCCAGGCGGGCAACCGGTCCATCGCGCGCGCGGCGGACCGGCGGCTCGCCGCCTTCCGCGCGGCGCTCGAGGCCGTCTGCCTCGATCTCGCGCTCCAGGTCGTGCGCGACGGCGAGGGCGCGCAGAAGCTGATCGAGGTGACCGTCAGCGGCGCGCGCGGCACCGCCCAGGCGCGGCGCGTCGCCCTGGCGATCGCCAACTCGCCCCTGGTCAAGACGGCGATCGCCGGCGCCGACGCCAACTGGGGCCGCATCGTGATGGCGGCGGGCAAGGCCGACGCCGCGCTCGACCAGCGCCGCATCTCGATGCGCATCGGCGGCCACGTCGTCGCGGCGCGCGGCGGCCCGCCCGCGGGCTACGACGAGGCCCCGGTCACGGCGCACATGAAGGGCCGCGAGATCGCGATCGGGGTCGAACTGGGGCTCGGGCGCGGCACGGCCACGGTATGGACCTGCGACCTGACCCACGGCTACATCGACATCAACGCCGCCTACCGCTCGTGACCGGCTTCGCGCCCCTGGTCACCGAACGCCTGATCCTGCGCCTGCCGAGGCCGGACGATGCACCGACGATACGCCGGTACGCCGGCGACCCGCGCATCGCGCTGTCAACGGCGGCGATCCCCCACCCCTACCCCGAAGGCGCGGCCGAGGCCTGGATCGCCGAGTGCACCCGCCAGGCGGCGAGCGGGGAGGGCTGGCAGCTCGTCGTGACGGGGCGGCAGGATGACGGCGTGATCGGCGCGGTCCGCCTGGAGCCCGAGCTTGCCGGCGGCCCGCCCGAGCTCGGCTACTGGATCGCGCTGCCGCTGTGGGGCCGGGGCTTCGCCACCGAAGCGGCGCGGCGGCTGCTCGCCTTCGGACTAACGGCGGGCGGCACCGACGAGGTCCGCTGCCACGCCCTGGCCGACAACACGGCCTCGCGCCGGGTGCTCGAGAAGGTCGGGCTGGAGTTCGACGGGCTCGCCACGGTCGAGCATCGCGGCCGCAACGCCGTCGCCGCGTTCTACTCGACCAACCGCGAGCGCTGGTCCGGCCGTGGCTGAGCGGCCACTGGTCCTGGTCGCCGCCCTGGCGCTGATCGACGCCGACAACCGGGTGTTGATCGCGCGCCGGCCGGAAGGCAAATCAATGGCCGGGTTGTGGGAATTCCCCGGCGGCAAGCTCGAGGACGCCGAGACGCCCGAGGCCGCCGTGATCCGCGAGGCGGCCGAGGAGCTTGGCATCGTCATCGACCAATCGTGCCTGGCGCCGTTCGCCTTCGCCTCCCACGGCTACGACGACTTCCACCTGCTCATGCCGTTGTTCGTGTGTCGCAAGTGGCGGGGCACGCCGGTTGCCCGCCACCATGCCGCGACCGCCTGGGTGCGCCCGGCACGGCTGCGCGACTATGCCATGCCGCCGGCGGACGCGCCGCTCGTCGCCCTGCTCCAGGATCTGCTGGGTTAGCGGGCTGCGGAAAAACCCCGAGGCTGTCATTGCGAGGAGCGCGTAGCGCGACGCGGCAATCCAGAATCGCGCGGAATTCCGCCACTGCCCTGGATCGCCACGGACGCTACGCGTCCTCGCGATGACACCCGATGTAATTCTTCAGCACCCTGCTAACGCGGCTTGGGCCGGGTCTGGCCGTGGGCCGGCGCCCAGCCGGTCAAGGTCACGATCTCGAAGGTCGCGCGCACCCGCCCGGTCGCCGGATCGGCGAAGTCGCGGGCCAGGATATCGAACACGGCCGCGAGCGTGGCGCGGCCAAGCGGCACCCGGCGCCGCTCCGCCAGGGCGTTGCCGAAGCCCATGCCCTTGAGGTCGCCGAGCAGGCGCCCGGCGTCGGCGTACTCGACCACGACCAGGTCGCTGTCGACCACGGGTTGGGCGAAGCCCGCGCGCTGCATCAGGGCACCGAGCTGGGCGGCGTCGGCGAACGGCGCGACGCGCGGGCTGACGCCGCCGACGGTCGTGGCCTCCGCCTCGGCCATGGCCAGGCGCAGCTCGTTGAGCGTCGCGCCGCCGAGAAGCGAGGCCAGCAGCAGGCCATCGGGTTTCAGCGCTCTCAGGATCTGGCTAAGCACGCCGGGCAGGTCATTGACCTCGTGCAGAGCCAGCACGCTCAGCACCGCGTCCAGGCTGCCGGCGGCGAAGGGCAACGCCTCCTCGTCAGCGGCGAGGCGCTCGCCGTCGAGGGCCCGGAGCGTTGCCGCGGAAAGGTCGGTCTGGACCAGGCGCGCGATCCCGCCGCGCCCGGTGAGCGCCGCGGCGAGGCTGCCGCGGCGGCTGCCGAGTTCGACCGCCAGGGGGAAGACGCGCCGGATGTCGTCCAGGCGGTCCGCCAGCCGCTCGGCCGCTTCCTCGAACAGGAACGCGTGATCGGCAAGGTCAGGCGCCGCGCGCTCGCGCCGCAGGCGCACGATCCGGCGGTCGAAGACGATGGGCGGCCCGGTCATGTCCGGGCCGAACCTACCACTCCGGCTGGGACTCCGAACCGCTCGCGGGCCGCAGGCGCCCGCGCAGGTGTCCGGTCAGTCGGCGGCGGCGGTTTCCGCGGCCTCGGCGTCCGGCTCCGGCAGGGCCGTATAGGCAGCCTCGGCATTGTCCTCGGCGCTGGCGGCGGCGACGTTCGCGGAATACTGGGCCTGACGAGGACACATGCCGTCGGCCCAGGCCGCCGGTGCCACCAGAACCAAAGCCAGGGCGAGCGCGATTCGGAGCATGGCATCCCCCTCTGGGTCACTCGGCCGCCAGCGTACCCGATGGCGACCCGGCGGGCGATCACGAACCCGTGTTCCGCCGCCTGACCTTGAACCGGCTGCCCGACGCCCCAACATAAGCGCGGTGCCCGGAGTGCCGATTTGGCGGATTCCGTGCATAGTTAAGGGCGCCACGCCGTGGGCCCCACACCCTTGCTCGATCGAGGAGGGTTAGATGTCGCATACGACCGTCTTCGCCAGCCCGTATCTGATCGGCTTCGACCGGCTCGAGGAAGCGCTTGACCGGCTCGCGCGCGGCGCGGCCGATGGCTACCCGCCGTACAACATCGAGGACATGGGCGGCGATCGGCTGGCCGTCACGCTGGCGGTCGCCGGGTTCGCCCAGGACGAACTCGAGGTCACGGTCGAGGGCGATCGGCTGCTGGTTCGCGGGCGGCGAGCGGACGACGCCGACGCGCCGCGCCAGTTCCTGCACCGCGGCATCGCCACGCGCGCGTTCCAGCGCGCGTTCCTGCTGGCCGACGGGATCGAGGTGGTCGGCGCGCGCCTGGCCGACGGGCTGTTGATCATCGACCTTGCCCGCCCGGCGACGATCGAGACCTCGCGTTCGATCCCGATCAGCGCCGGCGACGAACCGGCCGCCGACGCCAGGTCGACGGCCCGCAAGGCCCGTCGGGCCTAAGGAGAAGAAAATGCTCAAGTCCACGACGCCACGGCTCGCCATGGCCCCGGCCGCGTTCCTCGCGCTCGGCACGCCGCTGCTCGCCTACGTTCGCCCGCTCGTGATCGAGGACGCGGAGCGTTGGGCGATCTTCGCCGCGGACGGCACCGGGCTTGGCGTCGTCGCCACGCGCGAGCGCGCGTTCGCCGCCGCGCGCCAGCACGACCTGGAGCCCGTCGCGGTTCACTGAGCCGGCGCGACCTCGATCGCTTCCTCGACATCGACGATGACGGCGCTGCCCTCGGCCGACGGCCGCAACAGGGTGTAGCGGCCGCGGTAGACGCCGATCGCCCAGCCCGCGTCGGGACGGCGCAAGCCGACGAAGCGGAACCATTGGGCGCGGTCGTGATCGTGGACGTACTCGGCCTCGGCGACGACCTGGCCGTCCGGGCCGACCAGCCGGATCGTTTCGCGATCGCCGCCGCGGGTGCCGAAGACATCGACCCAGAACACCAGGGCGTCGGCCGCCGCGGTCGGCGCGGCGTTGGCGTAGGCGCCGGAGCGCGCCGCCTCGGGCGTCGGCTTCCCGGTGGCGAACCCGGCGCTCAGCAGGCCGCCCGCCTGGTAGCCCAGCGCCTCGGCCGTCGCCCCTTGCCACAGGCCAGGCCCGGTCGCGTCGCAGCCGGACCCCGGCGCCAGCCCCTCGAACGGGTCGAGGATGTCGCCGTCCCGGCGCACCGTGAAATGGAGGTGGGGAAACTCGGTTTGCCCCGACAGGCCGACCAGGCCGATCGCCTCGCCCGCCGCGACCCGCTGGCCCGGCTCAACGGCAATGCTGTCCCGGCGCAGATGGCTGTATTGGGTCTCCCAGCCGCCGCCGTGATCGATGACCACGCCGTTGCCCGCCTCGCGGTCGGCGATCGCCCCCGTGCCGGACGCCATGAAGACGCCGTCCGCTTCGCCGTCGCGGACGCGCAGCACGGTGCCATCGGCCGCGGCGAGCACGGCGACGCCCGCCGCCATCGCGGTCAGGTCGGCGAGCCGGATATCGGTGCCGTCGTGCCCGTCGTAGCTCAGGCTGCCGCAGGTGAAATCGGCGGCCTCCGGCCCGGGGTCCTGGTCGACGTAGTTCTGCACGAAGCAGTCGACGCCCGGCGAGCACGCCACGGGAAGGGTGAACTCGGGTTGGTCGGCCAGCGCCGGCCCGGCCAGCGCCAGCGCGAAGGCGAGCGTTGCCGGTGTCCTGATCATCGCCTGACGGGCAGCCGCACGACGAAACGGGCGCCCCCCGGCTTGCTCGGGTCGCTGCTCCGGTTCTCGGCGTGGATCGTGCCGCCGTGCGCCTCGACGATCTGTTTGGCGATGCTGAGCCCCAGCCCGGAGTGCGTGCCGAACCGTTCGCCGTGGGGGCGCTGCGAGTAGAACCGCTCGAAGATGGCGTCCAGCCGGTCCGGCGGCACCCCCGGGCCCTCGTCCTCGACGGTCGCCTCGACCCAGCCGTCGACGCGCCGGGCGCCGAGGCGGATCGTGCCGCCGGGCGGGCTGAACGACAGCGCGTTGGCCAGCAGATTGCGGAACACCTGGCCGAGGCTGCCCTCGAACCCGGGGACCACGAGGTCGCCCTGGACGTCGAGTTCGAGGCGTGGCGCGGCCGCGTCCTCGCCCGCGTCATGGATCTCGCCGAGCGTCGCGAGCAGGGCGCCGAGATCGACCGGCTCGGTTTCGGACCGGCTCATCTCGGCGTCGAGCCTCGAGGCATTGGCGATGTCCGTGATCAGGCGATCGAGCCGGCGTACGTCCTCGAGCGCGATTTCGAGAAACTGTTTGCGCTGATCCGGGTTGGACGCGCCGGTGGCCACGTCGATCGCGCTCTTGAGCGAGCTGAGCGGGTTCTTGATCTCGTGTGCAACGTCGGCGGCGAAACGTTCCGTCGCTTCCATGCGCCGCCACAGGGTCTCGGTCATGTCGATCAATGCCCCGGACAGATCGCCGATCTCGTCGCCATGGTGGCTGAGGTCCGGGATCGCATCGGCGCGGCCGCGCCCCTGGCGCACCAGCTCGGCGGCCTCGGCCAGCCGGTGTACCGGCCGCGCGATGGTGCCGGCAAGATAGAGCGACAACAGGACGGTCAGCGCGAAGCTCAGGCCGAACAGGCTCAAGATCGTCGCCCGCACCTCGCGGACCTGACCGTCGACGCGCGCCAGCGTCGTGGACAGCATCAAAGCGCCCTGCACGGTCTTGAATCGCTGCACGGGCACGGCGACGGTCAACAAGTCGCCGTCGGGGCCCGCGTCGCGCAGGCGGCTGGCCTCGCTGCCGTTGAGGGCGGCCATGACCTCCGGGTAGTCGGTGGCTTGCTGGTCGCGGCGTTCGCGATACGGCGGCAGGGGCGTCAAGCGGGGCAGCGGCGCCTTGGCCAGGCGTTCGATGGTCGCCCACAAGTGGTGCGCCCAATCGGGCGGCGGCAAGGCCTCGACCTCGACCGGGCCGCCGGCGGCGCTGATCTCGCGGCTGTCGATGATCATTCGTCCGTCGATGTCGAACAGGCGCGTGCGGGTGGCCGAGGCGTGGGTCAGGCGAAGCAGAAGCTCGCGCGCCGCCACCACGTCGATGCGCCCTGGCATGTCCTCGGCCCCGAGGATGCCGGTCTCGCCCAGCGCGGCGGCGAAGATGCGGCCGACGTTGATGAGCGCCGTCGTCTCGCCGATCACCAGACCGCGCCGGTAGCTGTCGATGTAGAGGATGCCGGCGCCGAACAGCAGGATCGGCAACAGGTTGATGATGAGGATACGCCGCATGAGCGGCGAGACCGCGCGGTCCTTGCGCGGATGGCCGCCGGGCACCCGGCGTTCCGCGGTCCGGGCGCGGATCGTCTCAGCTTTGTCGGTAGCGGTAGCCAACGCCGTACAGCGTCTCGATCGCTTTGAACTTGCCGTCGACCGCCTTGAACTTCCGACGCATGCGCTTGATGTGGCTGTCGATCGTCCGGTCGTCGACATAGACCTCGTCGTCGTAGGCGGCGTCCAGAAGCTGGTTGCGGCTCTTGACGTGGCCGGGGTGGGTGGCCAGCGTCTTGAGGATCAGGAACTCGGTCACCGTCAGCGCGACCGAATCCCCGTGCCACGAACACAACTGGCGCGCCGGATCGAGCAGCAGCGATCCGCGCTCGATCGCCGGTTCGGCCTGATCGGGCGGCACCTCGCCGCGGCGCGCCTCGGCCCGACGCAGCACCGCGCGGATGCGCTCGACCAGCAGGCGCAGCGAGAACGGCTTGGTGATGTAGTCGTCCGCGCCCATGCGCAGCCCGAGCGCCTCGTCGACCTCGTCGTCCTTGGATGTCAGGAATATGACCGGCATGTCGCTCGACTTGCGTACCCGGCCCAGGAGCTCGATGCCGTCCATGTGCGGCATCTTGATGTCGAGCACCGCCAGGTCGATCGTCTCCTGGCCCAGGGCGCGCAGCGCCGACGGCCCGTCGGCGAACGCGCGCACGCGGAATCCCTCGTTCTCCAGCGCGACCGAAACCGAGGTCAGGATGTTGCGGTCGTCGTCGACCAATGCAATGGTCTGCGTCATATCCTCGCGTCCACGCTCATGCGCCCGGCCCGGGATCTTGGACCGGCCCAGAGCCTTAGACCGGCATTGTGACCCAAAAGGGACCCCGAGCGCGAGGCGCTGGTGAACGAAATCGTGTCATCTCCGGCGGCTACCGCCCGGCTGCTGGTGCGCCGGGCCACCACGGCCGCGCTCGCGACCCTGGCCGAGGGCTGGGCGTACCCCTCGCTGGTCCAAGTCGCCACCGACGCGGCGGGGCGTCCGCTGCTCCTGCTCTCCGATCTGGCCGAGCACACCAGGAACGTCAAGAGCGACGACCGGGTCGGGCTGCTGTTCGATGCCACCGCCGGCCTGGCGGAGCCCTTGACTGGCGCCCGGCTCAGCCTCCTGGGCCGCGCCAGGGTCACGGCCGCGCCCGAGGACCGGGCGCGTTACCTGGCCCGCTTTCCCGCGTCCGCCCAATTCGCCGATTTCAAGGACTTCCGGCTTTACCGGGTCGAACCCGAGCGGGCGCACCTGGTGGCGGGCTTCGGCCGCATCCACTGGGTCGTGGCCGACGACCTGCGGCTGGGCGATGACCTGGCGCGGGCGGCGGCGGCGCTCGAGGCTGGGGTGGTGGCGCACATGAACCGGGACCACGCGGACGCCGTGCGCCTGATGGCGGAACGGCTGGTCGGCGTCGCCGGCGATGGCGCGATGCTGTGCGGCTTCGACGCCGAGGGCTGCGACATCCGGATCGGCGCCGCGGTGCACCGCGTCCCGTTCCCCGCCGCCGTCGCCGACGCCGAGGCGGCGCGGGCGACCCTGGCGGCGCTGGCGCGTCAGGCGCGCGAATCCTAGGCCTTCTCCGGCTTGGCCTCGGGGAAAGCGTCGGTCTTGCTGGTCGAGGGCGAGCCGGTGACCGGCGATACCGCGTAGAAGAAGGTGCAAAGCTCGGGCCCCGCCTCATAGGTCAACGGCGTGTCCTTGGGCAGCCAGATCATGTCGCCGGGCCCCATGCGGTAGCGCGCCTCGCCGACCTTGACCGAGCACGTCCCCGCCATGATGTAGAGCACCTCGTCGTAGGTCACGGTCCAGTCGAGGTTGCAGTTCCGCAGCGTGCCGATCCCGGCGCCGAAGGTTTTCGAATAGCCGGCGTTGACGACCGGCACCGTGGTGATGCCGCGCTCGCCCGGCGCGAGCTTGAGGTCCTTGGCGCGAAACAGCTTGACGCCGCTCATGTTCGGTCCTCCGTGGCTGGTGGGGAACGAGCCTGCCAGATCGCCCATGGCCGCACCAGATGCGTCGGACGCCCGCCTCAGCCAGGCTTGTGGCAGAGGACCTCGATCGGGATCAAGCGTCGTTCGATCACGCCGCGGTTGGTGTTCGTCTGAAGCAGGTCCGCGCGTTCGCCGTGGATCAGGCCGACGGCCCGTTGCGGCAGCTTCTCGCCCAGCTCGCGCTGCGCGCGCACTCGGGCGCTGTAGTCGTGCCACGCCGCGGTCGTGTCGCGCAGGCTCGCGATCTTGAAGCCCTGGGCTTCGAGCGCGGCGCGCGTCGCTTCGGGCGTGGCGAGGAAGCTCGCCTGGGCCGTCTCGGCCCACGGGGTCGGGTAGTCGGGCGACCCGGCGGGACCCAGCGCGAGCTCCGAAAATACGAACCACGCGCCGGGCTTGAGAACGCGTCGCACCTCGCGGTAGAGCCCGGCGCGGTCGGCGATGTTCATGGCCACGTACATCGAGAACGCGCCGTCGAACGCGGCGGCGGCGAACGGCATCGCCGTGGCGTCGCCTTGCTCGAAGCGGACGCGGTCATCGAGGCCCACGAGGCGCGTGAGTTCGCGCGCCACCGCGCAGAACTCGGCCGTCAGGTCGATGCCGGTGACGCGGCAGCCGAAGCGCTGGGCGAAGAAGCGCGCCGGGCCGCCGATGCCGCTGCCGACGTCCAGGATGTGATCGCGCGCGCCGGCCTTCACCATGCCGGCGAGCTCCTCGGTCCCCTCCAGGCCGCGGCCGTGGAACTGGTCGACGACGGCGACTTGCGCGACGGTCGGGTGGTCGGGATCGGCGCCCTCGGCGGCGAGCGCGGCACGGACGCGCGCCAGCAGATCGCCGCGCGTGTAGTGGTCGGTGATGGCGCGGGTGTCGGTCATCGCGGAGACCTCATGTAATCAACAAAGGCATGCAGAATCGCGGACCGTCGATGCGCGGTCGGAAAGTAGAGGAAATACCCAGGACGTTCGATAGCGAAGTCATCCAGCACGCTCTCGAGTTTTCCGGCATGGAGATAGGACTCCACGTTGGGGCGGTACAACCAACCGATGCCCAAGCCGTCGCACGCCGCCCGGAGAAGTGCGTGGGTGCTGTCGACGATGAGGGCGCCCTTGACCTCAACCCCGACCACGCCGTCGTGGCCCCGGAACTGCCATTCCGCGAAACGCCGCGAGCCGATGTAGCGATAGCGAATGCACTCGTGTTCGAGCAGATCCTCGGGGCGGGCCGGCCGGCCCCGTCGGTCCAGGTATGCGGGTGCAGCGAAATGGGCCTGGCGGAACGGCGGTGTGAGCCGCACCGCGATCATGTCCTGTTGCACGTGGTCGCCAACGCGAACGCCGGCATCGAAGCCCTCGGCGACGATATCGACGAACGCCTCGCTGAAGCTCAGCTCTAATTCGATGTCCGGGTATGCGGCGTGAAACGAGGCCAATTTGGGGGCGATAACCACGTCGTAGGCCACGTAGGGAAGGGTGACGCGAAGCTGGCCTTTTCTTGCGCCGGCCGTGCCGCGCGCGCTTTCCAGCGCGTCGCACAGTTCGATGAGCACGGGCTTCGCCCGGCCGAGCAGCGCGCGCCCAACGTCGGTCAGGCCCATGGAACGGGTCGTGCGCGCGATCAGGGAAACCCCAAGTTGGTCCTCGAGTGCCTTGAGCTGGTGACTGATGGCCGGTGGCTGGACACCCAGCGCTGCAGCCGCCCGGCGCAACGACCCGTGTTCGGCGATGGCGACGAACACCTCCAGGGCTGCGAAGGGTATGTGTCTCATTATGTTATAATATCGAATTATATGATGCCGATTAGAAATCTACAAGAAATAACGGACCACACATAGGATTTGTTCGTGGGGGCGTGCGCCGCGCTTGCGAGTCGACATGGAGGAGATTCCGATGACCAAGACCCATACGGGCGGCTGCCAGTGCGGTGCGGTTCGCTACGAACTGCCCGCCGATCCGATCATGGTCTACGCCTGCCACTGCAGCATCTGCCAGCGCCAGTCGGGCAGCGCCTTCGCTATGGCCGCAATTTTCCCGCGCGAGGCGCTGAGCCTTTCGGGCGCCCACCCTTCGCACTTCGTTCGTCCGGGACGTGGACGGCAGTTTCGTTGCTACTTCTGCCCGCAATGCGGCTCGCGACTGTTTCACCAATGGTTCACGGACGAAGGCGATGTCCCGTTCGTGAACCTCAAGCCTGGAACGCTCGATGACACGAACTGGTTGCGCCCAGGGTGCCATGTCTGGACAAGCAACGCCCAGCCGTGGATTCGCTTCGGACCAGCCGACGTCGTGTTCACCGAGCAGCCGCGTCTCGAAGACATGCCCCGGTTTGTGTCCTGCTGACCGAGGCGACCATGGCGAGACCAGGAGGTGCCATTTCGGGCGCGATCGTCATGGTCGCGACCACTTTCACCATGGCGTTCGGCGATGCCCTAGTGAAGTCGCTCAGCGCGGATTTCTCAGCATGGCAGATCTTCGTGCTTCGTTCGCTGGTCGCTATCCCGGCGATCATCGTCCTGCTTCGTTTCCGGAGCATTCCGATCCTGCCCCGTTTCCCACTGTGGGCCACTCTACGCAGCGGACTGCTCATAGTCATGTGGATAACGTTCTACGCCGCCCTGCCGACCCTGGATCTCTCGACGATCGCTGCGGCCTATTACACGGGCCCGCTCTTCATCACCCTCTTCTCGGCAGTCTTGATCGGCGAGCCGGTTGGTGTGCGACGTTTGGTGGCTGTGGTCGTCGGTTTCGCGGGCGTCGTGATCATCCTTCGGCCGGGATCGGACGCCTTCACCTGGACGGCTCTTCTGCCGATCGCCTCGGCCGTCTTCTACGCCCTCGCGGCCGTCGTCACCCGATCCCGCTGCGCTGGCGAGCAGCCCTTCGTCCTGTCCTTGGCGCTAAACATTGCATTCCTGCTGACGGGCTGCGCCGCGACGATCGCGGTCGAACTCTGGAGCTCCGAACTTCCCGCCGCTCTGGGCTCGCCCTTCGTGTTCGGCTCCTGGCGACCCGTGGGCGCGCGCGAAGCCGCCTTGATCGTGTTGATGGCGGCTGTCATCGTCGCGGTCAGCGCGGGCATCGCTATGGCCTATCAATCTGGCCCGCCCGCGTTAATCGCCACGTTCGACTACTGCTACCTCCCCTTCGCGGTCCTGTGGGGTTATGCCCTGTTCGCCGATGTGCCCGATGGCCCGACGATGGGCGGTATTGTCATGATCGGCGGGGCCGGGTTGCTCGCCATCACGACGCCACTCAGGCGACAGGCATCGCCGACTACATGAATAGCGGCTCGTTCTCCAGGCCGGCGTAAAGCTGGGCGACGAATTCG
>CAZGYG010000046.1:0-22113 GCA_964530335.1 uncultured Rhodospirillaceae bacterium | reverse complement strand
CTCGATGACGGCTTCGCGGACCTCGCGGTCGGCGATGCCGTACGCTTCGCCGTCGCCGAGGGCGAAGGCGAGCAGGGTACCCAGGCCAGCACGGTCGTGCGCACCGGCCGGCGCCGCAGACGCGGTACCCGACCAACCGATCAGGGCACGAAATAACCCAACGCCAATCCCGCGAGGCTGGCGCCCAACGTCGGCACGACGGGCCACGCCATGCGCCTGCCGGCAACGGCGATCGCCAGCGCGCCCTTGCACAGCGTATTGGCGACGACCGCGAGCATGACGCCTCGGGCGGCGACGTCGACCGTAACGCCCGCGCCGACCAGACGCGCGAGCGACAGGTTGATGGCATCGACGTCCGCCATGCCCGAGACGGCGGCGAGCGCGTAGAGCCCGGAATCGCCGAGCCACAGCCGGACCCCGTGCGCGGCGAGCATCACCGCGGCCAGGAGCAGCCCGAACTTCACGGCGACGGTGAACTCGAACGGGTTCTCGATCTTCAATGCTGTTTCGGCCTGCCCCGGCCGGGTCCGCTGCCAGAGCAGAAGCGCGGCGACGTAGCCCGCGACGGTCGCCGCGCCGACCGGCAGGGCGAGCCGGTCGAACAACGGTGGCGCGATCGCAGAGACCACCAGCAGGCTGCGCGGGAACATGGTCGTGGCGGCAAACCCGATGCCCGAGGCGAGCAGCCAGCGCCGCTCCGGGTTCGCGCGCGCCAGGCGCGAGAAGTTGAGCGTGGCCGCCGTGGACGAGACCAGACCGCCGGCGATCCCCGACAACAGGATGCCCGATCGTTCACCGGCGACGCGCACCGCGACGTAGCCGAGGAAAGATATGGCGGCGATCAAGACGACCATGAGCCAGAGTTCGTAGGGATTAAGCGCCCGCCAGGGCCCGTAGCCTTGGTTCGGCAGCACCGGCAGCAGGACCACCGACATGACCAGGAGCTTCAGCACCGCGAGCAGTTCGTCGTAGGAGATCCTGGTCAACCAGCCGTGAAGGATGGGCTTGATGCCCAAGAGCGTCGTCGTCACCACGGCGCCGGCCGCGGCCAGCGCGAGCTCGCCTCGGGCGGCCAAGGCCCCGAGGGCGAAGGCCAGTAACGAGGCCACGATCGTGGTGATGCCATAGTCGTGGGTGGCGCTTGCGGCGCGTACCCGGGCGACGACGATGACCATGGCGAACGCGAGGAAGGCGACGCCGAGCAGCACTTCCCCGAGAGCGGCGGCCAAGACCTGCCATAGGCCGCCGAGCAGGCCGATCAGCGCGAAGGTGCGGATGCCGGCCACACGGCTGCCCTCGGCCTCGGCGCGACCCTGCCAGCCGCGCTCGAACCCGATCAGCATGCCGATGGCGAGCGCGAGCCCCAGACGGAGGAACAGCTCGGAATTCGTGCCGGCGTTGCCCACGGTCAGGTCCGTCATCCCTTGATGCATACCAGCGGCTCGAGGCGCGCGACCAGTCGAGCGAGCCCGGCATCGTGCGCCGCGTTGACCACGGCGGTAACGTCCTTGAAACGCACGAACTCCGCGGCGAGCCGGCGCCCGGCGCCCTGGCGATCCTGGAACATCCTTGCCAAGGATTCTTCTACTTCACATCTCCATGTCCGGCTCCGCGACGGGCACCTTTCTGACCTCGGGGATTTCGGTGATCGTGGCCTCGGTCAACAGCAGTACGCCCGCGACCGAGACGGCGTTTTCGAGCGCGATCCGCACGACCTTGGTCGGGTCGATGATCCCCGTGGCGACGAGGTCGACGTAATCCTTGCGGGCCGCGTCGAACCCGAAGTTGCCCTCGCCGCCCAGCATGCGCGCGACGACCACGCCGCCGTCGACGGCCGAGTTTTCGGCGATCTGTCGGGTCGGTATCTCGAGCGCGCGTTTCAGGATTTGCACGCCGGTCCGTTCGTCGCCCTCGCAATCCTTTTCGACCGCGGCGACCGCGGCGGTGCAGCGCAACAGCGCCAGGCCGCCGCCGGGCACGATGCCCTCGGCGACTGCGGCCTTGGTGGCGCTGATGGCATCGTCGAGGGCCTCCTTCCTGGACTTCATCTCGGCCTCGGCCGGCGCGCCGACCCGGATCACCGCGACGCCTCCGGCGAGCTTGGCCAGGCGCTCCTGCAGCTTCTCGCGGTCGTAATCGGACGTCGTGTCCTCGATCTGGACGCGGATCTGGTTGCAACGGCCTTCGATCTGGGACTTTTCGCCCATGCCGCCGATGATGGTCGTCGTCTCCTTCGCCAGCTCGACCCGCTTGGCGCGCCCGAGCATGTCGAGAGTCACCTTCTCGAGCTTGACGCCGAGGTCCTCGCTGATGACCTGGCCGCCGGTCAGGACCGCGATGTCCTCGAGCATCGCCTTGCGGCGGTCGCCGAAGCCGGGCGCCTTGGCCGCGGCGACCCGCAAGCCGCCGCGCAGCTTGTTCACGATCAGTGTGGCCAGGGCCTCGCCCTCGATGTCCTCCGCTATGACCAGAAGCGGTTTCGCCGACTGCACGACCGCCTCGAGCAGCGGCAGCATGGTCTGCAGCCCGGCCAGCTTCTTCTCGTAGACGAAGATGTACGGATCATCGAGCTCGGCGACCATCTTCTCGGCGTTGGTGATGAAATAGGGCGAGATGTAGCCGCGGTCGAACTGCATGCCCTCGACGACCTCGAGGGTCGTCTCGGTCGTCTTCGACTCCTCGACGGTGATGACCCCTTCGTTGCCGACCCTTTCCATGGCGTCGGCGACGAGCTCGCCGATCGTGTCGTCGTTGTGGGCTGAGATCGTCCCCACCTGGGCTTTCTCCTTGCGGCTCGCCACCGGACGCGACATCGCGCGCAACGCCTCGACCGCTGCCCGCGTGGCGCGATCGAGCCCGCGCTTGAGGTCGATCGCGCTGGCGCCGGCCACGACGTTGCGCACCCCATCGGCGAAGATGGCGTACGCCAGGATCGTCGCCGTGCTCGTGCCGTCGCCGACCACCTCCCCGGTCTTCTCCGCCGCCTGGCGCAGCATCTGGGCGCCCAGGTTTTCCTCGGGCTCCCTGAGCTCCAGCTCCTTGGCGATGGTCACGCCGTCGTTGCAGACGATAGGTGCGCCCCACTTGCGCTGGATGAGCACCGACTTGGAGCGCGGCCCGAGCGTGACGCGTACGGCGTCGGCGAGCTTCGCGGCGCCGTGCAGCACCTTCTCGCGCGCGGCGGACCGGAAGAGCACCCGCTTGTAGGCCATGTGACAACTCCCATCGCAGCGCACAGCCGAGACGCCGCCGCACATCGCTTGACAGGGTCGCGAAGTAATCTGTCGACCGCCGCCAACCTCGATGTTGGGTGGTCAGGCGCACGATCCGCCTTGATCTGTATCAGCCGCGGGCCGAGCTCGCGCCTAGCTCAAGGGGCACCGGCGTCGAGGATCACGTCCCGGGTCAGGGCGTCGATCGTCGGCCGGCCGATCTGGCGCATGGTGACCAGCATCTCGTCCCTGAGGATGTCGATGGCGCGCGCGACCCCGGCCTGGCCGGCGACCGTCAACCCGAACAGGGTGGCGCGGCCGACGAAGACGAACCGGGCGCCCAGGCTCGGCGTCGCCTGGTCTCGGCGTCCTAAGCGATGGCGGTGTGGCCGGTTCCCAGCGCGTTGACGATTGCGGTCGCGTTATCGAAGGTCTGGCGGAGACGAGACTCCTCGAAGACTCCGATGCGATCGTGCCACGAGGCCCGCTCGACGGCCGTGCCAAGGTGCTGGCAAACCACACGGCTCGAAATCAGGCCGCGGCCCGCGGACGCGGTCAATAGGGCAACCCCCTCAAGGTAGTCGAAGCGGCGACTGGGGGGCTCGTTCAGCGTCATGTATTGGAGCTCGCCGTCGTAGTGCCCCGTGAAAAACAAGCGACCGTTGCGGGACATGACGTATCCCGGGATGACGTAGCGGCGCGTCGTTCCCGGTTCGACCGTGCCTGGTAGGACGATCAGCAGGGTAAAGCGGGCCAGCGGGAGGTCGTCCTTGTGGACGCTCGCACCCGCGCGCTGGGGTCGAACGTGCAGCCATGACGCCATGTACTCCGCCGGCCGAACGGTTCGGCTGAAGCACATGTAATAGCCGCAGTAGCGATCGTAGACGCGCCGGATGTCATCCTCGGTGATCGGGACCTCGAGCCGGACGAGTCCGTAGCGCGCCAGGATGCCGATGCGGGCCGCGCTCTCGGTCTCTTCGGGGCCAAAGTCGTCCGCGCCGGTAGCGCCCTGCGACAGTCCGCGCCGCGAACTGAAGTACCGATAGAGGCGACCGAGCAGGGCGTTGGCCGGGCGCAGGCTCTTGCGATGGACGAAGTTCCTGAGCGTGTGCTCCGGCACGTCGCAGGCCCGAGCGATCTCCTTCAGGCGCAGGCCGCGTCGTTGCCGCGCCCACGCGACCGCCAAGCGAAGGCGCTCGACGTCGTCGCCTTCCAGCCGCAGGCCGACTTCCTGGTCCGGCAAGACCTTGGAGAATTCGCGCATGACGTGGTCCCCGTGGGACCCAACGATCGGAGAACGTACACGGGAGTGTAGATCGGCGATAGGGGCGATCGAGCAAACTGCGTGACTTTGGCTTCAAACGGCCAAATTCCGACACCTTTCTCTGGTCATCGAATTACACGCATTGATGCATGGAAGTCCTCGAAGGGTTCGTTCGTGCGTCTCAGGGTGAGGCTGTCGGGGGAGGTTTCGCCCCGTCGCGAGGCCGGGAGAGAGCGGATGAACGATCCGGTATCGACCGTCACCATGGGCCGCGGCCGCGGGGCGATCGGATTCGCCGTCGTCGGCATCGCCGCCGGCGTCATGACCACGGCCGCATTGCGGGCAATAGTATGGGTTTTCAAGCTCCTGCCTGACGGATTTTTCGAGGCCACCATGGGTAGCTTCCACATCGGGTCAACCGAATTGAAATGGAGCGTCGGGCACCTCATCGTCGGGCTCGCCTACGGGTTCGTGGTCGGCGGGCTCCTGCGGCGCCGCGGCGTGCTGACTCGTGCCGGCCTGGCTGCCTATCCACTGTTCGCGGCCATCGGATACTGGGCTGCCATGAACGTGGCCATTAACACTGTTCAACTGAACAGCGAATTTCCCTTTGCCGTGGCAGGCGCGCTGGCCGGTCTCTGCGGCGCCGTCATCCTCAGCGCCCTTGCGGCGATCGTCGCGCCCGCCCTGCGCCGGCTGCCGTCCATCGCGATTACGACGATCGTCGGCGCGGTCGCCGGCACCCTCCTCGTTCCTTTTGCCTTTCCCCATGACTCGGGATTCTGGAACAATCTTGCCGCCGACCTCATCATCTATGGCGGATGGCAGGGTGCCTACACGGCCTCGCTCGGGTTCGTCCTGGGACCGATCCTGGTCGAGCCTAGGCGCACGAGCGGGCGCACTATGGCGGCGCGATGGCGAGGCATGGTCGGCGCCGCCCGCCCCGAGTGTTCCTAGGCCTCGCCATGGCCGACGCTCGCCCAGCCGCCTCCGCCACGCTCGCGAACCTGGTTCGCTTCGCCTGGTGGTCTGGTGTGGTCCTCGTGGGACTGACCGGGTGCTCGGCCACCGATCTGGACGGTTCGGCCGGTATGGCATCGGTCGAAACGTCGGGTTGTCCCGACGGATGGGTTGGCTCTCCGGTCGATGTACGCGATCACATGATCGTCGCCGACGCGGACGGCGGTTACGACAGCCTCGCGCTCAACGGCGATGCCGGAGCGAACGGCTTTACCCAGCAAGTCGCGCGAATCCTCGATGCGCTCGCGCGGCATCGCTCGGGCCTGCCCCCCGGGGCGCCACTCCGGCTCTTGATCTTCGTCAATGGCGGCCTCAACGATGTCGAGACAAACCTCGAGCGCGCCGGCGAGCAGGTCCCGTGCATGCTCCAGGCCGGCTACTTTCCCATCTTCCTGGTCTGGCAGTCCGGGTTCCTGGACGCCTACTCGGAGCAGATCGGCTACGTACGCAACGGCCATATGACGGGGTCCTTGCGGCCATCGTTCCCGATCTACGTTCTGGCCGACGTGGCCCAGGGCGTTGCGCGCGCCCCGGCGACCTTCCTGAACCAGATCAGTATCTTCGTGGACGGCCTCGATCTCTATGACGCCGATGACTTCGGCGCGACGCCCGACCAGGGGGTCATCCAAAGCGAGCGGTTGACGGTCGCGCACGTGGCCGCGCCGCCCGGGGATGGGATGTACCTCGAAGGCGTGGCCCGGTTCGGCCTTACCTGGCCGGCGAAAATCGTCACCACGCCGTTCACCGACTCGTTCGGACGCACCGCGTGGGAGAACATGCTCCGTCGTACCCGCACGACGCTGCGCCAGTCGTCGGAATTCGACTGGCGCGAGCGGGACTGGAGCGAAATCGATCGCTACCCGCGCGGTACCGGCGTGTTCGCGAAGTTCTTTCACGAGCTGGAAGCATGCTACGCGAAGGCCGCCGATTGCCCGTCCGCGCCGGGCGCACTCGCGCTGCACGGCGTGCCCGTCACGTTCATCGGGCACAGCATGGGGACGTTCATCGTCGGCGAGCTGGTCGCGACGTTCGATCGGCTGCCGTACGGCGACATCGTCTACATGGCCGCCGCCAGCAGCATCGCCGATTTCCTGCGGACCGTCGCTCCCGCCATGGAGCGCCGGCCAGCGATCCGGTTCTACAACCTGAGCCTTCATCCCGCCGCGGACGCTCGCGAGGCGCGGGTCGGCGGGCTGGCCCCCGCCGGCAGCCTGCTCGAATGGGTCGACAACATGTACGCGCATCCGCCGACGATGCTCGATCGCACGCTCGGCAAGTGGCTCAACGTCGCGGCGGCCGAGCACGTCTTTCCCGAGGCGGTTCGTGCCCGATCGGTGTTCAAGGTGTTCGGCCTCCGCGAGCCCGCCGATCCCTTCCGCCACACCGACTTCACGCTGACCGAGATGGGCTACTGGCTGCCCGAGTTCTGGGGTGCCGAGGCGATGTCCACGTCGTAGCCGCCGGACTGGCCAAGCCCGGCGCCGCACCCAAGCTCACCTTAAGGGGCACCGGCGTCGAGGATCACGTCCCGGGTCAGGGCGTCGATCGTCGGCCGGCCGATCTGGCGCATGGTGACCAGCATCTCGTCCCTGAGGATGTCGATGGCGCGCGCGACCCCGGCCTGGCCGGCGACCGTCAACCCGAACAGGGTGGCGCGCCCGACGAAGACGAACCGGGCGCCAAGCCCGAGCGCGGTCACGATGTCGGCGCCGCGCCGGATGCCGCCGTCCATCATCACGGTCAGCGCCGGCGCCGCGTCGAGGATCGCGGGCAAGGCCTCGAGCGGCGCGGGCAGGCGATCGCCCTGGCGCCCGCCGTGGTTGGACACGATGACGCCATCGACGCCAGCAGCCTGGGCGCGGCGCGCGTCGTCGGCGGCGAGCAGGCCCTTGACGATCAGCGTGCGCGGCCAGGCCGCGCGAATCCGCTCGATGTCGCGCCAGGTCAGGGTGGCGTGGAACTGCGGGCTCGCGAACAGGGCGACGCCCTTCGCGTCCGCGCCCTTGGGCGCGTAGGGCGCCCAGTTGGCCATGGCCGGCAAGCCGCCGGCCGCGAAGTAGCGCGCCGTCCACGCCGGGTGCATCAGGCCATCGGCGACGATCCGGGGCGTCAGCACGAACGGCATCGTGAAGCCGTTGCGCAGGTCGCGCTCGCGCTTCGGATCGGCCTGGGTGTCCACGGTCACCACCAGCGCGGCGAGCCCGGCCGCCGCCGCGCGCGCCACCAGATCGCGGGTAATGCCCTCATCGCGGGCGGCGTAGAGCTGGAACCAGGCATGGTCCGGCGCGGCGCGGGCAACGTCCTCGACCGTGGCCGTCGCCGCGCCCGACATGATGAACGGCACGTTCGCGCTTGCCGCCGCGCGCGCGAGCGCGAGGTCGCCGCCTGGCCAGAACAGGCCGGGATAGCCGGTCGGCGCGATGCCGAACGGGCAGTCGTAGCCGCGGCCAAACAGCGTGGTCGCGGTCGTCGCGGCCGAGACGTCGACCAAGTAGCGCGGCACGAGCCGGAAGCGGTGGAACTGCTCGAAGTTGCGCCGGACCCCGTGCTCGTCCTCGGCGCCGCCGTCGATCCAGTCCCCGACCAGGCGCGGCAGGCGACGCAGCGCCAACCGCCTGAACTCGGCGATGTTGATGACCCGCTCGACCCTCATGCCAGCGACCCCCCTCGCGGGCGGCAAGGTTACGTTATGTTGGGGCCGGGAACGAGGGCCGGCGGAGGGGGCGACGATGACGGACTCGAACGCGACGGTGGCGGTCCATATGGCCCACGCCTTCCGCCGCCACGGGGTCGAGCGCGTGTTCGGCCAGAGCCTGCCGTCCCTGTTCCTCTTGGCGGCGGAGGATCTCGGCGTCAGGCAGATCGGCTACCGCACCGAGAACGCCGGCGCGGCCATGGCCGATGGCTACGCCCGGGTGGCGCGCCGGATCGGCGTTGTCACGGCGCAGAACGGCCCGGCGGCGACGCTGCTGGTGCCCGGACTGGCCGAGGCCTTCAAGTCGTCGGTCCCGGTGGTCGCGGTGGTCCAGGACGTGCCCGCCAAGTTCGCCGACAAGAACGCGTTCCAGGAGCTCGACCACTTCGCCCTGTTCTCGGCATGCACCAAGTGGACGCGGCGGCTGACCCTGCCGGAGCGGGTCGACGACTACGTCGACATGGCGGTCCAGGCGGCGACCTCGGGCCGGCCCGGCCCCGCGGTGCTGCTGGTGCCCTTGGACGTGCTTTCGCTCGCGGCCGTCTCGGGGGGCGGCTCGGCGGCGAACTACGGGCAGTTCCCGCTCGATCCGACCCGGCCCGACGACGAGCGCATCGCCCTGGCCCGGCGCCGGATCGCTTCGGCTCGGCTGCCGCTGGTCGTCGCCGGCGGCGGCGTTCATCTCTCCGGCGCGGCGCCGGCGCTCGGCGCGTTCAGCCGGCGGTTCGGCGTGCCGGTCGGCACCACGGTCATGGGCAAGGGAGCGGTAGCCGAGAACGACCCGCTCGCGCTCGGCGTCGTCGGCAACGTCATGGGAAAGTTCGGTCCGGCGCGCTACCACCGCGCCCTGTTCGACGAATCGGACCTGGTCGTGTTCGTCGGCTGCCGCACGGCGCAGAACGAGACCGACAGTTGGACGCTGGTGCGGCCGGGCACCGAGGTGGTGCACATCGACATCGACCCGCTGGAGCTCGGGCGCAACTACCCGGCACTCCGCCTCGCCGGCGACGCGCGGCTGACGCTCGAGGCGTTGGTGCGGGGCGCCGACGACGATCCGGCGCGCGCGCCGCGCACCCAGGCGCTGGCGCGGCGCATCGCCGAAGGTCGCGCCAAGGCCGCGGCCGAGGCGGCGCCGTTGCTCGCCTCGAACGCGAGTCCGCTGCGCCCCGAGCGGGTCATGGCCGAGGTCGACAAGGTGCTGACCGAGGACGCGATCGTCGTCGCCGACGCGAGCTACGCCACGGTCTGGGCCGCGTGCTACCTGACCGCGCGCCGGCCGGGCATGCGGTTTCTCGCCCCGCGCGGGCTCGCCGGGCTTGGCTGGGGCCTGCCGCTCGCACTCGGCGCCAAGGTCGCGCGGCCCGAGGCCCCGGTGTTCGCCTTCGTCGGCGACGGCGGCTTCGGCCACGTCTGGAGCGAGCTCGAGACCGCGCTGCGCATGGCGCTTCCGGTCGTCGTCACCGTGTTCAACAACCAGGTGCTCGGCTACCAGCGCGACGCCGAGGACGCCTGGTACCGCCGCCATACCAGCGCCGTCGATTTCCGCCCGGTGGACCACGCGGCGATCGCGCGGGCGTGCGGCTGCCTGGGCTTCCGGGTCGAGCACGCGGGCGATTACGCCGCGGCGCTGGACGAGGCGCGCAAGGCATCGCTGCCCGCGGTCATCGACGTCATCACCGATCCCAAGTCCTTTCCGCCGATCACCGCGCTCCAGGACCTGCACGATCGCTAAATCGAGATGAGGTGTGCGAAACGATCCTGTCCCGCGTCAGCGGCCTTCGAGCGTCAGCCCCGTCAAGTCGATCTCCGGCTTCCTGCCCGAAATCAAGTCGGCGACGATGCGGCCGGAACCCGCGGCCATGGTCCAGCCGATATGGCCGTGCCCGGTGTTGAGCCACAGGTTCGCGTGGCGTGTCCGGCCCATAATCGGCGGCCCGTCGGGGGTCATGGGGCGCAGGCACGCCCAATACTCGGGCCGCTCGGTGTCCGCCGCGTCGGGGAATAGCTCGCGCGCCACCCGGGTCATCACCGCGAAATCGCGTGGCCGGTGGCCGGTGTCGTAGCCGGCGAACTCGGCGGTGGCGGTCACGCGCAGCCGGTCGCCGAGCCTGGCGTAGGCGACCAGGTACTTCTCGTCCACGCCGGGTATGACGGGCGCGGCGCGCGTGTCGCGGATCGGGAAGGTGAGCGAGTATCCCTTGACCGGATAGATCGGCAGGCCGAGCCCCACGCTCCGCGCCACCCGCGGGCTGTAGCTGCCGAGCGCGAGCACGAAGGCGTCGCCCTCGATGCGGTCGCGGTCGGTGACAACGCCGCGCACGCGCTCGCCCTCGGCCGCGAGGCTGCGCACCGTCTCGTTCCAGCGGAACGCGACGCCGAGCGCCCGGCAGCGTTCGGCCAGCGCGAGGCTGAACAGCCGGCAATCGCCGCTCTCGTCCTCCGCGGCGTAGAGCGCGCCCGAAAGCCGTCCGTTCATGTGCGCGAGCGCCGGCTCGAGCGCCGCCAGGCGTTCAACGTCGATCGCTTCGATCGTCGCGCCGTGATCCTGCAGGAGCCGGGCGTTGGCTAAACCGACCGCGAGGTGCGCGGCGTCGCGGTAGAGGTAGAGCGCGCCCCGCGTCGCCTGGTCGTAGCCGAGGCCTTCCGCCGCGCGCAATTGAACCAGGCACTCCCGGCTGTAGAGGCAGAGCCTGAGCTTGTTGAGCGTGTTCGCCCGGTTGCGCGCCGCGGTGCAGTTGGCGAGAAACCCCAGGCCCCAGCGCACCAGCGCCGGATCGAACCTGGGCTTGAGCCTGAGCGCGGTGTCGTCGCGCCACAGCGAGGCCAGCAGGATGCCGGGCGCGCGCGGGCTGGCCCAGGCGTAGGCGTGGGTCGGCGCGATCAAACCGGCATTGGCGTAGCTGGTCTCGCCCGCGGCCTCCCCTTGGCGGTCGACGACGGTGACCTGGGCGCCGCCCTTCGCGAGATAGTAGGCGGTGGCGACCCCGATCACGCCCGCGCCCAGCACGACCACGCGCATGTCGCGTTCCCCTCCCGTGGCTTTGCGCTCGGCCATGATACGCGCGGAACGGCGGCTGTCCTACGTCCCGGCTTGCGACGGCGCGGGGCGCGGTTTAGCTTCCCGTGCCCCGAACCCCGGAGGTCACGCCATGGGCCGCCGCGTCACGCTCGACCGCCTGCCGCGCGACGACCGCACCAACGGCTGGTTCCATACCCTGCCGGCGCCGCCGCCGGCGCGGCTGCTCGAGGGCGAACGCAAGGCCGATTGGATCGTCGTCGGCGCGGGCTACGCCGGGCTCGGCGCCGCGCGCCGCATCGCCGAGCTCAGGCCCGGCGACAAGGTGGCCCTGGTCGAGGCGCAGCGGGTCGGGCAGGGGGCGGCGGGGCGCAACTCGGGCTTCGCCATCGACCTGCCCCACGGCGTCGACATGGCCCAGGTCGTGCTCAACCAGGCGCAGTTGCGTCTCGTGCGCGCGGCGCTTGCCCACCTCGAGGACGTCGTGCGCACGCACCAGATCGCGTGCCAGTGGAGCCGGCGAGGCAAGGTCCACGCCGCGGCGACCGCGCAGGGCGAGCGCAACCTTGACGAATACACCAAGGGGCTCGATGCGCTCGGCGAGCCCTGCACGCGGCTCGACGCCGACGCGACCGCCCGCACCCTGGGAACGCGCTTCTACACGCGCGCGGTGCATACGCCGGGCTGCGTGCTGATGCAGCCGGCGGCCCTGGTGCGCGGGCTGGCCCGCGCCATGCCGGCCAACGTCGACGTCTACGAGGATTCGCCGGTCGTCGCGGTCGACTACGGCGCGACCGTGCGCGCCGAGACACCGAAGGGCAGCGTGACCGCGCCCCGGATGATCCTGTGCTCCGAGGCGTTCACGCCCGCCTTCGGCTTCCTCGCCGACCGGCTGTTCCCCATGTACACCTTCGCCAGCCTGACCCGGCCGCTCGACGACGCCGAGGTCAAGGCGCTCGGCGGCGAGGGCGATTGGGGCGTGATCCCGGCCACGCGCGGCGGCACCACGCTCCGCTACACCCAGGACCGGCGCATCCTGGTGCGCAACGTACTCAAGTACGTGCCCGATCTGTTCGTCGGCGACGCGGCGCTCGGGCGCATCCGCGCCCACCATGTCCGTTCGCTCCGGGCGCGCTTTCCGATGCTGCCCCGGCTCGGGTTCGACTACACCTGGGGCGGTTCGCTGTGCATGTCGAAGAACAGGGGCACCGTGTTCGGCCGCCTGGCCGACAACGTGTTCGCCGCGCTGTGCCAGAACGGCGTCGGGGTGACCAAGGGCACGGCGTCGGGCCGGGCGATCGCCGAACTGGCGGCGGGCGAGGATTCGGACATGGTCGCCGACATGCTGCGGTTTCCGGGGCCCGAGCCGCTGCCGCCACGGCCGCTGCTGGACCTCGGCGTGCGCGCCCGGCTGGTCTGGGAGGAGCGCCGCGCCGGGTCCGAGCACTGACCGGCCTCCCCGGGGCAAGATTCTTCGTGTCGACGGCGTTCATGGCTTGACAAGGCCACACCGACTCGATTCTTTTCGCGTCCATGTCGTACGTCATCGACGCGTGGCTCCTTTCCGCCGGATTCGCGGCCCTCGTCGTGGTCGCCGGCCTCGCCGCCAGGTCGCTCCGTCGTCGCTGGGGCGCGCGGCGAACCGCCAGGTTCCTTCATCTCCCGCGCCCGGCGCGCGGCGATCGCGGTGTCATCCAGCCGCGCGGCACCCAGCCCCGCCCCTCGGTGCATACCTACGCCGTGAACCGCTAGGCGGCGGCACCACCTTTGCGCATCCGTCGCGTCACGGCGCACCGCATGGCGCAGCCGTTCCGCGACGGCCCCTACGTCGTCTCGGGCGGCCGTTCCGCCGACGGCTTCGATGCGACGATCGTCGCCGTCGAGGCCGACGATGGGCGCGTCGGCTGGGGCGAAATGGCGCCGCTCGGCGCCACTTACGACCCGGCGTTCGCCGCCGGCGCCCGCGCCGCGATCGCCGAACTGGCGCCCGGACTGATCGGCGAGGACCCGCTGCAATCCGGGCGTCTCAACCGGCGCCTGGACGCACTGTTGAAAGGCCACGCCTACGCCAAGTCGGCGCTCGACATGGCGTGCTGGGACCTGGCCGGCAAGGTAGCCGGCCGGCCGCTCAACGAGCTGCTCGGCGGCCGCTACGGGCAGGGAACGCCGCTCTACCGCTCGATCTCCCAGGGTGCGCCGAAGGCCATGGCGAGCCGGGCGCTCGCCTACCGGGACCAGGGCTATCGCCGGCTCCAGGTCAAGGTCGGCGGCGAGCCCGAGGAAGACGTCGAACGGCTTGCGGCGGTCGCCGCCGCGGTCGGCCGCGAGGTCACGTTGTTCGCCGACGCCAACGGCGGCTGGACAGTGGCGCAGGCCCGGCGCTTTCTCCGCGCGACGCGCGATCTGGCCTACACGCTCGAGCAGCCGTGCGCCAGCTACGACGAATGCCGGCGCCTGCGCGGCCAGTGCGATCGCCCGCTCGTGCTCGACGAATCGATCGACGACCTCGGCGTGCTCGTGCGCGCGGCGACCGAAGGCACGGCCGACGGCGTGACGCTCAAGATCGCGCGCATCGGCGGCGTGACCAAGACACGGCTCTTGCGCGACGTGGCGGTGGGGCTCGGGCTCGCCGTCACGGTCGAGGACACCGGCGGCGCCGAGATCGACACCGCCGCCATGGCGCATCTCTCGATCTCGACGCCCGAGCCGTTCCGGATGCACACGGTGGATTTCCACAACTGGGTGACGGTGTCGAACGCGACGCCGGCGCCGGTGTGCGTCGATGGGCTGCTGGTGCCGCCGGACGGACCCGGGCTCGGCGTCGTCCCGCTCGAGGCCGCGCTCGGCCAACCGTTCTACGAAAGCAGTTAGGCCCGGACCGCCAGGATCGCCTTGGCGAGCTCGACGAAGCCGTCCGCGCCCCGCTCCGCCGTCACCCATGCCGGCTCGTGGTCGATCCGCCCGGCGAAGTCGTGCACGTTGGCGACGCCGACCGCGTTGGGAAAGAAGCCGAACATCGGCGCGTCGTTGGGCGAATCGCCGACAAACGTCACGTCATGGCGCGCCCGGTCGAGTTCGGTCGCGAAGACTTCGGCGAACAGGCACCGCGTCATGCCGAGCTTGTCGTAGGCGCCGAACCAGCCGTTGACGTGAATCGAGCTGACCTTGGCGGTGGCGCCCGCGGCCTGGAACAGCGCGACGATGCGCGCGATATCCGCCTCGCCGAGCGTCACGTCCTCGCGCACGTCGATCGCCAGGTCCGCCTCGCGGTACGCTTGGTCGGAGGCGACTCGCGCCCCCGGCACCGCGGCCAGGATGTCCGCCTCGATCCGGGCGAGCCGGGCGCGATCGGCCCGGCGCTCGTCCTCGCTTTTCCAGTAGCGCCGGATCATGCGGCGGTTGCCGTCGTCGTAACGGCCGTCGTCGTAACGGAAGTAGAACGCGCCGTTCTCGCCGACCACCGCGTCGATCGGCCATTGCCGCGCGATCAGGTCGCACCATCCCGCCGGCCGCCCGGTGATCGGCACCACCACGAGCCCCGCGCCGCGCAGGCGCTCCATCGCGTCGTAGGCGCGCGCGGGCAGCCGGCCCGCGACGGTCAGCGTGTCGTCGATGTCGGTCAGCACGAAACGCAGCGCGGCGAGCGTCGGCCGCGGGCACTCGGCGAGCGGACGCAACCCTCAGGCTCCGTCGCGGACGAAGTCGGCCAGCACGCCGCTGTCCGCCGCCAGGTCGAGGAAGGTGAAGCGGTCGCGCGCCAACCGGGCGTGGAGCACGCAGCCGGCGTAAAACGCGCGCGAAAGTCCCAGGTCCTCGGGCCGCGTCGGCGCGCCGGCGCGCCTGAGAACGTCCTCGATCTGGCGGGCCGGCCGGGTCACGGTCTTGAGGCGTTCGCGCCAGGCGTCCCAGTTGGCGGCGAGGCTGGCGTTGAGCGCGGCGGCGCGCGCCGCGTCCAGCCGCTTGGGCTGGAACGCCTTCCAGCATTCGGCGCCGAGCTCGGGCCCGAAGAACCGCTGGGCGTCGGCCTCGGTCGCGGCCGTCGCGCCGAGCCTGGGCGCCCGCCCGCCGAGCATGAGCTCCTGCAGGCGCGCCATGGTCAGGGTGGTCACGCCGATCGTCTCGCCGTGGAACGACGCGGGTGTGTCCGGCGGCGCGATCATCTCGATGACGTGGCCGATCAGGTGCTCGCCCTCGCTCGCCGGGTGGCTCGAACCGCACAGCGTCATGCCGAAGCCGGACAGCACCAGCGTGCGCGCCAGGTGGCGCATGGCGTCGACATCGCCGGACACCAGCGCGGCGGATACGGCGAACAGCTCGTCCTCGTCCTCGGCCAGCAGGGCGAAGGGCGCCGCGCGATAGCCGACGCCGGTCAGGAGATGGGCCAGCAGCCAGTCCGCCTGGGCGGTCGAGCGCGCGACGCTGTCGCCGAGCCCGGCCCGGATCAGGCGCCTGGGCGCCGCGGCCAGCACGGCGAGATCGATGAACACGCCTTCGGGGGCGATGGCCGGAAGCGATTTTTTGTGGCCCTCGACCGTGATCGCCGCGTTCATCGAGGTGAAACCGTTCATCGAAGGCGCGGTGGCGAAGGTCGCGCAGCGCTTGCCGTCCAGCGCCGCCGCGTACTTGCACAGGTCGTTGATGGTGCCGGAACCGACGGCGATCAGCGTGCGGGCGCTCGCGGTCGTGGCGCGGAGCCGCGCCGCCGTCGCGTCGTCCGCGTGCGGCGCCGCGGGCAGGACCACGGCGGTCGTGGCGCCGAGGCCGCCGAGAGCCGCCGCGACCCGCGCACCCATCACCGCTTGGGTGCTGGAATCGCTCACCACGGCGTAGGGCGGCGGCAAGTCGAGCTCGCCAACCAGCCGGGCTTCGCGTCCCGCCAGGCTCGGCGCGATGACGACGGCGCGGGTCGGCACGCGCACCGGGTCTCCGGTCTCCGGGTCCGGCCAGCTTCCTTCGATCACGCGCTGGATGAGATCGGCGCCCATCTCGGCTCAGGCGCACGCGCGCACGATGGCGCGAAGCTGCGAGGTCAGCGCGCCGAGGTGCCCGGCGAACGAACCGTCGAACGCCGCCGAACCGATGGTGAAGGCGTCCGCCCCGGCCTCGGCCAGCGCCCGGATGCGCGCGGGCGAATCGACGCTGCCGGCGACGATCAACCGGCCGTCGCCGAGCCCCTGCCGCGCCGCGCGCACCAGCGCGATGGGGTCGGCGTCGGTGGCGCGGTAGGCGAGCAGGTCGGCCCCGGCGCAGCCGGCGTCGCGGAATGCCCGGCAATGGGCCTCGACCTCGGCGGGCGAACCGCCAAGCTTGGTCGGGTGCCCGGTCGGGCTGCCGGGGAACGGGTAGAACCCGGCGCCGGTGCCCTTGAGGATGTCGAGGGTCGGCGCCACGTCGGTGCCGCCGAGCACGCAATCGACCCCGAGGCGCGCGGCGGCGCGGGCTGACTCGAGCGCCGCCTCGCGGCTGGTCGAGACGATCTCCAGGTAGCTCGTCGCCCCGGTCGCCTTGATGCCGTCGTGCAGCCGGCGCAACGTCGCGCCGTCCACCCCCACATCCTTGAAGCCGACGTGGCCGAGCCCGACCGGGCGGATCAACTCCAGGACCTCGAGGCAGTCCTCGACGGTCCGGTCATGGCGCGTCAGCATGAAGATGAAGTCCACGGCGTCCCCCTATGGCTGCGACGAACCTAGCAAACCCGCCGGGCGCGCTCCATGCCCCTAGTACCGACTTTCGCGAGTTCCGGAGTCGCCGTTGGCGACGCCGGAGCCGCGAAATCGGTACAGCATCATAATGTTGTACCCGATCACGGGTTTCGCGCCCGTGGCGCGAAACTCCGAGATCGGGTACGGGCGGCTTGGTCGGCGAGGGGGCGCTTGCTACTCTCGGCCGACCATGAGGCACGCCGGGGAACCGAGCGAAATCGTCGCCGCGCCGGAGCGGATGCGCCGCAGACGCGTGCCGTTGCCCGACGATCGGCTCGAACGCGGGTTACCGTGGCCGGTCGCTGGGGTCGACGAGGCCGGGCGCGGGCCGTGGGCGGGGCCGGTCGTCGCCGCGGCGGTAATCCTTGGGGCCGACACCCCCGCGGGCATCGACGATTCCAAGCGTCTGAGCCCCGTCCGGCGCGCTGTGCTCTCTGCCGAGCTCCTTGCCCGCGCCGACGTTGGCATCGGCACCGCCAGCGTCGCCGAGATCGACGCGCTCAACATCCGGGTCGCGACGCTCCTCGCCATGACCCGCGCCGTCGCCGCGCTCGGCGGCGCGCCCGCCCACGTGCTGGTCGATGGCGACGCCCTGCCCGAGCTCGGCTGTCCGGCGACCGCGATCATCGGCGGCGATGGGCGCTCGATCGCGATCGCCGCCGCCTCGATCGTCGCCAAGGTCTGGCGCGACCGCATCATGGTCGAGCTGGCCGAGGCCTGCCCGGGCTACGGCTTCGAGCGGCACAAGGGCTACGGCACGGCGGAACATAGGGCCGCGCTCGCGCGCCTCGGGCCCAGCCCGCACCACAGGCATTCGTTCCGGCCCGTCGCGCGGGCCGCGATCAGCCGATCTTGAGGTTCTTGAACCGCCGCTGGAAGCGCGCGACCTGGCCGGCGGTATCGGTCAGGCGCTGGCTCATGGAGCCGGTCCACGCCGGGTGCGACATGGGATCGATGTCGAGCGTCAGCCGGTCGCCCGCCTTGCCGTAGGTCGAGCGCGTGGTGAACGTGGTGCCGTCGGTCATGACCACCGTGATGTCGTGGTAGTCGGGGTGAATGTCCTTCTTCATCGCACGCCTCGCGCCCCGGGGACGGCCGGAAGGGCGCCCTTATACTGGGCCGGAGCCGTCTGGGCAAGCGGTGCGGCGGCTTGTTGGCCCGGGCCCACCTTGCTATAGGGGCGGCGGCCCCCCGGGATCCGACCATGGACGAAGGAGACACTCAGTTCGAGACCCTGGCCGAGCGCGCGCTCCAGGCCATGGCTGAGGCCATCGAGGCATCGGGAGCCGACGTGGAGGTCGATTTCATTGGCGGCATCCTGACGGTGGAGCTGGCCGACGGGCGCCAGTTCGTCGTCAACAAGCACGCCGGCATGCGCCAGATCTGGCTGTCCTCGCCGATCAGCGGGGCGCGGCACTACCGGCCGGACAAAGCCCGCTGGACCGACACCCGCGACGGGTCCGACCTCGGCGCTCGGCTCGGCGAGGAGCTGACGGCGGCGACCGGCACGCCCGTCCGGCTGCCCTGACCCGGAGGGATCGTTGCCGGAGCGCGGCGAACCCCGGGCGAGCGCCCCGGCCAAGTCGAGCGTCGTTCGCCTGCGCCCCCTTTTCGCCTATCTGCGCCCGTACCGTGGCCAAGTCGTTGGCGCTGTCGTTGCGCTTGTCGTCGCGGCGGCGACGGTGCTCGGCATCGGCATCGGGCTCCGGGCCCTGGTCGACGAAGGCTTCCGCGCCGGCGAACCGGCGTTCCTCGATCACGCGCTGGTCGGGCTGATCGGCGTCACCGTGGTGCTGGCGGGGGCGAGCTACGCCCGGTTCTACCTGGTGTCGCGGATCGGCGAACGGGTCGTCGCCAACCTGCGCCGGGCGGTCTACGACCACGTGCTCGGGCTCGACGTCGCCTGGTTCGAGACCGTCAAGACCGGCGAAATCCTGTCGCGCCTGACCGCCGATACCACCGTGCTGCAGGTCGTGGTCGGGTCGGGGCTGTCGATGGCCCTGCGCAACGTGCTGTTGCTCGGCGGCGGCGTGATCATGCTGCTGTTCACGAGCCTGAAGCTCGCGGGGCTCGTCGCGCTGGTCGTGCCGGTGGTCGTCGTGCCGATCGTCGTGTTCGGTCGTCGGGTGCGTCGCCTCAGTCGCTTGAGCCAAGACCGGGTCGCCGACATCGGGGCCCAGGTCGAGGAATCGATCAACGCCGTGCGCACGGTCCAGGCGTTCGGCCGCGAGCGGTTCGAGGGCGACCGGTTCGCCGGTCGCGTCGAGGCGGCGTTCGCGACCGCGACGGCGCGCATCCGCTCGCGCGCGCTTCTCACCGCGCTGGTCATCCTGCTCGCGTTCGGCGCGGTCGGCGTGGTGCTGTGGATCGGCGGCCACGACGTGGTCGCCGGGCGGCTCAGCCCCGGGCAGCTCTCCGCCTTCGTGTTCTACGCCATCGTGGTCGCGTCCGCGGTCGGCGCGCTGACCGAGCTGGTCGGCGAGTTGCAGCGCGCCGCCGGGGCGACCGAGCGGCTGCTCGAGCTGCTGGCGACGCCAAGCCGGATCACGGCTCCGGCGCGGCCCATCGCGCTGCCCGAGCCGGCCCGGGGCGAGGTGGCGTTCGAGGACGTGACGTTCCGCTACCCGGCGCGGCCCGAGCGCGCGGCGCTCGCCGATTTCACCCTGGCGGTGGCGCCGGGCGAGACAGTGGCGCTGGTCGGTCCATCGGGCGCCGGCAAGACCACGGTGTTCAACCTGCTGCTGCGCTTCTACGACGTCGATGCCGGCCGGGTGCTGATCGACGGCGTCGACGTTCGCCAGGCCGACCCGGGCGCGGCGCGCGCGCGCATCGCCCTGGTGCCCCAGGACCCGGTGGTGTTCGCGGCCTCGGCGTTCGACAACATCCGCTATGGCCGGCCCGAGGCGAGCCGGGACGAGGTCATCGAGGCGGCCCGCGCCGCGGCGGCGCTCGACTTCATCGAGGCACTGCCCGAAGGGTTCGCGAGCGAGCTCGGCGAGAGGGGGGTCAGGCTCTCGGGCGGCCAGCGCCAGCGCATCGCGATCGCACGCGCCATCCTGCGCGACGCGCCGATCCTGCTGCTCGACGAGGCGACCAGCGCGCTCGATTCCGAGAGCGAGGCGGCGGTCCAGGCGGCGCTCGCGCGCCTGGTCCAGGGCCGCACCACGCTGGTCATCGCCCACCGGCTGGCCACGGTGCAGCGGGCGACACGCATCGTCGTGCTGGATCACGGCCGCATCGTCGCCAGCGGCAACCACGCCTCGCTCCTGGCCGAGCGCGGGCTTTACGCCCGCCTGGCCGAACGCCAGTTCGACCTGGAAGCGCGGTAACGCTCAGCCCAGCGACTTCAGCCGCTCCATGGCCGCGACGAGCGCCTCGCGTATCCCGATGTCGAAGGCGGAATGGCCGGCGTTGGCGACCGGCAGGTAGGCCGCCTCGGGCCATGCCAGGTGCAGGTCCCAGGCGTCGCACGGCGGGCAGTTGAAGTCGTCCTCGCCCTGGACGATGGCGCCGGGCAGCCCGCGCAACCGCGCGGCGCGGGGCAGCAGCGCCGTTTCGCCCAGGAAGCCGTACCGGCTCATGTAGACCGCCGCGATGCGCCCGGCGGCCAGTTCGACCGCCGAATCGTCGAAGTCCCAGCGGGTGTCCGGGTCGGGCCGGCGGGTCGCGCCGCACAGCCCCGCGTGCTTGTCCCACGCCTTGATGGCGGGCCCGTGGACCGCCGGGTCCGGGTCCAGGATGCGCCGCGCCAGCGCCGCCTCGGGATCGTCGCGCTCGGCCTCGGGGATCGCGGCCATGAGATGCGCCCACGCCTGGGGCCGCACCCAGCGCGAATGGCGGAAGTACCAGCCGTCGGCCAGCCCGTGGCCGAGCGAGACGCCGCGCACCACCAGGGCCAGGCAGCGGTCGGGGTGCGTCACCGCGTAGGCGAGCGCGAGCGTCGAGCCCCACGAGCCGCCGAACACGATCCAACGCTCGATGCCGAACAGTTCGCGCAGGCGTTCCATGTCGGCCACGAGATGGTCGGGCGTGTTGGCCTCGAGCCCGCCGAGTGGGGTCGAACGCCAGGCGCCGCGCTGGTCGAAGGCGATCAGCCGGTAGTGAACCGGATCGAACAGGCGGCGCACGTGCGGCGACCACGGCCCGCCTGGCCCGCCGTGGAGGAAGACGACAGGCACGCCGTCCGACCGGCCCGACTGCTCGACGTGGAGCGCGTGGCCGTCGCCGACGGCGACGCGGCGCACGTCGAACGGCTCGATGCCGGGGTAGAGCGCGGTATGTGTCATGCCGGCAAGGTTATCAGGTTGCTGAAAAACCCCTCCACGCGTCATCACGAGGACGCGAAGCGTCCGTGGCGATCCAGAAAAATGGTGGAATTCCACGGAATTCTGGATTGCCGCGTCGGCCTGCGGCCTCCTCGCAATGACGTCATCGGGGGTTCTTCAACACGCTGTTAGAGCAACATCCGAACGAATCACCCCCTACCGCTGGTCGAGCTTGAGCTCGATGCGCCGGTTGCGCCGCCGGGCGATCTCGTCGTCGCGCGGGTCCAGCGGGTGGAATTCGCCGAACCCGGCGGCGGCCAGGTGTACGGGCGGCACGCCCTGGCCGATCAGGAACTCGACCACCGAGACCGCGCGGGCGGTCGACAGCTCCCAGTTCGAGGCGAACGCCAGGTTGTGGATCGGCACGCTGTCGGTGTGGCCGTCGACCCGGAGGATCCACGGCAGATCGGTAGGAATCTCGCGCGCGATGTCGAGCAACGTGGCGGCGAGTTGGGCGAGTCGCACCTTGCCGCCGTCGCCGAGCTCGGCCGAGCCGGATTCGAACAGGACTTCCGACTGGAACACGAAGCGATCGCCCTCGATGCGCACGTCCGGCCGGTTGCCCAGCACCTCGCGCAGCCGGCCGAAGAACTCGGAGCGGTAGCGTTCGAGCTCCTGGACCCGGCCGGCCAGCGCCACGTTCAGCTTGCGGCCCAGGTCGGAGATCTGCACGTCCTTGTCGCGCATCTCCCGTACCCGAAGATCGAGCGCGTCGGCGAGCGCGGCGAGCTGCTCGCGCAGCGCCGCGATCTGCTGGTTCAGCAGCGCGACCTGGGCCTGGGCCTGGGCCGACAGGTCCATGGTCTCGGCGAGCTCGCGCTCGTTCAGCGCCAGGAGGTCGAGCAGCTCGCCGAGCCGGATGTCGCGTTCGTCGATCTG
>CAZGYG010000045.1:0-22436 GCA_964530335.1 uncultured Rhodospirillaceae bacterium | reverse complement strand
CTTGTTCCGTGGCCTCCAGACCCGAGGATTCCCGTCGAGGGTTTGATTCGCCGGGGCGGTGATGGCAAGGACCGACGACATAGACCCAACCGAAAAGCTCGAAGGGCGAAGGAGGCAGAGCATGGACATCACCTATCGTCGCGCCGTTGCCAGCGATCTGGACGGCGCGGTCCGACTTGTCCAGCTCGCGATAAACGATCTGCGCGTCCGCAATGGCCTGTCGCCGACGATGCCTCTGCGGCCAGCGGCGTTTCAGAATTTTTGTCTTTCGCAGGACAACAGTGAGCTTTGGGTGGCGCACACCGGCAACGAACTTCTCGGTTTCGCCTTCAGTTGGATGATCGGAGATTTTTGGTATCTCGCCCAACTCTTCATAAGGCCCGACGCACAATCGAAGGGTGTAGGTGGAATATTGATGAGGAAGGCGAACCTACAGGAAGGCCATGCTCGGATTCGCAATCGCGCCTTGATTACCTTTGCATACAATACGGCATCGACCGGCCTCTACGTCCGAAGCGGCCTTTACCCACGCGTTCCGCTTTATCGAATGTTGGCGTCCGCATCCCATTTGCGGCAACTGGCCATCACATCCGACTTCCGGGTGGCGCCGATGGCAGCATTGCCGAGCCGGGAGGAATGGCTCGGGCGCATCGACGAGGCGGCGCTGGGATTCCGCCGGTCCGCGCACCACGAGTTTCTTCTTGCCTCGGGTAGCAATCGGGCGGTGACGATCGCTCGTGCGGGCACGCCTGTCGGCTACGCCTACGTTTCTCCCGATGGGCGCATCGGCCCCCTTGCCATGGTGCCAAATGTCGATCCGGGTGATGTCGTCCGCGCAGCCATCGCTTGCGCCCTCGAAGGCCAGCTAGAGAATGTTTCGATGATCGTTCCCGGGCCGGCGTCGGGGGTCATGGATGTCCTTGCGCAACTCGGGTTTCGGATCGACGACGCGTTGGTTCTCTTGTCATCTCAACCGTTCGGGATGTGGACCAACTATCTCCCCGCCAACCCTGCCTATCTGTAACGGTGCTTCCCCCTACTCGACCGTGACGCTCTTCGCCAGGTTGCGCGGCTGATCCACGTCGGTGCCCTTCTGCACCGCCGTGTGGTAGGCGAGCAACTGCACCGGCAGGGCGTAGACGATCGGCGCGGCGAACGGATCGACCGCCGGCACCTCGATCGCCGCCGTCGTCAGGTCGGCCAGCGCCGCGATGCCCTTGGCGTCGCTCAGCAGCACGATCCGGCCACGCCGGGCCGCCACCTCCTGCAGGTTCGACGCGGTTTTCTCGAACAGCTCGTCGGACGGCGCGACGGCGACCACGGGCACCGTCTCGTCGATCAGGGCGATGGGGCCGTGCTTCATCTCGCCGGCGGCGTAGCCCTCGGCGTGGATGTACGAGATTTCCTTGAGCTTGAGCGCGCCTTCCAGCGCGATCGGGTAGCTCGAGCCCCGGCCCAGGTAGAGCACGTCGCGGGCGCCGACCAGGACGTCGCGGGCGATCGCCTCGATGCGCGCGTTCTGGCGCAGCACCTCGAGCGCGCGACCCGGCACCTCGACCAACACGTCGAACAGCCGGCGTTCCTCGGCGTCGTCGATGGCGCCGCGCGCCCGCGCCGTGGCCATCGCCAGTAAGGCCAAGGTGACGAGCTGGGTGGTGAACGCCTTGGTCGAGGCCACCCCGATTTCGGGCCCGGCGCGGGTCATCAGTTGGGCCGCGGCCTCGCGCGCGATCGTGCTCTCGGGCACGTTGACCAGGGCGACGGTGTGCTGGCCCTGGCTCTTGGCGTAGCGCAGCGCGGCCAGGGTGTCCGCCGTCTCGCCCGACTGGGAGACGAAGACCGCGATGCCGCCCTTGGGCAGCGGCGGCCGGCGGTAGCGGAACTCGGACGCGATGTCGACCTCGCACGACAGACCGGCGTAACGCTCGAACCACACCTTGGCGACGAGCCCCGCGTAGTACGACGTGCCGCAGGCCACGATCGTCATGCGCGGCGCCGTCGCCAGGTCGTAGCCGAGACCGGGGAACTCGGCGCGCCGCGCCACGGGATCGACGAAGCCGTGCAGCGTCTCGCCGATGACCTCGGGCTGCTCGTGAATCTCGCGCTCCATGTAGTGGCGGTAGTTGCCCTTGCCCGACGTCGCCCCGGCGTAGGTCGAGACCTGCGCCTCGCGCGTGACGGGCTCGCCGCGCTCGTCGTAGATCTCGGCGCCGGCCTCGGTCAGCACCGCCCAGTCGCCGTCCTCCAGGTAGGTGACGCGGCGCGTGTAGGGCGCGAGCGCGATGGCGTCCGAGCCGAGGAACATGGTGCCCTCGCCCCAGCCCACCGCCAGCGGGCTGCCGCGCCGGGCGCCGATCATCAGGCGCTCCTCGCCGGCGATCAGGATGCCGAGAGCGAACGCGCCGTCGAGCCGGCCGAGCGCCTTGGCCGTGGCCTCGCGCGGGCTGAGTCCCCGCTCCAGGTAATGGTCGATCAGGTGGGCGACGACCTCGCTGTCCGTATCGCTCGCGAACGTGCGGCCGGCGGCGATGAGTTCGTCGCGCAAGTGCCGGAAGTTCTCGATGATGCCGTTGTGCACGACCACGACGCGGCCCGCGGCGTGCGGGTGGGCGTTGGCCTCGGTCGGCGCACCGTGGGTCGCCCAGCGGGTATGCCCGATGCCGATGGTGCCCTGGATCGGCTCACGGGCGACGCGGGACTCGAGGTTGCCGATCTTGCCCTCGGCGCGGCGGCGCTCGATCCGGCCATCGACCAACGTGGCGATGCCCGCCGAGTCATAGCCGCGGTATTCCAGCCGCCTGAGCCCGTCGAGCAGGATGGGTGCCGCGTCCTTGGCCCCGACGACGCCGATGATGCCGCACATGGTTCCTTCGCCTCCTATGCCGTGTCCTTGGCCTTCGCGCCGCGCCGGGCGCGGTAGCGCCGGGCTGCGCCCGGCCGTTCGTCGTGCGGCGCGCGCGTCGACGCGACCGCGTCGGCCGGCACGTCGCGGGTGATCACGCTGCCCGCGCCGACGATGGCGCCTTCGCCGACGTTGACCGGCGCCACCAGCACCGTGTTCGAGCCGATGGCCGCCCCGGCGCCGATCGTCGTGCGGTGCTTGGCGAAGCCGTCGTAGTTGGCGGTGATGGTGCCGGCGCCGACGTTGGCGTCGGCGCCGATCTCGGCGTCGCCCAGGTACGCCAGATGGTTCGCCTTGGCGCGTTCGCCAAGGGTCGTGTTCTTGACCTCGACGAAGTTGCCGACGCGGGCGTGGGCGCCGATGCGGGCGCCCGGACGCAGCCGGGCGAACGGGCCGACCACCGCGCCGGGTCCGATTTCGGCGCCTTCCAGGTGACTGAAGGCGCGGACGCGCGCGCCCGCGCCGACGCTGACGCCCGCGCCGAACACCACGTTGGGCTCGACCACCGCGTCCAGCGCGAATTGCGTGTCCCATGACAGGAACACGGTCGCCGGATCGAGCAGCGTGGCGCCTGCCAGCATGGCGCGCTGGCGCAGCTCGGCCTGGACGATCGCCTCGGCCTTGGCCAGGTCGGCACGGCTGTCGATGCCGTGCAGCTCCTCCGGCCGGTCGCTGACCTGGGCCACGCAAGTCCGGTCGGCGGCGCGGGCCAGCGCCACGATGTCGGTCAGGTAGTACTCGTGCTTGGCGTTGTCGTCGCCGATCCGCGCCAGCAGGTCGAACGCGACCGCTCCGTCCAGCGCCATGACGCCGGAGTTGCACAGCTCGATCGTCCGTTCCTCGGCCGTGGCGTCGCGGAACTCGATGATGCGTTCGAGGCTTCCGTCCCGCCCGAGCACGAGTCGTCCGTACATGTTGGGCGCGGCCACGCCCATGCCCAGCACCGCCACCGCCGCGCCCTTGTCTCGCCGCGCCTCAATGAGCCGGCGCATGGTGTCGGCGCCGATCAGGGGATCGCCGCCGAACAGCACCAGCAGATCGCCCGCGAAGCCCCGGAAGGCGTCCCGCGCCGCGAGCACCGCGTGCGCCGTGCCACGCGGCGGGTCCTGGACCACCGTCGGCGTCGGCGCGATCGCCTCGGCGACGGCGCGGCCGTCACGGCCGATGACGACCACGACGCGCTCAGGCCCCAGCTCCGCCACGCTGGCCAGCAGGTGGCGGATCATCGGCCGCCCGGCGAGCGGGTGCAGCACCTTGGGCACGGCGGACTTCATCCGCGTGCCCTGGCCCGCGGCGAGCACCACGGCGCCGATCGTCCCTTCGCTCATGCCGTACCCGCTCCGGCGCCCACCGTCATGGGCCGACTATGCCGCCAAACGGGCCGGGGGCGCCAGCGTAGGGCGCGCCCGGCCGCGCGATCCTCTTGAACGATTGCGGCTTCTCTGCGACTGCTCTTGGCCATGGCCGACGATGGACCCCTGGCCGGAAGGGCCGCGCTGATCACCGGCGCGGGCCGAGGCATCGGCCGGGCGATCGCCGCCCGGCTGGCCTGGGACGGCGCGGCGGTCGCCGTGCTCGACATCGACGCGGAAGGGGCCGAGGCCACCGCGCGGCTCATCCACAAGGCCGACGGGCGCGCCGAAGCCTATGGCGCCGACGTGCGGGACCGGGCCGCGGTCGGGGCCGCCGTGGCCGAGGCCCGCAAGGCCTTGGGTCCGCTCGTGATCCTGGTCAACAACGCGGGCGTTGGCGGCGCCAACGCGCCTCTGGAATCGATCGACGACGACGCCTACGACCGCATGTTCGGTGTCCACGTCAAGGGCTCGCTCATCTGCCTCCAGGCGGTGCTCGCCGACATGAAGGCGGCGCGCTGGGGCCGGGTGGTCAACATCGCCTCGAACCGCGGCCAGGTGGGCTACGAGCGCTCGAGCCACTACGCGGGGGCCAAGGCGGCGCTGATCGCGTTCGCCAAGGCGTGGGCGCGCGAGCTCGCGCCGTGGAACGTGCGGGTCAACGCGGTCGCGCCGGGCGTCGTGCGCACGGCCATGAACCTCGCCTACGGCGAGGACGCGCTGCGCCAGGAGGCCGAGCGCAACCTGCTCAAGCGCTGGGCCGATCCCGAGGAGATCGCGGCGACCGTCGCCTTCCTGGTCGGGCCGGAGGGCGATTTCTACACGGGCCAGCTCCTGTGTCCCAACGGCGGCGATCCCATCGTCGGCATCTGAGGCCCAGCGTGCGTGCCGGTCGGATGGATTATCATGGCGGGCGGCTCGACGCGGCAACGGCGACACCTTGACCGATCACAGCCACGACCATCACAACGTTCCGGGCGGGCCCGCGCTGCGCGTGCGCGCGCTGGAAACGCTGCTCATCGCCAAGGGCCTGGTCGATACCGCCACGCTCGACGCCATCGTCGAGACCTACGAGCACCGGATCGGCCCGCGCAACGGCGCGCGCGTCGTGGCACGGGCGTGGCGCGACGCGACGTACAAGGTTCGGCTGCTCGCCGATGCCACCGCGGCGATCCGCGAGCTCGGCTACGGCGGCGCCCAGGGCGAGCAGATGGTCGTGGTCGAGAACACCGAGGCCGTGCACAACGTCGTCGTGTGCACGCTCTGCTCGTGCTACCCGTGGCCGGTGCTCGGGCTGCCGCCGGTCTGGTACAAGTCCGCGCCCTACCGCAGCCGCGTCGTCCGCGACCCGCGCGGCGTGCTGGCCGAGTTCGGCCTCGCGCTGCCCGAGAACGTCGAAGTCCGGGTGTGGGATTCCAACGCCGAGCTGCGCTACCTCGTGCTGCCGCGCCGCCCCGAGGGGACCGGGCGCATGACCGAGGCCGAGCTCGCGGCGCTGGTCACGCGCGACGGCATGATCGGCGTCGCGGCGGTCTGAGGCCATGAACACGATCCACGACCTGGGCGGGATGCACGGCTTCGGCCCGATCGCGCCGGAAGCGAACGAGCCGGTGTTCCACGCCGACTGGGAACGCCGGGTGTTCGCCATCGCCACGGCGTTGCCCTTCGCGGTGCCGTTCAACGACGACAACTTGCGCCCGGCGATCGAGAGCATCCCGCCCGCGCGCTATCTGAGCTTGTCGTACTACGATCTGTGGCTCGAGGCGGTGACCAGGATCCTGCTCGAGCGCCGCGTCGTCAGTACCGAGGAATTGGCCGATTCCAGGCCCCGGCCGCTGCCGAAGGACGTCGCGGTGCTGCCCGCGGTCACGCCCGCCGCTGCCCTGGCCGCGCTCGGCGCTGGCTTCCCCGCCCGCCGCGCCGCGGGCAAGCCGGCGCGCTTCGAGACGGGCGACCGGGTGCGCGCGCGTAATCTCAACCCAGCCACGCACACGCGGCTGCCGCGCTATGCCCGGGGCAGGCTGGGGCTGGTCGTCGCCGACCACGGCGTCATGAGCTTCAACGACAGCAACGGTCGCGGCGACGGCGAGGAGCCGCAGCACGTCTACTCGGTCGGTTTCACCTTGCGCGAGCTGTGGGGCCCGGCCGCGTCGCCGCGCGACCGGCTCTACCTCGACCTGTGGGACGATCACCTCGACCCGGCGTGAGGTGCTGTCGTCGGCTAAGGGGCTATGGCCACGCAGTAGGTGGAACGGGCGCCGAGGGTCGCGCACGCTTCCTGGGCGGCCAGCGCCGAGTCGAACGGCCCGGCCTGGACGCGGTAGAGCGTGCCGCCGTCAACCGCGACCGCCGGCTCGATGAACGGCTCGAGCTTGCCCAGCACGTCGCCGTGGCGCTGGCTGAGCAGCGACCACGCCGACTTGGCCGCCGCCTCGTCGTGCAGCGACACGAGCCAGATGCGGAATTCCTTGGGCGCTGCCTCGGACGCGGGTTCCAGCGAAGCTTGGGCCTCGCTGGCGGCCCCGCTGTCCGGCTGCGCCACGTCGTCCATCCCTTCATCGTTCACCGCTTCGTCGTTCGCCACGTTCAGCGGCTCGGCGTCGGCCGTGTCCGCCGCGGCGGCAACGGAAGCGGCGTCGATGGGCAGAACGACCGCGGTGCCGGCCGCCACCATCATCGCCAGCGGATCGTCGAGCGGTCCTTCGAGCGCTTCGCCGTCGTGCAACCGTGCCAAGGTCGGCACGTCGGTCCGCGTCAGGGGCGCGGCGTCCGACGTTGCCGCCGGTTCGGTGACGCCCGCGAGCTCGTGACCATCTGGGGGCGGAGGAGGAAGGGCAGCGATGTCGCCCGGCGCGGGATCCGAGCCCTGGGCTACCGTTGCGTGTTCCCGGCCTTGTTCCGTAGCCCCCGCGACTTCGCCCGGCGCGACCGCCTCGGCCGTAACCGCGCTCGCCCCAGTCTGTTCCACGACTATGTTCGTTGCCACGACGATGGCGTCCGCGGCGGCGCGCGCCTCGCGTTCGCGCTCCTTGCCGACCTCGAACAGGCCGACCCGGGCGGCGCTCACGCCGGCCCGCGCGGCGCGCTCGTACCAGGCGCTCGCCTGGTCGAGGTCGCGTTCGACGCCTTCGCCCTTGTGGAACGCCTCGGCGAGCCGCATCTGGGCCGTCGCTGAACCCTGCTCCGCCGCCTTGCGCCACCACACCACCGCGGTCGTGAGATCGACCGGCACGCCGTGCCCGGTGGCGAACATCGTGCCGAGCTTCGCCTGGGCCCGCGCGTAGCCTTGCTCGGCCGCGCGCTGGTACCAGTCCGCGGCCGTGTCCGCGTTTTCGGCCACGCCGCGTCCCAGGTCGTACATCTCGGCCAGGCCATATTGGGCCTCGGCGTTGCCCTGCTCCGCGAGCGGGCGCCAGTGCGCGAGTGCGGTGGCGTAGTCGCCCGAGGCGTACGCGCCGAGCCCGGCGTCGTAGTCGGGCGTCTGCGCGCCGGCCGCGCCGGCGATGGCGATCATGAGCAAGCCGGCCGCCAGGGCGCTTCGGAAATGGTGGTTCACGATGTATCGACCTTCTTCGCCCCTTAGTTGTCTTGCACTTTGGTTGACGAATCTCTAACAACGGCCGCGATGGCCGACCGCCCGACCGCCCCGTGGCTCGACGAAGTGCGGCGCCTGGCCGATCACGCCGGGGCGGTGATCATGGCGTCCTACGGGACGGCAACGGCCCGGCTCAAGGACGATCGGAGCCCGGTCACGGCGGCGGACGAGGCGGCCGAGCGTGTCATCGTCGCCGGCCTCGGCGTCATCGCCCCCGAGGTTCCGGTCATCGCCGAGGAGGCCGTGGCCGCCGGCGCCGGGCCCAGCGCGGTCGGCGCGCGGTTCTGGCTGGTCGACCCGCTCGACGGCACCAAGGAGTTTCTCGAACGCAACGGCGAGTTCACGGTGAACATCGCGTTGATCGCGGATGGCGTGCCCACCCTCGGCGTCGTGCTCGCGCCGGCGCTGGGCGTCGCGTACTTCACCGACGGCACGCGTGCCTTCGTGGCGCGCGCCGGCGAACCGCCGAGCCCGATCCGCGCCCGCCGGGCGCCGGCAAGCCCGGTCGCCGCCGTCAGCCGGTCCCACCTCGACGCGGCCACCCTCGGATTTCTGGCCGAGGCCGGGATCACGGAACGCCGCGCCGCCGGCTCGGCGCTCAAATTCGGCCTTGTCGCCGCCGCCGAGGCCGACGTCTACCCCCGCTTCGGGCGCACCATGGAATGGGACACGGCCGCGGGCCACGCGGTCCTGCGCGCGGCCGGCGGCAGCGTTCGCGACCTGGCGGGCGCCGAGCTCGGTTATGGCAAGCCCGGTTTCGCCAACCCCCCGTTCGTCGCTCGTGGCCGCGACGCCTGAGGCGATCCGGCGCGCCGCGGACGCGCTGCTGGCCGGGCGGCTGGTCGTCTTTCCGACCGAAACGGTCTACGGGCTCGGCGCGGACGCGACCAACGATCGCGCGGTAGCCGCGATCTTCGCCGCCAAGGCCAGGCCGCGCATCAACCCGATCATCGTTCATGTGCTCGATCTTTCGGCCGCCGAGCGGTTCGCCAGGCTGGACGAGCGATCGGTCGCGCTGGCCCGCGCCTTCTGGCCGGGCGCGCTGACGCTCGTGCTGGCTCGGCGCGAGCCTTGCGCGCTTTCGCTGCTGGTCAGTGCCGGGCTGCCGACCGTGGCGCTCCGCGCCCCCAGCCACCCGATCGCCCGCGCGCTGATCGCCGCCGCCGGCGTCCCCATCGCCGCGCCCAGCGCCAATCCCTCGGGCCGGCTCAGCCCGACGCGCGCGGCGCACGTCGCCGAGGCGCTCGGCGATCGGGTCGACCTGGTGCTCGACGGCGGACCGACGCCCCTAGGCCTCGAGTCCACGGTGATCGACGCGACCAGCGAACACCCAGTGCTGCTGCGCCCGGGCGCCGTGCCGCGCGCGGCGATCGAAGCGGTGGTCGGTCCGCTCGCGCCACACGACGGCGCCGGCGCGCCGCGCTCGCCCGGGTTGCTCGCCCGGCATTATGCGCCCCGCCTGCCCCTGCGCCTGGAAGCCCGCGAGGTGCGGCCCGCCGAGGCCCTGCTCGCCTTCGGCCCGCGCGTGCCACCCGGCGCGGTGGCGGTGCGCAACCTCTCGCCCGCCGGCGATCTGACCGAGGCGGCGGCCAACCTGTTCGCCATGCTCCACGAGCTCGATCGCTCTGGTGCCGCCGCAATCGCCGTCATGCCGATCCCCGACGATGGCCTGGGCGAGGCGATCAACGATCGCCTGCGCAGGGCCCTGGCAACCTGACTCGGCCTTGCCGACCGCCCTTCGCCGCGCCATGCTCGGGCCATGAATCTTGCCGCGCCCGCCGCCCTCCCCACCGGCTTCGTCGAGCGCCTGCGGGACGCTGTCGGACCGGGCGGCCTGATCGACGACCCCGACTTGATCGCCCCGTTCGTCGAGGACCGGCGCCAGCGCTATCCCGGCCGGGCCGCCGTCGTCGTCCGGCCCGACTCGACGGCCGCGGTCGCCGCCGCCGTGGCGCTGGCCGCGGATGCCGGCGTGCCCGTTGTCGCCCAGGGCGGCAACACCGGGATGGTCGGAGGCTCGACCCCGGACGACAGCGGGCGCGAGATCGTGTTGAGCCTCGTCCGCCTCAACCGCATCCGCGCCGTCGACGCCGTCGATTTCACCCTGACCGCCGAGGCAGGCTGCGTCCTCGCCGATGTCCAGCGCGCCGCGGCCGAGGCCGACCGGCTTTTCCCCTTGAGCCTCGCCGCCGAGGGGAGCTGCACGATAGGCGGCAACCTGTCGACCAACGCCGGGGGTACCCAGGTGCTGCGCTACGGCAACGCGCGTGACCTGGTGCTGGGGCTCGAGGTCGTGCTCGCCGACGGGCGCGTGCTCGACCTGCTGCGGGGCCTGCGCAAGGACAACACGGGCTATGACCTGAAGCAGGTGTTCCTGGGCTCGGAGGGCACGCTCGGGATCATCACCGCGGCGGTGCTGAAGCTGGTGCCGCGCCCGCGCGAGGTCGTGACCGCGTGGCTCGGCCTGCCCGACGCCCAGGCCGCGGTGACGCTGCTCGCTCGCGTGCAGGAGGCGACCGGTGGCCAGGTGACGACGTTCGAGTACGTGCCGCGCCCGTGCTTCGAGCAACTCCTGCGCCTGGTCGAAGGCCACCGCGATCCGCTGGCCGCGCCCCACCCGGTCTACGTCCTGCTCGAGGCGACCTCAGGCCAGCCGCACGGCCTGCGCGCGACGATCGAGCAGGCGCTGGCCCAGGCGCTCGAGGACGGGCTCGTGCGCGATGCGACGATCGCGGCGAGCGAGGCGAGCGCGCGCGCCCTGTGGCGCATCCGCGAGGACCTGCCCGAGGCGGAGAAGCGCGCCGGCCGGGCGATCAAGCACGATGTCGCCGTGCCGGTCTCGCGCATCCCGGAGTTCCTCGCCCGGGCCGAAGGCGCGGTCGCCGCCGCGTTTCCCGGCGCGCGTGTGTCCGCCTTCGGCCACATCGGCGACGGCAACATCCACTTCAACGTGCTGCCGCCGGTTGGCGCCGATGTGACCGCGTTCGTCGCCGGCTGGGACCACGCGAACCAGGTGGTCGAGGACATCGTCATGGCGCTCGGCGGCAGCTTCAGCGCCGAGCACGGCATCGGCCGCCTGCGCCAGGCGTCGCTGGTGCGCTACAAGGCGCCGCTCGAGATCGAGATGATGGCCCGGCTCAAGGCGGCGTTCGATCCGCACGGCATCCTCAACCCCGGGCGCGTCGTGCCCGGGCGGCGATGAAGCGCTTCGTCGCCATCGACTTCGAAACCGCGGACCACGGCGCCGACAGCGCGTGCGCGGTGGGCCTGGCCCTGGTCGAGCGCGGCCGGCTCACGGCCTCGGCGTACCACCTGATCCGGCCGCCGCGCCGGCGCTTCACCTTCACCTGGGTCCACGGGTTGACGTGGGGCGACGTGGCCGGGGCGCCGACCTTCGCCGAGCTGTGGCCGACGCTGGAGAGGTTCCTGAACCGGGGCGAGGCGCTGGTCGCCCACAACGCCGGGTTCGATCGTGCCGTGCTGCGCGCCTGTTGCGCCGCCGCCGGCGTCGCGCCGCCGCCGCTGCCGTTCCTGTGCACCGTGCGGCTCGCCCGTTCCGCCTGGAGCGTGCGCCCGACGCGGCTGCCCGATGTCTGCCGGCACCTGGCGATCGGGCTCAACCACCACGACGCGCTGTCGGACGCCCGCGCCTGCGCCCAGATCCTGATCAGCGCTCTCGAGGACGGCTGCGCGGCCGACGGCGCCCGCCTGTAGACCGACCACCCCAGCCATGGAGCCGACCTTGGCCTTGTCCCGTCAGGCGCCCGAGCGCGCCGAACGCACCGGCAACCGCGAGTTCCTGCTCACCCCCGGCCCGCTCACCACATCGCTCGAGGTCAAGCGGGCGATGCTGCGCGACTGGGGCAGCCGCGACCGCCAGTTCATCGCTCTGAACGCACGGGTGCGCGCCCGCCTGGTCCGCCTGGCCGGCGGCGGCGAGGCGTTCACCGCGGTGCCCATCCAGGGCTCGGGCACCTTCGCCATCGAGGCCACGCTCGGCACCCTTGTGCCGCGTGGCGGGCGCCTGCTCGTCCTGGTCAATGGCGCCTACGGCGAGCGCATGATGAAGATCGCCAAGGTGACCGGGCGCCAGGCAGTCGCTCTGACCTCGCCCGAGGACACGACGCCCGATCTCGCCGCGCTCGACGGCATTCTGGCGGGCGATCCGGGCATCGGCCACGTCGCCGCGGTCCACTGCGAGACGACCAGCGGCATCCTCAATCCGATCGAGGACATCGCGCGCATCGTCGCCCGCCATGGCCGGAGCCTGATCGTCGATGCCATGAGCTCCTTCGGCGCCCTGCCGCTGGATGCCCAGGCGCTGCCGTGCGATGCCGTGGTCGCCTCGTCGAACAAGTGCCTGGAAGGCGTGCCCGGCGTCGGCTTCGCCGTGGTGCGCCGGGGCGTGCTCGAACGGTGCGAAGGCAACGCACATTCGCTGTCCCTCGATCTCCACGACCAATGGCGCGCCATGGAGGCCAACGGCCAGTGGCGATTCACGCCGCCGACCCACGTGCTGGCCGCGTTCGACCGGGCGCTCGCCGAGCACGAGGCCGAGGGCGGCAACGAAGCCCGTCTCGCCCGCTACGAGGCCAACCGCAACGTGCTGGTGGACGGCATGCGCGGGCTCGGGTTCCAGACTCTGCTGCCCGATCAGATCCAGGCGCCGATCATCGTCACCTTCCGCATGCCGGGCGATCCCCGGTTCGATTTCGCGGCCTTCTACGATCGACTTTCCGGGCGCGGCTACGTCATCTATCCGGGCAAGCTGACGGTCGCGCCGTCGTTCCGCGTCGGCTGCATCGGCCACCTGACGCCCGCCGACATGGCGGCGGCGGTCGCCGCCGTGGCCGAGGTCGTGGCCGAAATGGGCGTGGCCCGACTGGCGCCCGCCGGGGCGGCGTGAGCACGAAGTAGTTCAACCAAGGGTACCCGACATGACCTTCCACTACCGTCGCACCTACCGCGGACCGCTGCGCGCGATCCTGCTCGATTGGGCCGGCACCACCATGGACTACGGCTGCATGGCGCCCGCGGTCGTGTTCATGGACGTGTTCAAGCGCCACGGCGTGCCCATCGCCATCGACGAGGCGCGGGCGCCCATGGGCGCGCACAAGAAGGTGCACATCCAGCGCATCACCGAAATTCCGTCCGTCGCCGAACGGTGGCGCAAGGCGCACGGCCGCGCGCCGGGACCGAAGGACGTGGATTCGATGTTCGAGCAGTTCGTGCCGCTACAGGTGGCCGTGCTGTCGCGCTACTCGAAGCTCATCCCCGGCGCGCTCAAGGTCGTGGACGCTTGCCGCAAGCGGGGCATGAGGATCGGCTCGACCACCGGCTACAACACCGAGATGATGCGGGTGAACCTGAAGGACGCGGCGCGCCAGGGCTACGCGCCGGACGCGACGGTGTGCGCCTCCGACGTGCCGCAGGGCCGGCCCTACCCGTTCATGTGCCTCAAGAACGTGATCGAGCTCGAGGTCTCGCCGCTCGAGGCGTGCGTCAAGGTCGATGACACGCTGCCCGGGATCGAGGAAGGCCTCAACGCCGCCATGTGGACCATAGGTCTCGCGGTCTCGGGCAACGAGATCGGCCTGCCGGCCGCGGCCGTGCGCCGGCTCGCCAAGGCCGACTTCGCCCAGCGGCGCGCGCGCGCCTACACCCGCATGCGCCAGGCCGGCGCGCACTACGTGGTCGATTCGATCGCCGACATCCCGTCCTGCCTCGACGACATCGAGCGCCGGCTTGGCGCCGGCGAACGGCCCTAACCGCCCAGTTCGTGCGCCTCGTCGGCGTCGAGCAGGCGGTTCGCCCCGCGCATGAACACAGCGAGCAGGCAGCCGCCGGGGGCGGCCGAGACATGCCGCGTGCCCGGAAGGAACGCCACGTAGTCGCCCTCGCGGAACACGGTGCCGTCGTTGTCGACGAGCTCGCCCTCGAGCACCAGGAACTCCTCGCCGTTCGTGTGCTCGTGGGGCCGCGAGCGCGCGCCGGGCGCCATGCGCAGCAGGAAGGTTCCCTGGCCGGAACCCCGGTCATAGCTGAGGTTCAGCCACGTCATGCCGGGGATCGACGCGCCGTAGCGGTCGAACGGGACGAACGAGCGCTCGTCGTCGACGCGCACGATGCGGCGCGACGGTGCATTCTCGGCCATGACGCCTCCTTCGAAGACCTTGCGCCCGGCCGAACCGGGGCGCAAGGCGCGGAACCCTTGCCCAAAACCCCGCCATCGTGGCATCGAAGGCGGCCGGACCGTTAACCAGACGGCAAAGGCCGACGGCTAGGGTCCGCGGCGCGCGGGGGGACATGATCGAGGTCGAAGGGCTGAGGAAGGCGTTCCGCAACGTCGTCGCCGTCGAGGACGTGAGCTTCGTCGCGCGCGACGGCGAGATCACCGGCCTGATCGGCCCCAACGGCGCCGGCAAGACGACGACGCTGCGCATCCTCTACACGATCCTGCGGCCCGACGCGGGCGCGGCGCGCGTCGACGGCTTCGACACCGTGCGCGAGCGCAAGGCGGTGCAGACGCGCATCGGCGTCCTGCCCGACAACCGCGCGCTCTACACTCGGCTGACGGGTCGCGAGCACGTGCGCTATTTCGGCCGCCTGCACGGGCTCGATGGCGCCGAGCTCGAGGAGCGAATCGCGGCGCTGATCGCCGAGCTCGACATGGCCGAGTTCGCCGACCGCCGCGCCAAGGGATTCTCCAAGGGGCAGACGCTCAAGGTGGCGCTCGCGCGCTGCCTGGTGCACCAGCCGCCTAACGTCGTGTTCGACGAGCCGACCAACGGGCTCGACGTGTCCTCAAGCCGCGCCATGCGCGCGCTGATCCGGCGCATCCGGGACCAGGGGCGTTGCGTGCTGCTGTCCAGCCATTACATGACCGAGGTCCACGCGCTGTGCGACCGCATCCTCATCATGGGCAAGGGGCGCATCGTCGCCGAGGGCTCGCCCGACGAGCTCATGCGCGCCACCGGAATGACCAACCTCGAGGACGTGTTCATCGCGATCCACGGCGGGCGGCGCCCGGATCCCGAACCGGTCGAGGAGGCGATCCTTGCTTGACAGCGCCCGCATCGTCTTCGTCAAGGAGACCCTCGACAACCTGCGCGACCGGCGTTCGGCCTTGCTCGGGCTCGTCTACCCGCTGCTCGGCCCGATCGTGCTCGGCGTATTGATCCTGTTCGTCGGTCAGGTCGTGCTGCGGCCCGCGGCCAGCGAGCTGCGGATTTCGATCCAGGGCGCGGCCTCGGCCCCCGACCTTGTCGCGCACCTCGAAGGGCGTGGCGCCGTCATCGACGACCCCACCGACGACCCCGAGGTCCTGGTGCGCACCGGCAGGAGGCCCCTGGTCCTCGTGGTGCCGGAGGATTACCAGGCGCGCATCGACGGCGGTCTCACGGCGCGGCTCAAGCTGCTGGTCGACCCGGCCCGGCTCGGCTCGGTCATGGCGCTCGGGCGGGTGCTCGATATGGTCCGGGACTACAGCCAGACCGTGTCCGCGGCGCGGCTTCGCGCGCACGGGCTCAATCCCGAGATCGCCGCGGCGATCAAAGTCGAGACCGTCAGCGTCTCGGGGGGGCGCAACGTCGCCGGCATCTTCCTCAACATGCTGCCGCCGTTCCTGATGTTCACGATCTTCATCGGCGGCGTCTACCTGGCGATCGACACCACGGCCGGCGAGCGCGAGCGCGGCTCGCTCGAGCCGCTGCTCATCAACCCGGTCGCGCGCTGGGAGCTCATGCTCGGCAAGTTCGCGGCGTCGTGGCTGTTCACGGCGCTCGCCGTGACCACCACGCTCATCGCCTACACGCTGATGTTCCGCCTGGTGATCTGGGCCGACATCGGGATTCGCGCCCAGCCGAGCCTGGGCACGTTCGCGCTCGTGTTCCTGGTCGCCGCGCCGGTGATGGCGCTCGCGGTGGCGGTGCAGGTCGTGATCGCCACGGTCACGCGCAGCTACAAGGAGACCCAGACCTACCTCGGGCTGCTGCCGCTCCTGCCGTCGCTCCCCGGAATGATCATGGTGTTCGCGCCGGTCACCGGCCAGGGCTGGATGATGCTGGTGCCGACCTTCGGCCAGAACATCCTGTTCGGCGCGCTGATCCGGGGCGAACCCGTCGATCCCGTTCAGGTCGCGCTGGCCTCCGTCAGCACCCTCGCCCTGGCCGCCCTCGTGCTCGTGTTCGCGGCGCGTTGCTACGAGAGCGAGCAGGTCGCCTTCGCCGCCTGAGCGGGCGCGTTATAACGGCGCGACAAGGAATTGCGCGCGGCGGTATTACAGCCCCAGCGCCTTCTTGCGCTCGGCGCTCCACGCCTGGACGATGCGGTCGGCGACCATGGCGATGAACGCTATGCTGAGCCCGGCGATGGCGCCCTTGCCCGGGTCGGCCGAGGTCAGCGCCCGGTAAACGAGCTGGCCGAGCTCCCTGGTGCCGACCAGGGCCGAAACCACCAGCATGGCCAGCCCGAACATGATGACCTGGTTGACGCCCAGCATGATCTCGGGCAGCGCCAGCGGCAGTTGCACCTGGAACAGCACTTGGCGCGGCGTGCAGCCCATCGCCCGCGCCGCCTCGACCACGTCGGCGCGCACGTGGCGCACGCCGTGCTCGGTGTAGAGGATCGCCGGCGCGATCGCATAGCTGATGATCGACAGCAGCGCCGGCAGGTCGCCGACCTGGAAGAACATGATGACGGGGATCAGGTAGACGAACGTCGGCATCGTCTGCAGCAGATCGACGATCGGGCGCACGAACGCGGAGACCCGGTCGTTGAGCGCGGCCCACACCCCGATGGCCGAGCCCGCGACGCTCGCGATCAGAACCGCCGCGCCGCACAGGTAGATCGAGACCATGACCTCGTGCCAGACGCCGGAGAGCAGCATGAACGCCATGCATGCCAGGGCGAACAGGGCGACGCCGCGGCCCGCGATGCGGTAGGCGAGCAGGCCGACGACGAGCACGAACACCGGCCACGGCACGTTGATCATGCCGAAGAAATAGATGCCGCCCACCAGCACGACCGCCAGCGCGCCGGGCCATCCGGCGGCCCTGGCCGCGCCGATCGCCAGGCCGGCGACCACGAAGGCGTAGACCGCCTTGACGATGCCCGTGACCTCGAAGCCCCACGACAGCGGCGTGGCGACGATGGCGAAGCCCTTGTGCAGCGGCAGCAGGAAATAGAACAGGATCTTGACCTTGATCCATTCGAGCGTCGCCGGGAACGTGGTGTTGATGAAGGTGACCGCCGCGTCGAGCGGCTCCTTGGGCAAGTACTCCCACGATCGCGGATATTCGTGCAGGAGCGGCATCGCCTGGGCGACGACGGTGACGGCGACCATGGCGGCGAGGGCGACGAGAGCGCCCCGGTGCCGCCGCGGCCAGGGCAGGGCTTCGAAGGCCTGGCGGCCGGATTTCGGGTCGCGGTAGTGGGCGCCCGGCCGGTCGGCCAGGCCGCGGCTGACCCGGTCGAGCACTATGGCGATCAGCACGATGCACATGCCGGCCAGCAGGCTGCGGCCGAACTCGGCCTTGCGCAGCGTGCTCAGCAGTTCCCAGCCGATGTCGGCGAAGGCGCCGATGATGGCGGCGATGATGACCATGCTGAGCGCCGCCATGATGGTCTGGTTGACGCCGATCAGGATGGTCGGCATCGCCGTGGGCACCTGGACCCACCACAGGAGCTGGCGATTGGTGCTGCCCGACATGCGGGCCGATTCGACGATCTCCGGCGGCACGCGCCGGAGCCCCAGCAGCGTGTTGCGCACCATCGGCGGCGCGGCGTAGATCGCGCTGGCGATCAGGCCGACCACCGGGCCCAGCCCGAACAGCAGCAGGATCGGAATCAGGTACGCGAAGGTCGGCACCGTCTGCATCAGGTCGAGCGTCGGCTGGATGATCCGCTCCGCGCGCCGGCTCTTGAAGGCGAGCAGGCCGCCGAAAAAGCCGATGGCGAGCGCGACCGGCACCGAGACGCCGACCAGCGCGAGCGTGTTCATGCTCGGGTCCCAGTAGCCCGTGACCAGCAGGTAGAGCAGGGCGAAGAAGGCGAACAGGGCGAGCCGGCCGCCGCCGGCCCGATGCGCTATGGCGACGACGCCGATGAAGGCCGCCGGCCACGGCAGCCAGTGCAGGAACCCCTGCAGCCACGACATCGGGAATTCGGTGAGCCAGGTCACCGCCCGGAACGCCGGCTTGACCTCTTCGACGAACCCGAACATGACGAAGCTGAGCCATTCGTTCAGCGGCACCGTCAGCGCGTCCGGAAACTTGACCAGCCACGGCATCGCCCCGCCGAGCGCGAACAGCACGACGATGACGACCCCGGCCACCATCCACGCGAACAGCCCGGGCTCGATCCGGCCGATCGCGCGCCGGAGCGCCGTGTCCACGGTGCCGTCAACGATGCTCATCGCGCCACGAAGCTCATCGCGTACGTCTCCTGGCGTCGGCAACGCGGTCCGGGGCGCGCGGGCGCACCCCGGACTCGCCGGCGAGCCTCGCCTTACATCATCGCCTGCTCGACCCAGGGCTTCCACACGCTCTCGTTCTCGTCGAGCCACTTGGCCGTGACCTCGCGGACGTCCTGGCCCTGGTTGTCGATCAGGTCCATGAGCACCTGCTGGGTCGCGGTGTCGATCTGGAACGACTTGAGCAGGTTGTACGCCGCCGGCCACGTGTCCTTCATGGGCGGCCACACGAACTTCGCCATTTGGGGCTTCTGCAGGCTGTATTCGTTGCGCAGGTCGTCGGGAATCTCGACCCAGCCGACCTCGATCTGGGCCAGGATGTAGTGCGGCGCCCAGAACATCATGACGACCGGCTGATGCTTCTCGACCGCGCTCTTGAGCTCGGCCACCAGCGCGCCTTCGCTCCCGGCCGGGACCGCTTCGTACGGCAGACCCGCGGTCTTGATGAGCTGGCTCGCGCGATCGCCCCAATCGGCCGGGTATTCGACGAACCGGCCGTTCGGCAGGGTCTCGGGCGACGCGAACAGTTCGGAGCAGCCTACGAAGGCGTCCCACGCCGGCAGGCCCGGGCACATCTCCTCGACGTACTTCGGATAGACGAAGCCCTCGCCGCCGTCGAGGCCGACGTGACCGAGGTTCTCGACCTTGCCTTCCTCGAGCATCTTCGGCCAGAAATCGCCCATGTTGTTGTCCCAGACCTCGAGCGTCGCGGTAAGATCGCCATCGGCCGTGCCGGTGCCGGACGGGTAACTGCCCGCCGTCACGTATTCGACCGTGTAGCCCATGCGCTCGAGGATTTGGCCGGCCATGAACGCCGTCACGTGCTGCCCGGTCCATTCCAGGATCGCGAGCTTGATCGGATCGGACGATTCGGGCACCTCAGCCCTGGCGCCGGCGATCGGCGCGAGCGCCGCGAATGCGAGCGCCGCGGCGCCGGCCGCAAGGAACGAGGCCCGTCGTATGAGTTTGACCATGAAACCTCCCTTGGGTTCCGTTCGGTTCTGCGATCCCGGTCGCGGCAGTTGGGCCACGACCGTCGCAGTGAGCCCGAAGGTTAGCATGGTCGCGGGGCTGCCATTAAGGGCGATTTTCAACCCTTCACGCGAATGTCAACGGCACCCGTGACGGCCGGGGCGGCGCACGTCGTCGTCGTGGGCGGCGGCATCGTCGGCGCCTCGATTTCCTGGCACCTCGCGGCCTTGGGCGCGCGGGTCACCGTCGTTGAGGCCGGCCAACCGGGCGGCGTCGCCACGCCCAGGTCGTTCGCCTGGATCAACGCGAGCTGGGGCAACCCCGAGCGGTACTTCCGGCTTCGCATCCGCGCCATGGCGGAATGGCGCCGGCTGGCGGCCGACGTGCCGGGGCTCGAGGTCGCCTGGACCGGCGGACTTCTATGGGACCTGCCGCCGGCCGAGCTCGCGTCCTACGCGCTCGAGCACGCCCAATGGGGCTACGGCATCCGACGGGTCGATCACGCCGAGGCCGCGCGCCTCGAGCCCGGCCTGGCCGATCCGCCCGATCTGGCCGTGCACGTGGCCGAGGAAGGCGCGGTCGAGCCGCGCGTCGCCGCGCTCGCGCTGATCGAGGACGCCCGGCGCCGCGGCGCGCGCATCGTGCCCGGAACCGCCGTGACCGGGCTGGTCGAGACCAACGCCCGGGTCGTCGGGATCGAGACGCCGGCCGGCCGGATCGCCGCGGACCACGTCGTCGTCGCGGCCGGCGCCGGCGCGGCAACCCTCGTCCGCACCGTTGGGGTCGACCTTCCCCTGACCACGCCGCCCGGACTGCTCGTGCATTCGGCCCCGTGCGCGCGCCGGCTCAACGGCCTGGTCATGGCGCCCGAGGCCCACCTGCGCCAGAGCGCCGAGGGCCGGGTTGTCGCCGGCGCCGACTTCGCGGGCGACGATCCTGGCGGCGATCCCGAAGGCACGGCCCGCGCCCTGTTCGCCAGGGTCAAGGGCTTGTTGAAGGACGCCGGCGACCTGGATTACGCCTTCCATACCGTGGGTTACCGCCCGACGCCGGCGGATGGCTTCCCCGTGGTCGGCCGCGTGGCGGGCCGCGACGGCCTGTATCTCGCCGTCATGCATTCGGGCATCACCCTCGCCCCCGCCATCGGCCTGTTCTGCGCCCAGGATCTGCTCGACGATCGCCGCGACCCGCTCCTCGCGCCCTACGCCCTCGGGCGCTTCGCGGGCGCGTAGGCCTGGGCGAAGCGGGCGAGCGCCGCCAGATAATGGACGCGGCAGGTGTTCGGCGCGGTCCCGAGGAACGCGGCGATGCGGCGCCACGAAAAGCCGTTGGCCCGGCTCCACACCAGGCGTTGCTCCGTCAGGTCGAGCGCGCGCAGGGCCTCGAGCACCCGGTCGAGCCGGCCGATCGCGTCGGGCGCGGCCGGGGCCGGGCGCGGGCGCGGATCGCCGTAGCCATAGGCTTCGTGGGCGCCGCGTACGATTGCCGGCCAGCTCGTCAGGCGCGGGGAAAGCCGCGCGGCCGGCAGTCGCCTCAAGGTATCCACGGCTTCGGCGAGCGCCGCTTCCGCCGCGACCAGATCCGGCGCGCCGTCGATTGTCGTTGCCGCAGTCGTCGCCGCAGTCGTTGCTGTCGTCGTTGCTGTCGTCGCCATGGCCTAGACCAGCGCGCTGGTGAACGGGCCGTCGAGGAGGCAGGTCGGACAGATCCGGTTGCCGACGTGCTCGCTCGGAAACCCTTGGCCACAATGCAGGCAGCGGCGCACCGCGCGCGGGTTGGCGGCCTCGAGCCGGCTCCGCCTGCGGGCCAAGGGCGCCCCGGCGCGGCGCAGCTTGGCGAGCTTGCTTTCGATGCTGTGCCGGGTCAGGCCGAGGCGCCGGGCGATCGCCGGGGCGTGCTGGCCTTCATTCCACAGCCGCACCAGCTCGCGGGTCCGCATGACGTCCCAGGTCGGTTCCATCCGCATGTGAATGTTCCCGTTTCGTTCATATCCCGGGTACGATGACCGGCCGCCCGGCGGACTGTCAATGTGATTTTTCCCTAATTACCGTGGGAACAATCTTGTGGCAGGTTGGGCCATGGAGATGTCCCCTCTGGCGCAGCAGATCGCCGGGCGCATGGCCACCGCCGGGCTCGGGCAAAAGGCGCTCGCGCTCAAGGCCGGGCTCAACGAGACCGCGGTGCGCGACATCCTGGTCGGCAAATCGCGCCATCCGCGCCACGACACGGTCGAGAAGCTCGCGCAGGCGCTCGGCTGCACATTGCCCGAGCTGCTGACCGGGGGCGGGCGCGAGGGCAGCGCCCGTGCCACGCCAACGCCCGGGGACTTCGTCCTGATCGGGGTCTACGACGTCGCCGCCGCGGCCGGCGAGGGCATCATCATCGACGGCGAGTACGAGACGGGAAAACTGGCCTTCCGCGCCGATTGGCTGCGCACCGTCACCCGCGCGCGCGAAGCCGAACTCGCGGTCGTCACCGTGCGCGGCGACAGCATGCACCCGACGTTGGCCGACGGTGACACCATCCTGGTCGACCTGACCCAGCGCACGACCGCGGCCGACGGCATCTACGTCGTGCGCTACGGCGAGTACGTGCTGGTCAAGCGGCTTCTGATCGACCCGGTGCGAAGGCTCGTCACCATCGCGTGCGACAACCCGAGCTACCCGCCGCTCAGCCCGGTCAAGCCCGACGAGGTCGATGTCGCCGGCCGGGTCATCTGGCTCGGCCGCCGGGTCGGCTAGACCCTACCTAGTGTAACCCGGCGAATCATGCCGCTGGCGACTGGCCTTGTGTCTGGGCTACACTATGGGATATTTCCCACAACGAGCGAAGTAGGGCCCGCGTGGCACGCCGCAAGCCAACGATCCCGGCCGGGCCAAGGAACCTGGCCGTGGCCGCGAACCAAGCCCCTCGGGCGTGGCTCGAGGCCCGGTATGACGGGCGGATTCCGCCGGGCGCGCTGGCCGGCGATGGCACGGCAAGCGCCCTCGCCGCGTGCCGCGGGGCGCTCGCGCTCCATCTCACCCTGCTGCGCGCCGCGCTCGGCCGTAACGCGCAACCCCCGGATGCCGCGGTCGCCTATCACGTGGCCGCGCTCGAGCGCGCGACCGCCGCGCTCGGCGCGATCGCGGTACCGCCATGCGG
>CAZGYG010000044.1:0-22593 GCA_964530335.1 uncultured Rhodospirillaceae bacterium | reverse complement strand
GGTAACCGTCACCGTTGGCGTCACCCGACTCTTCGCCACGGATCGCCCGAATGAACAGATCGCGGAAGTCGCCATTGTCCGAAACGGGCTGATCCGCGTCGCCGGAGGTCATGAACTGCCTCACGGGTTGGGTCGTCGCCTGCGTAATGGCAGGGGGCGGCACGCCAGCGCGGCTTTCGAAGATCGTGCCCGCGAAGCAACTGTCGAATATTGCAAGGACGTGCTTCGCCTCGGCGAGGCGCACGTGGACGTCGATCTCACTCAGTGGGTAGGCCGAAAGCAAGAACATCTTATCGCTGTCGAGAGGAGCATCGACCGGTACCAAGAACCCCTCGCCGCCGACCGTGGTGCCGTGGCCCGCGTACCAGATCAGGAGACGGGCCTCGGGGTCCGCGCCCCGGACGACCAGGAATCTCTTGAAAGTGTCCTTGAGTTGCGCGGAGTCCAGATTGGTCTGGAGCTCGACTTCGAAGCCATTGCGCCTGAGCTCCTCGGCCACGGCCTGGGCATCGTTGATGGCGTTACGCAGGGGCGGCCAGCCATTGGTGCCTCCAGGGTAGGCGTCGTTGCCGATCACCAACGCGTAGCTCGCGGTATAGAGCACGACCTCGGATTGGGTTTGATCGGCGCTGCCCGGATCGGGCATGACCTGAACGGTGATGCCGCGGGTTCCAGCCAGCGCGGGATCGACTACAAGGGTCGAAGCGACGGACCAGCCGAACACGACTAACAGGGACACGGTCAGCGCTCGCATGGCTGGACCTCCTCAAAGGAGAACGCTCGCGTAGCTTTACGCCGCGTTACTCCTAGAAAAACGGGCGACGGCTATCGAAGACGTCCTGTCGCCAAGTGATCCACGAAGCACGTTTCTATGTCTTGTCGGACGTTTCCTTGGCTTTGGGAGGCCAATACCGCCACGCGGCGAAACGCCCTGGGACGCGCTGAATCAGCGGTGCTCCGGCCGGGAACGGCGCGTCGAAGTCCCGACCCTTCGTGCCGACCTCAGATTATAGGCGCTCCATCAAGATGAAGCAATCAAGCCGCCCGGGCCAGCTAACCTAGGGACCAGGTAGGGGATTCCCAAAGGCATCGGGATGTGTTTCATGGGGAACCGGCGAAACAGGGGGGGAACCGGATGCCGGGGGTCATGTGCGGCGAGGGTCTGGGCGCGGTCTTGGCGTTTCGGCGCGGTACGCCATGAGGCTGGTTTCCGCCGAGACGGTCCACGACGTGCTCGATTACCCGTCGCTGATCGACGCGCTGGCCGAGCTCTACCGCCGGGGCGTCGATCTGGTCGAGAGCTTCATCGTCAACCAGCCGACGCCCGGGGGCGGCCGCGCCGACCTGATCCTGCTGCCGGCGTGGCAGCGCGGCCGCGCGATCGGCGTCAAGCTGGTCAACGTGTTCCCGGACAACGGCGCGCGCGGCCTGCCGACGATCATGGGCAGCTACGTGCTGATCGACGGGACGACCGGCGAGCACAAGCTGGTGATCGACGGCACGGCGCTGACGCTGCGCAAGACCGCGGCGAACTCGGCGCTCGGCGCGCGGTTCCTCGCCCGCGCCGATGCGCGGAACCTGGTCATGGTCGGCGCCGGCGCGCTGGCCCCGCACGTCATCGCGGCGCACCTCGCCGCCCGGCCGTCGATCCGGACCGTCACCATCTGGAATCGGACGCAGAAGCGCGCGGGGGAGCTCGCCGCCCGCATCGCCCTGCCCGGCGTCACGGTCGTGGCCACGGCGGACCTCGAGGCGGCGGTTCGCCAAGCCGATTTGGTGAGCTGCGCCACCGCCGCGACGACGCCCTTGATCAAGGGCGCCTGGCTCAGGCCGGGCACGCACCTCGACCTGATCGGCGGCTACACGCCCGAGATGCGCGAGGCCGACGACGATTGCCTGCGCCGCGCGCGCGTCTTCGTCGACGGCCGGATGAGCGCGCCCGAGTGGTGCGGCGATCTTTGCCAGCCGATCGCGGCCGGGGTGATCGGCGCCTCCGACATCGTGGCCGACCTGTTCGAGCTCACGCGCGGCGAGAAGCCGGGGCGCGGCTCGGAAACCGAGATCACCTGGTTCAAGAACGGCGGCGGCGGCCACCAGGACCTGGGCTGCGCCCAGCTCCTAGAGCGCCGGCTGGCCGCGGGAGGCATGGCATGACGACGCTCGACGGTTTTCTCGACGACGCCCAGCGGGCGGCGCGCACCGGCCAGGACGCGGCGGCGAAGGTGCGGGCGATCGTGCCGCTGATGGACCGGCTGCTGGCCAACGGCCAGAACGTGCTGGCCGGACGGACCCTCAAGTCCGACCCGGAGCGCTACACGCGCAACGCCATCCGGATCGCGCCCGACGGCACGCTCTCGCTCTACGCGCTGGTCTGGCTGCCCGGGCAGTGGACGCCGGTGCACGACCACGGCACCTGGGGCGTGGTCGGGGTGGTGCGCGGCGTGCTCGAGGAGCACGGCTACGTCTCGCCCGCCGGGACCATCCGGCAGAACGCCGGCATCCGGCTCGAGCCCGGCGGCGTGGTGAGCCTGCGCGTGGGTTCGGTGACGAGCTTCGTGCCCAACCCGGACCACATCCACCTGACCGGCACACCCAAAGAGGGCGAGGGCGCGGTCAGCCTGCACCTCTACGGCCGGGCGTTGAGCTCGTTCCACGTCTACGACGTGGCGCGCGGCACGCGGCGCCTGATCGACGTGCCGCACCAGGAAAGCTGAAGGCGGGCGGGCCGCGCGACGACCGAGCACGTTTTCGCGTTCGGCACTTCGATCGCATTTGCATTGCCGAGAGACCGGTTCGTCGTGTCGTGACACGGCGAACTGGGGAGGCAATGATCATGAAGCGTTCTATCTCAGGCGCGATGCGCGCGGTCTTTTTCGTCGCGCTCGCATCGCAAGTCGCCGCGTGCGCGACGATCGTCGAAGGCACGGACCAGACCGTCACCGTCATCACCGATCCCGCCGGATCGACGTGTACGCTTTCGCGCGAAGGGGGGACGGTCGCCGTGGTCAACCCAACCCCGGGCAGCGTAGTGCTCGCGAAGAGCAGTGACAACGTCGCCGTCCTCTGCACCAAGGACGGTCACGAGGACGGCGCGGCCACCCTGAACAGCATGTTCCAGGGCATGACGTTCGGCAACATCCTGTTCGGACTGATCGGCGGACCCATCGGCGTAGCGATCGACGCCGGGAGCGGAGCGATGCACGAGTACCCGTCGAACGTGACCGTGATACTGCCGCCGACGGAGTTCCCGACCGAGGCCGACCGCGACGCCCTTTACGACCGGTTGATCGCCGACGTGAACCGGCAGGCGGCCGAAGCCGCCGAGCAGATCATGGATCGCTGCAAGGCCGGGAACGAATCCCAGTGCAAGAAGGCGGTCGAGGCGGTCGAGGCCGAACGCGACCTGAAGATTCAGGAGTACGAGGCGAAGCGGGCCCGCGCTCGGATAGCCGGCGCTACGGGGTAGGCGGGATGCGATCGGGTGCGATCGCGCCGTTCGCGGTTCGAGATGTCGCGCGCGACAGCCTCGTTCAGCGGGCGAAACGTCGCCGTTGCCACGGTGGTATTATTGGATAAGCATCAGGCGATTGGGAACCTGGGGGTAGAGCCATGGCGACCGTAGGGGCATCACTACCGATCAATATGCTTGGAACGTTTGGATTCTTTCCAGTCTCTAATGATGATATAATATCGGTATCGACGTCTGCGATTGTCGTCCGCACTCCCATAAATACAATTCAGACATACTCTGGAAATTTCGTTTTCAGCGGTGGATTTCTTGTCGATGGAGTTCTCACGGGATTAAGCGAGACACTCATGGACGGCACTCCGTGGTACAGCGCCACGGGCCTGAACGTTACCGTAGAGCAATATTTTTCGTTCGTTGACGCAGGCGATGCGGACGGCCTCCTCCGCTTCGCGCTCCGAGGCAACGACACCGTGGTTGGATCGAACGGGAACGATGGGCTCGCGGGATTCGCCGGCAGCGACACGCTCAACGGCGGCTCGGGCAATGATCGGCTCGATGGCGGCCAGGGCGGCGATCACATGACCGGCGGGACCGGCAATGACACCTTCGTCGTCGATTCTTCGAGCGACAGCGTTGTTGAGGCATTCAACGCCGGCACCGACAGCGTTCGAAGCTCGGTCTCGTTCGTCCTGCCCGACCATGTCGAGAACCTGGTCCTGACCGGCACCGGCAACATCAACGGCACCGGGAACGAGTTGGGCAACGCCATTACGGGCAACGCCGGCAACAACGGCCTCAACGGCGGGTTGGGCGCGGACGTGCTCGGTGCGGGCGCGGGCGCCGACCTCCTGAATGGCGGCGGCGGTGCGGATACGCTGTCGGGCGGGACGGGCGCGGATCGGGTCTTCGGAGGCGGCGGCGCGGACACCCTGGGCGGGGGCAAGGGCAACGATTCCCTGGTCGGCGATGCCGGCAACGACACGATGATGGGCGGCGACGGCAACGACGTCTTCATCGTCGACTCCGCCGGCGATCGCGCGATCGAGACGAGCGACCCTGGCGTGGACACGGTCCGGAGCTCGGTCTCGTTCGTGCTTTCCGACAACGTCGAGCGCCTGGTCCTGACCGGCACCGGCAACACCGACGGCACCGGCAATGGACTGAACAATGTCCTTACCGGGAACGCCGGTAATAACGTTCTCAGGGGTGGCGGTGGCGCCGACCTTCTCAAGGGCGGCGCCGGCGCGGACACCCTGTCCGGGGGCAAGGGCAACGATTCCCTGGTCGGCGATGCCGGCAACGACACGATGATGGGCGGCGACGGCAACGACGTCTTCATCGTCGACTCCGCCGGCGATCGCGCGATCGAGACGAGCGACCCTGGCGTGGACACGGTCCGGAGCTCGGTCTCGTTCGTGCTTTCCGACAACGTCGAGCGCCTGGTCCTGACCGGCATCGTTGACATCGACGGCACCGGCAATGGATTGAACAACCTCGTCACGGGCAACGGCGCCGACAACATCCTCGGCGGGGCCGGGGGCGCCGACATACTGAATGGCGGCGGCGGCGCGGACACCCTGTCCGGGGGTACGGACGACGATTCCCTGGCCGGGAATTCCGGGAACGACACCATGTTCGGCGGCGCTGGCATCGATAGCTTGAACGGCGGCGATGGCGCCGACGACTTCCGCTACGCCGACGCCGGCGACGGCAGCGTCGTTGCCCTGAACGCCGATCCCGTCGGGGCCGGCGATGCCGTGGTCGGCTTCGCCACCGGTGTGGACGAGTTCGTCTTCGTGGCGGCCGCGTTCGGCTTTACCGCCGGCGATCCCGTCGCGGAAGGGACGAACTTCGAAACCGTCGCGGGCTACGACGGCACCAACGCCACCAGCGCCGAGTATGCCGGGGGCAACGATGCCTTCATCTTCGACTCCACGAACGGCAAGCTTATCTACGACGGCAACGGTAACGCGGACGGCTACACGGTGATCGCGGACCTCGACGCCGGCGCGGTCGCCGCCGGCGACATCGTCCTCGTCTAGCGGCCCACGGGTCGCGGACAGCGGCGTGCCGAGGAACGGCGTAGTTTCGGCTCTGGCCGGCGACAGTGACGCCGTCCGCTCGGCCAAGGGTCGCAATGGGAGGCCTCAATGAAGCGAACATTCTCGAGCGGTGCCGCGCTGCTCGTGGCGGCGTGCGCGCAGACTTACCAGCCCATCGTCGACACCAAGGGCGTCGACAACGCGAAGTATCAGCAGGACCTGGCCGAATGCCGCGCCTACGCCGAACAGGTCAACCCCGTCGGCGAAGCGGTGGCCGGAGCGCTGCTCGGCGCCGCGTTGGGCGCGGCGTTGGGCGCCGTGACCGGCAGCTTCGACCCCGGGTTCTCCGCCGGCGGAGGGGCCGCGGCCGGAGCCGCGATCGGTGGCACCGCCGGCACCGCGGCCGGCGCCGCGGGCGGGGTCGAGGGGCAGATCGCCGTGATCGACAACTGCCTGCGGGGACGCGGGTACACGGTGCTGCGCTAGCCGGGGCGACCCGATTGTCCCCGCCGCGCCGGCTCTGCTATAAGGCGCGGACGGGGGAGGACATGACGACTCGTGACCTCGCGAGCCGGCTCTACTGCGCGGTCGATACCCAGGATCTGGGCTTCGCCACCGAACTCGCGCGCGGGCTCGGTGGCGTGGTCGGCGGGATCAAGCTCGGGCTCGAATTCTTCGCCGCCCACGGCGCCGCGGGCGTCGCCGCGGTCGCGCAATCGGGCCTGCCGGTGTTCCTCGACCTCAAGCTCCACGACATCCCCAACACCGTGGCGGGCGCGGTGCGGGCGGCGGGCCAGGTCAAGCCCGCGATGATGACCGTGCACGCGGCCGGCGGCCCGGCCATGCTGCGCGCCGCCACGGCGGCCGCCTTCAGCATCGGCGACAGCGGCGGCCGGCGCCCGCGCGTGCTGGGCGTCACCGTGCTGACCAGCTTCGACGAGGACGACGTAGCGGCGGTCGGGATGGTGGGTCCGGTCGCCGACCAGGTGCGGCGCCTGGCCGACCTGGCCCAGGCGTGCGGGCTCGACGGCGTCGTCGCCTCGGCCCACGAGATCGAGGCGCTGCGCGCCAGGCTGGGCAAGGATTTCCTGATCGTGGTGCCGGGCATCCGGCCGGCGTGGTCCTCGGCCGACGATCAGAAGCGGGTCATCACGCCCGCCGAGGCCCTGCACCGGGGCGCCGACGTGCTGGTGGTCGGCCGGCCGATCACCAGGGCGAGCGACCCGGTCGCCGCCGCGCGCCGCATCCTGGACGAGATGGCCGCGGCCGCGCCCGTTGCGTGAAGACCTTACGTGACGCCCCGTCGAGCATGGCCATGACGATCGAGGTCAAGATCTGCGGGCTCAACGCGCCCGACGCGGTCGCCGCCGCGGGTGGCGCGCGCTGGGCCGGGTTCGTGTTCTACCCGCCGTCGCCGCGCGCCGTGACCCCGGCCGAGGCCGGCCGGCTCGCCCGGCTCCTGCCCGAACGGGTGGGTCGGGTCGCCGTGGTCGTGGACGCGAGCGACGACGAGTTGCGTGCGATCGCGTCGGGGCTCCACCCCGACGTGATCCAGCTTCACGGCCACGAGACCCCGGCGCGCGCCGAAGCGATCCGCACGGCGCTGGGCGTCGAGGTCATGAAGGCGATCCCCGTGGCCGGCGCGGACGACATCGATCTGGCCCAGCCCTACGAAGCCGTGGTCGACCTGATCATGTTCGACGCCAAGGCGCCCAGGGCCGAGGCGGGCGCCCTGCCCGGCGGCAACGGCCGGGCGTTCGACTGGCGCATCCTGGCGGGGCGGACGTTCGCCCGGCCATGGCTGCTCTCGGGCGGGCTGGACGCCGGCAACGTCGCCGAGGCGATCGCCGTTTCGGGCGCCCGCGCGATCGACGTTTCGACCGGGGTCGAAGACCGCCCGGGGGTCAAGAACCCGGAGCGCATCCGCGCCTTTCTGGCCGCGGCCAAAGAGTTGTAGAGTCCGGCCACCGGCCAACCGGACCACTTCGGTACCCCCCCGGAGACTCTTTCATGGCCTCGACCAGGGCGCCCAGCGCCCCCAACACGTTCCGCGCCGGACCCGACGAGCGCGGCCGCTTCGGCATCTACGGCGGCCGCTTCGTCGCCGAGACCCTGATGCCGCTGGTGCTCGAACTGGAAGCCGCGTACGGCGCGGCCAAGGCGGACCCGGAATTCCACCGCGAGATGGCGTACTGGCATACCCACTACGTCGGCCGGCCGAGCCCGCTTTATTTCGCCCGCCGCGCGACGGCGCACCTGGGCGGCGCCAAGGTCTATTTCAAGCGCGACGAGCTCAACCACACCGGCTCGCACAAGATCAACAACTGCCTGGGCCAGATCCTGCTGGCCCGGCGCATGGGCAAGACGCGCATCATCGCCGAGACCGGCGCCGGCCAGCACGGCGTGGCCGCCGCCACCGTGTGTGCGCTGTTCGACATGCCATGCACGGTCTACATGGGCACCAAGGACATCGAGCGCCAGGCGCCCAACGTGTTCCGCATGAAGCTGCTGGGCGCCGAGGTGAAGCCGGTCGAATCGGGCTCGCGCTCGCTCAAGGACGCGCTCAACGAGGCGCTGCGCGACTGGGTGACCAACGTCGAGTCCACGTTCTACATCATCGGCACGGTCGCCGGGCCGCACCCCTACCCGGCGATGGTGCGCGACTTCCAGTGCGTCATCGGCGAGGAGGTGCGCGAGCAGATCACCGCCGCCGAGGGGCGTCTGCCCGACGCGCTGGTGGCGTGCATCGGCGGCGGTTCGAACGCCATGGGGCTGTTCCACCCGTTCCTCGACGAGGCGAACGTGCGCCTCATCGGCGTCGAGGCCGCGGGGCGCGGCATCGAGACCGGCGAGCACGCGGCGTCGCTGACCGCCGGCCGGCCGGGCGTGCTGCACGGCAACCTGACCTACCTGCTGCAGGACGACGACGGGCAGATCCGCGAGGCGCACTCGATCTCGGCCGGGCTCGACTACCCCGGGATCGGCCCGGAGCACTCCTGGCTCAAGGACATCGGCCGCGCCGAGTACGTTTCGGCGACCGACGACGAGGCGCTCGCGGCGTTCAAGCTGTGCTCGCGCCTGGAAGGCATCCTGCCGGCGCTGGAGCCCGCCCACGCCTTTGCCCACGTCATCAAGCTGGCGCCGACGCTCGCGAAGGACGCCATCATCGTGATGAACTTGTGCGGGCGCGGCGACAAGGACGTGTTCACCGTCGCCAAGCACCTGGGAACCAGCCTGTGACCACGCGCATCGCCAGGCGCTTCGCCGCGCTCGGCGCCGAGGGGCGCGCCGGGCTGGTCACATTCCTGACCGCCGGCGATCCCGACGCGGCGACCTCGGCCGCGATCCTGAAAGGCGCCGCCCACGCCGGCGCCGACCTGATCGAGCTCGGCATGCCGTTCACCGACCCGATGGCCGACGGCCCCGCGATCCAGGCCGCCAACTTGCGCGCGCTCAGGGCCGGCATGACGCTCAAGGGCGTGCTCGAGCTCGCCCGCGCGTTGCGCCAGGCCGACGACGCGACGCCCCTGGTGCTGATGGGCTACTACAACCCGATCTACAGCTACGGCAAGACGCGGTTCCTGGCCGACGCCAAGGCAGCCGGGGTCGACGGCCTGATCATCGTCGACCTGCCGCCCGAGGAAGACGACGAGCTGTGCCTGCCGGCGCGCGCCGCCGGGTTCGACTTCATCCGGCTGGCGACGCCGACGACCGACGACCGCCGTTTGCCCAAGGTGTTGAGCAACTCGTCGGGCTTCCTCTACTACGTCTCGATCACCGGCATCACCGGCGCACGCGCCGGCGGCGCCCAGGCGGTCGCGGACGCCGTCGCGCGCATCAAGCGCCACACCGAGCTGCCCGTCGCGGTCGGGTTCGGCATCAGGACCCCGGCGGACGCCGCCCGAACCGCCCGCGCCGCCGACGCCGTGGTGGTCGGCAGCGTGCTGGTCGAGCGCGTCGCCAGCGCTACCGCGGAGGGGCGCATCGGCGTCGCGGTAGCCGCCGCGGTGCACCACGACATCCGCGCGCTCGCCGAGGCCGTGCGCGGCGCGCGGACGCCATGAACTGGCTGACCAACTTCGTTCGCCCGCGGCTCCGCGCGCTGGTCAAGCGCAACAATGGCGGCGACAACCTGTGGCGCAAGTGCCCGGCGTGCGCGCAGATGATCTTCCACCGCGAGCTCGAGGCCAGGCTCGCGGTCTGCCCCCACTGCGACCACCACATGCCGCTGACCCCGGCGGCGCGGCTGGCGGCCTTGCTCGACCCGGGCACGCTCGAGCGGGTCGACGTGACGGCGGCCGCGGTCGACCCGCTGCGCTTCCGCGACCGCAAGCGCTACGCCGACCGCCTGGGCGAGGCCCAGGCCGCGACGGGCGAGCGCGACGCGGTGGTGGTCGCCGCTGGCGCCATGGGCGGCGCGCCGGTCGTTGTCGCCGTGTTCGACTTCGCCTTCATCGGCGGCTCGATGGGCGTGGCGGTGGGCGACGCCATCCTCGCCGCCGCCGACCGCGCCGTGGCGCTGGCGGCCCCGCTGATCGTGGTCACCGCTTCGGGCGGGGCGCGCATGCAGGAAGGCGCGCTGAGCCTGATGCAGATGGCGCGCACCACGATCGCCGTCGACCGGGTCAAGGAGGCGGGACTCCCTTATGTCGTCGTGATGGCCAACCCGACCACGGGCGGGGTGACCGCGTCGTTCGCCATGCTCGGCGACATCGCCATCGCCGAGCCCGGCGCGATCATCGGCTTCGCCGGCGCGCGGGTGATCGAGGAAACCATCCGCCAGACCCTGCCCAAGGGGTTCCAGCGGGCCGAATACCTGCTCGAGCACGGCATGCTCGACATGGTGGTGCACCGGCGCGAGTTGCGCCAGCGGCTCATCCCCGTGCTGGGCCTGCTCGGGCGCGGCAAGGGGCGACAGGTACACTCAGGAGGGCGCGACCTCGCCGTCGTGCCGCAGCCGCCCGCCGCTACGGCGTAAGCCCATGGACGCATCGCCCGGCCCGAGCGACCGCCTGCTCGAACGGCTGAAGACCCTCCACCCCAAGTTGATCGACCTGACGCTCGAGCGCATCCAGCGCCTGCTGGCCGCGCTCGGGCATCCCGAACACCGCCTGCCGCCGGTCGTCCATGTCGCCGGGACCAACGGCAAGGGTTCGGTGGTCGCATATCTGCGCGCGGCATTGGAGGCCAGCGGCAAGCGCGTTCACGTCTACACCTCGCCGCACCTGGTCCGATTTCACGAGCGCATCCGGCTGGCCGGGCGGCTGATCGACGAAGCCGCCCTGGCCCGCCTGCTCGACGAGGTCGAGGCGGTCAACGGCGGGCGGCCGATCACCTTCTTCGAGGTCACGACCGCGGCGGCGTTCCTGGCCTTCGCGCGCACCCCGGCCGATTGGCTCATGCTCGAGGTCGGGCTCGGCGGCAGGCTCGACGCGACCAACGTCATCGACCGGCCGGCGCTGACGGTCATCACGCCCGTGTCGCTCGACCACCAGGCGTTCCTCGGCACCACGCTCGGCGCCATCGCCGGCGAAAAGGCGGGGATTCTGAAGCCGGGGGTCGGCGCCGTCATCGGCCCGCAGCCGAAGCTGGCCGCGCGCGCGATCGTGGCCCGCGCGGCGGCCGTCGGCGCACCCACCCTGTGGCACGGCCGCGACTTCGACGCCCGACCGACCCGGTCGGGCCTCAGGTACCGCGAGGGCGAGCGAATCCTCGACCTGCCCCGGCCCGCGCTTCCTGGCCGCCACCAGATAGACAACGCGGGCGTAGCCATCGCCGCGCTGCTACGGCTCAAGGGATTCGCGAGTGACGAGGCGCTCGGCGCCGGCCTGACCGCCGTCGAATGGCCGGCGCGGCTGCAACGCCTGGACGCGGGGCGGCTGCGCGACCGGCTGCCGGAAGCGACCGAACTCTGGCTCGACGGCGGCCACAACCCGGCCGCCAGCCGGATGCTCGCCCGGCACGCGCGGGAAGAATGGGGCGACCGGCCGCTCGACCTCGTTGTCGGCATGATGGCGAGCAAGGACGCGGCCCGGTTCCTCGCCCCACTCGCGGCCGCCCGGCGCATCGTCGCCGTGCCCGTCCCCGGCGAGCCGGGGGCGCTGGCACCCGAAGCGCTGGCCGAACTCGGCGCCAAGCGGGGCATCGCGGTCGAGACCGCCCCCTCCGCCGCCGCCGCCCTAGACCGCCTGGCCGTTCCCGGCCCGGCGCGGGTCCTGATCTGCGGCTCGCTCTACCTGGCCGGGGCGGTGCTGGCCGAGAACGGTTGAGCGCATTTTATCGTACAACCACAAGTCGTACATGTAATGGATTTATTCATCTTTTACGTGTAGATCATACGCCGGGTCCATGGTTAACGGGGCAGGTGGTGGTGGAGTCACGGAACCGGACCGAGGCCAAACGCGAGGCCCAGGCGGAGGTCGAGGTCGCCGAGGACGAAGGCCCGCCTTTGCCCGAGGAGATCATGGCGGCGCGGGCCGAAATCGCCGCCATCGCCAAGACCTTCGCCAGGATCAGCCAGCGGCTCGACCAGGACTGCGGCACGGCCCGGATGGTGATGAAGGCCGCCATGTCGCGCCACGGCCGGAGCGAGCTGCTGTCCGACGCGGTGGCGCCGATCCTGTCGGCGTCGCTCTACTACGCGGCGGGCGACCTCGACCAGGTTTACCCGAAGGCCGCCCAGACGCTGCGCGCGATCAAGGCACTGGCCGAGAAATACGGAACCTGACGCCGGCCGCGCGAGGCTACACGGCGCGCAGGTACCAGTCGTACTCGACCGGGGTGATGCGCGATTCGAAGGTCGCGCGTTCGTGGCGCTTCACCAGGCCATAAAGCCGCAGGTATTCCGCCGCGATGTAATCGGGCAGGACCGTCGCGCCGTCGTGCGCGCCGAGCGCCTCCAGCCAACTCGTCGGCAGGCTGGCGGGCACTTGCGCGTAGGCGCTGCCCGCGATCGGCGGGCCGGGATCGATCCGCCGCGAGAGCCCGTGGTGCAACCCGGCCAGCACCGCCGCCACCACCAGGTACGGATTGGCGTCGGCGCCGGCGACCCGGTGCTCGAGCCGCGTCGCGGCGCCGCGCCCGGCGGGCACGCGCAGCGCCACCGAGCGGTTGTTGTAGCCCCAGGTCGGCGCCAGCGGCACCCAGGCACCGGGCCGGATGCGGCGGAAGGAGTTGGCGTTGGGCGCGAACAGCGCCATCGATTCGGCCATGGTCGCGATCAGGCCGCCGATGGCATGGCGCAGCGCGTCGCTGCCGGCGTCGGTGCCGTCGTCGAAGACGTTGCGCCCGGCCCGGTCCCGCAGGCTGACGTGCAGGTGCGTGCCGTTGCCGGGGAGCCCGATGAACGGCTTGGCCATGAACGTGGCGACCATGCCATGGCGTTCCGCCACGCCCCGGATCGCCCGCTTGAGCAGGACCGCGTGGTCGGCCGCCTTCACCGCGTCGTCCACGTGGTGGAGGTTGATCTCGTACTGGCCGGGCGCGTATTCGGCGGTCGCCACGTGCGTGGGGATGTCCTGGATGCCGCACGCTTCGCGCACCTCGTCGAGGAAGGGAGCGACCGCCTCGATGTCGTCCAGGCTGTAGACCTGGGTCTCGGTCGGCGCCTTGCCGCCCGGTGCGGCGAGCCGCACGCCGCCGTCCGCCGTGCGCGCCGGATCGAGCAGGTAGAATTCGAGCTCGACGGCGACGACCGGGGTGAGCCCGAGCGGGTGGAACCGGTCGAGCACGCGCGCCAGGATGACGCGCGGATCGTAAGGGTACGGCGCCCCGTCCGGATACGTCATGGTCATCAGCGCCTGGGCGCGCGGCCGGCCGGCCCACGGCACCGGCGCGAGCGTCCCGTCCACCGGGCGGATCGGGTAGTCCGGGTCGCCGTCGGGCGGCCCGAGCCCGGTGGCGCTGACGTTGTTGCCGAGGATGTCCATGACGTAGGTCGAGCCCGGCAGCACCAGGCCGCCGGCCATCAAGGCGGGCAGTTCGTCCATAGCCAGCCGCTTGCCGCGCAGCACGCCCGCCATGTCGACGATCAGCAGATCGACCGTCTCGATCGCCGGATGGGCCGAACGAAACGCCGCCGCGAGAGCCGCGGCGTCGGGCTTGGTCACGGGCGGAGGCTCAGAGGACCGAGTCGACCCATTCGTAGAGCTTCGACTTGGGCAGGGCGCCGACCTTGGTGGCGGCGACCTGGCCGCCCTTGAACAGCATCAGGGTCGGAATGCCACGCACGCCGTAGCGCGTCGGGGTCTTCATGTTGTCGTCGATGTTGATCTTCACCACCTCGAGCTTGTCGGCCCGTTCCCCGGCGAGTTGCTCGAGCGCCGGCGCGATCTGCTTGCAGGGCGCGCACCATTCGGCCCAGAAGTCGACCAGAACCGGGCGCCCGGACTTGAGCACGTCCTGCTCGAACGAGGCGTCGGACGCGTGCTTGATGGCCATGACGATGCTTCCCTGGTGGCGGAGTTCGGGCGGACTGTAGGTAACGGGCCCGCAGGGCGTCAAGGCGACCCGGACGTGGGCAGCTCGGTGACGCTGGGCCCTTCGGTCCAAATCAGCAGGCTGCGCACCGGACGCCCCGGATAGGCGCGCCGGATGAGAGCGGCGTAAAGCGCGAGCTGGCGGCGGTAGGCCTCCGGCACGTCGGCGGCGGTGGCGGGCGGCGCCCGGTCGGACTTGTAGTCGGCGATGACGATTTCGTCGGCGGCGATGACCAGCCGGTCGATCTGGCCGGACACGACCCGGTCGCCGACCAGCCCCACCACGGGCACCTCGGCCCGGCTGCCGGGACCGAACAGCGCCGCGAGCCCGGGGTCATCGAGCAGGCGCAGCGCCGCGGCCACGGCATCGGCGCGCAACGCCACGCCTAGCCCGGCGCCCAGGCGGTCGGCCAGCCGCGCCGCCAGGGCCGGACGCGCGTCGGGCGCGAGCTCGGGCAGCAACTCGAGCAGGCGGTGGATCAGGCGCCCGCGCAAACGCCGGTCGCGTTCGGCCCCGATCGGCGTGGCCGCGGGCGTGTCCTCGCCGCGCGAGGGCGCGAGCGGCGGCATGGTCGCGGGCTCGGCCGGCACGGGTTCGGCGAGCCATGGCGGCAGAGCCGTGGTCACGGCAAGATCGGCTTCCGGCGCCGGCAAGCGCTCCGGCGCCACATGCCCGGACGGGCCGGCCAGACGCAGCCCCTGGCCCGGCCAGGCGTCGAACGCGAACGGCTCGGCCCGCGCCTCGAGCGCGCCCCGAACGAGCGCGTACCACGAGCCCGGGTCGAGATTGCCATTGACCGGCAGCCCGGCGACGTAGAGCCGGTCGGCCGCGCGCGTCAGCGCGACGTAGAGCAGCCGGCGGTGTTCGGCCAGCTCGCGCGCCTTCTGCGCCAGCTTCGCCTGGTCGACCTCGGGCGCGGCCCGTGCCGCGCGCCCCGGCCACAGCAGGCCTTCGTCGCCGTCGAGCCACAGCACCTTCGAGCCTTGATGTTGGGGCAGCGCCGTGGTGTCGGGCAGGAACACGATCGGCGCCTCCAGACCCTTGGCGCCGTGGACCGTGATCACCCGCACCTCGTCGCGGCCGTGCTCGAGGTCGCGCGCGATCTCGAGCTCGCCCTGGCCGAGCCAGCGCACGAAGCCCTGAAGCGACGGCGGGTGGATGCGTTCGAAGGCGAGCGCCTGGGTCAGCAGCTCGTCGATCGGATCCTCGGCCTCGAGCCCGAGCCTCGCCAGCACGGCCGCCCGCCCGCTCAACCCGGGTTCGAGCGCCACCGGCCGGTTCAGCGCCGCGCACAGGAAGCCGTGGGGCGTGGTGAAGTCGGCGCCGGCGAAGGCGTCCGCCAACCAGGCGAAGGCGGCCGCCGCCCGCCCGCCACGCCGCGACCGGCGCAGCGCGAACCACAGCCGCTCGTCCCGTCGCCGCCCGGCCGCCAGGGCGAACAGCTCGTTCTCGTCGAGGCCGATGAACGGGCCCTTGAGCACGGCGGCGAGCACGAGGTCGTCCTCGGGCAGCAGCGCCGCCTCGATCAGCGCCGTAAGATCGGCGACCGCGAGCGGCTCGGTCAGCACCATGCGGTCGACGCCGGCGACCGGAACGTCGCGCCGGCGCAACTCGCGCACCAGCGGGTGCATCAGGCCCTTGCGGCGGCGCAACAGGACCATGACGTCGCCGGGTCGGATCGCGCGGCCGTGGGACTCGAGCGGCTCGCGGTCGAGCCAGCCGGCGACGGTTCCGGCGATGTGGCGCGCGAGGCGGATCTCGGGCTCGTCGACCGCTTCGACGTAGCGCTCGGGCACGTCCCAGGCGCCGCCCGCGTCGGCGCTGGCCGCCGGCGCCAGCGGCCAGACCTCGACCAGGCCGGGACCGGCGCGCGTGACGCCGTGGGCGATCGGCCGGTCGGCGACGCCAGCCCGCGCCTCGGGCGCCGCGAACACCCGGTCAATGGCGTCGAGCACGGTCGCGGTCGAGCGGTACGAGAGCGTCATGTCCAGATCGAGCCACGGGCGTTGCGCGGCCTCGGCGCGCGCCCGCACCGCGTCGTGGACCCGCGCGAGCCCCTCGAGGTCGGCGCCCTGGAAGCTGAAGATCGACTGTTTTTCGTCGCCGACGACGAACAGCGTCCGGGCCACGTCGCCGCGCCCCTCGCCGGCGAAGAACTCATCGACCAGCGCCGCCACGATGCGCCACTGCTGCGGGCTGGTGTCCTGCGCCTCGTCGACCAGGACGTGATCGATGCCGCCATCGAGCTTGTAGAGCACCCAGGGCGCCGCCCCCGGCCGGTTGACCAGGTCGGCCGTTGTCAGGACCAGGTCCTCGTAATCGAGCACGCCGGCGGCCCGCTTGCGATCGGCGTAGGCCTTGAGCACGGCGTCGCCGAAATGCCACAACGCGGCGCTGGCTTCCAGGGTGGCGATGCGGTTGCGCGTCGCCACGAACTCGACCAGCCGATCGGCCTCGGCCGCCTGAGCGTCCGCGTGCCGCGGGTGAGCCTGCGCGATCTTGGATTTGACAAGGTCTTTCCGCGGCGTCTCGTCCTTGGTCAGGAACGCGAGCCGGTAGGCGTCGAACCGCGCGATGCGAAGTGTGAGCGGCAGGGCCAGGAAGTTTTCGATCGCCCGGCCGCGCGTGCGGTCGGTTTTGGAGCCGCCGAGCAGAACCGTGGCGGCGGCTCTGAGCGCGGCTTCGTCGATGACCGCGGGATCGACCGTCGCCCGGACCAGGTCGTCCACGGTCGCCCCCGGCGCGACGCCCAGCATCCGGGCGAGCGCGGCGATCGCGCCCGGGACGTCGGCGTGGCGGGCGAGCGCCGCCGCGAAGCGGCCGCGCGCGGCGACGATCTGCTTGACGATGTCGCGCACCGTGACGTCGCGTGCCAGCCGCGCGACGACGGCAACGTGCAAACCGAGCTTTGCGTCGGCGTGGCCGATCACCCGATCCAACGCCTCGGCCTGGAGCTCGCTGGCGGTACGCTCGTCGGCGATCTCGAACCCCGGCGCGATCTCGGCCTCGACCGGGAAGCGCGCGAGCACCGCCTGGCAGAACGAATGGATGGTCAGGATCGGCAGGCCGCCCGGCGCCTCGAGCACCTCGGCGAACAGGCGGCGGGCGCGGGCCACGGTTTCGGGCGAAGCCGGCTGTCCGGTCAGCGCCGCCAGATCGACCGCGAGGTCTTCCGGCGCCGCGATGGCCCAGTGTCCGAGCCGGTGCTCGATGCGCGTCGCCATCTCGGCCGCCGCCGCCTTGGTGAAGGTGAGGCTGAGCACGCGACCGGGCGCCGCGCCGCCGAGCAGCAGGCGCAGCACCCGGTCGGTCAGCACCTTGGTCTTGCCCGTGCCGGCCGAGGCCGTGATCCAGGCCGAGGTCGCCGGATCGGACATGCGCCGCTGCTCGGGCCGGGGCGGCGGCTGGGGGCCCGGGCGGTGCGACAGCGGTGAGCGGTAAGCCGGCACCGCCGCGGCGGGGGCCTCCCACTCCTCGCGCCGCTCGAGGTGCTCATAGTCGTTGTAGCGTGGCATCAGCGCCGGGCGCGGGCAGGCGAGATAGGGCGTCTCGGGCCGATCGAAGCGCCCGACCAGCTCGCCGAGCCCCGCCAGCGCCGCCTCGGCCATCGCTTGGGGGTCGCCCTTCGGCTGGAGCATCTCCGCGGGTGGATCGTCTCCGGTCAGGTGCCAGAACGCGAGCTCGGCGACCGCGCCCGGGTTCACGCCGTCGAAGCCGCCGGCGCCGGCGATCGCCGCCTCGAGCGGCAACTGGGGCGCCAGCCCCGATTGGGCGTCCTTGAGCGTCGGCTTGGTCCCGGTCTTGTAGTCGATGACCGCGAGCCGGCCATCGTCGAACACGTCGATGCGGTCGGCCTTGGCGCGCACGACGAACGGACCCCCCGGCGCCGCGAGCTCGAGCCGGCCCTCGATCTCGGAGACCACGCGGACCAGATCGGCGCGCCTTTCGCGTTCCTGGTCCACGAACCAGCGGGCGATCCGCGCGAAGCGGGGCCACCAGAAGGCGCGCACCGACGGCCGCTCCAGGGCCGCGCCGAACGCCTGGTCGCCGAACGCGAGCAGGCGGTCGTAGGCATCGTCGGGCAACGCGTCCGGGTACGCCGCGACGAAACGGTCGAGCGCGTCGTGAATGAACTGACCCCGTTCCGCGGCGCCGGGGTCGGCGTCGACGGGGTCGAGCCGTCGCAGCCGCAGGACATTGCGGGCGTACACCGCGTAGGGATCGCGCAACCACGTTTCGATCGCGGTGACCGAAAGCGCGCGCGGGCGCTGGGGCACGGGCGGCGCCGGCGCCGGCGGCGCCAGCGGGCTGACGCGCGCCGGACGATCCAGGTTGGCCTGCCAGACGAGGAACTGTCGGCCGTGCTCCGCCGGATCCCGGTCGCGGCCGTGCAGGGCGAGGTAGGTCTCGAGGCGGACAAGCCAACGCGACGGCACGGTCGGCGAGCCGTCGACCTTCGCGGCGCTGGTCAGCATCGCCTCGGGCCCAGCCGCCGCCTGCACGAAGTCGTGCGCGGCCTGACCGATCCGCCGCTCGCGCGCGGGCAGGCCGAGGGCTTCGCGCATCGGCCGGCTGAGCCAAGGGTCCGGGTCCGGCAGCGGCGGCGACGAGCCCTCCTCGAGGCCGCCCAGGATCATCAGGTCGGCGTGTTGCAGCCGCGCCTCGAGCGGCCCCCAGATGGCCAGCCGCGGGTGGCGGCCGTAAGATGGACGCACCACACGCCCGGCCAACAGGGTTTCGAGCAGCGACGGGTAGTCGGCGCCCCGAATGCGGCCGAGCGCGCCGGCGGAGTCGGCGACCTCGGCCACGAAGGCGGCCAGGGCCTGGCCAGCCTCGCGCGCCCACAGGCGCTCCGCGCCGGGGCTCGCGTCAGTCGCGGCCAGCCACTCGGCGAAGCGCACATGGGCCTCGAGCACCTTGTCCAGAGTCGTCTTGCGCTTGCCCAGCGCGCGCACGAAGGGCGCCGCCGCGCGGCGCACCCGCCCGAGCTCGCCGCGCAGCGCGCGCGGCGCCTTGGCCAAGGCGAGCGCCGCCGCCACGCCCTTGAAGCCGGGCGCCGGGCGCGGACCGCGCAGCGCCGCCCGTTCAAGCCCGCGCACGGCGGTACGGAACCGCGCCGGGTCGCGCCCGCCGGCGGCCAGCGGATGCTTGAGCAACGCGAGCAGCGGCACGGGCGCCGCGTCGGCCGCGGCCATCGCGGCGGATAGCCTGAGGAACGCGCCGGGCGGCGTCGCGGCCAGGGATTGCCCCGCCGAATCGTCGACCGAAAGCCCGAACCGGCCGAGCTCCTCGGCGACGCGGCGGGCAAGCCCGCGATCGCGCGTGACCAGCGCCGCGCTCGCCCCCGGCGTCTGGAGCCGCGCGCGCATGGCGAGCGCGATGACCCCGGCCTCGACCTGGCGCGTCGGCGCCTCGATGCGCGCCAGGCCGGCGAGCGCCGCCGGCTGTGGCGGGGGCAGCTCGCGCCATGCGGCGATCGTCGCCGCCGGGCGCAGGGCGTCGGCGAGCAGCCGGGCGCGCGGGTGTTCCCTCGTGCCCGGCCACGGCACAACCCGCTCGCGCGCGAGCCCCAGCCGGTCGAGCAGGCGCTTGAGCCCGGCCTGGGGGTGGCTGTCGCCGATGGCCTCCCAGGTCGCCGCATTCGCCCCGGTGTCGAGCCCCGGCAGCACGACCATGCCCGTGGGCAGGGCGGCGACCGCCGCGAGCAGGTCGGCGGTGGCCGGGATCGACCCGGTCGAGCCGGCGGCGACGACCGGGTGGCGGGGCGGCTGGGCGCGCCAGGTCGCCGCCAGCCGCGCCAGCAGCCGGTTGCGCCGGTCGGCCGGGTCGAGCCGGCCCTCGGCGGCGAGCATGCGGGGCCAGTGCAGGGTCAGGATCTCGAGAAACCGCAGGCTCTTCTGCCAGTGCGCGGCGTAGGCCTCGGGCGCGAGCCCGCCGAGGCGGGCCAGATCGACGCCGGCGATCTGGGCGTCGTCGAGCAGGCGCGCGAGCTCGGCGGCGAGCCGCACCGCCCGATCGAGATCGTGGGCGCCGAGCGCCGGGGCACGCGCGAGCAAACGCGCGAGCAGGAACTGGCGGCGCAGCGGCGCGATCGCCGGCGCCAGGTCGGCGTCGTCGAAACCGGCGCCGGCCTCGGCCACGTCGAGGTCGTCCTCGTCCACGTCGCCGATCGGCGCCAGGCGCGGCAGCAGCAGCGCCCGGCCCTCGCCCTGGCGCAGGAAGGCGTCGCCGAGCGCCCGGCACGCACGCCGGTTGGGTAGCAGGACCAGGGCGTCGGCGAGGCTGGCCGGGTCGCCACCGGCCCGCGCCAGCAACCCGGCGGCCAGGGCATCGACGAAGGATTCGCCCGCGGGGATGGTGTAGACCCGCCCCGGTTCGGGAACTCGCGCGTCAGCCATCCCACGACCGGGCTTGGGCGAGAGCGAGGCCGCCGGGCGTCGAGACGTGGCACCAGGCGCCATCGTGCACCAGCCCGAAAAACCGGCGGTCCGCGAGCGCGCGGCGCCACGGCAGCCACATCGAGAAGGCGCCCGACGCCCCTTCGAACAGGCGCGGATGGACGATCTGCAGGCTGGTGAAGGCGTAAGGCGCGGACGCGCGCTCGCCGCGCGGCTCGATCCGGCCGTCGGCGTCGAGGAAGAAGTCGCCGGCGCCGTCGAAGCCCTCGGCCGCCGCGAGCGGCTGGAGCAGCAGGAGCGCGTCCATGCGCCCATCGTCCCACGCCTCGGCCAGCCGCGCGAGCGCCGGGACCCGCCCGTCGGTCCACACCATCTTGGTGGCGGCGACGAAGAACGGGTTGGCGCCGAGGTGCGGCAAGGCGCGGCATGTGCCGCCGCCGGTGTCGAGCAGCTCGGATTCGCGGCTGACGACGATGCGCGGGCGCTTGCGGCCTTCGAGTTGGCGGACGATCGCCTCGGCCAGGTGCCAGACGTTGACCACGGCGAGCTCGACGCCCGCCTCGGCCAGCCGGTCGAGGGTGCGGTCGAGCATGGTCCGCCCGCCGATCTCGATCAGCGGCTTGGGCACGGCGTCGCTTAAGGGCCGCAGCCGTTCGCCGCGTCCCGCCGCCAGCACCATGGCGCGCGTCGGTCCGGTCATGGCCGCCGCCGCAGCGCCGGCGGGCAATGCCGGTCGAACCAACGACGCACGGGTTCGAGCGCCGGATGCGCGAGATCGCGATCGAGGTGCCGCCACACCCGCGGGATGAAGTCGAGGTACAGCCGCTTGCCGTCGCGCCGCCACAGTCGCGTGAAGATGCCGACGATCTTGGTGTTGCGTTGGGCGCCGAACACGGCGTAGCCGGCCAGGAACGCGGCGCGGTCGACCCCGGTCGCGCCGAGGTAACGGTCGAGCGCCATGGCCACGGTGGCCGGCGCCACGTCGCGGCGCGCGTCCTCGAGCAGAGACACCACGTCGTAGGCGAGCGGGCCGGCGACCGCGTCCTGGAAGTCGATCAGGCCACAGCGGCGCACGCCCCGGCGCCGGGGCAGCCAGAACAAATTATCGGCGTGGTAGTCGCGCAGCACCAGGCACCCGGGGAGCGCGCGCGCCACCGGCAGCACGGCCAGCCACGCCGCGTGGAACTCGGCCCTCGCCTCGTCGGCGACCGGGGCGTTCACCGCCGGCAGGAACCAGTCGAGCAGCAGGTCGGCCTCGGCGAGCAGCCGGGCATCGTCATAGGGCGGCACCGGGCACGAGGCCGGCCTGGCATCGAGCGCCACGAGCACGTCGATCGCGGTGGCGTAGAGCGTCGCCTCGTCGGCAGCGCCCGAAGCGAGGACGCGGGTGTAGAGATCGTCGCCCAGGTCCTCGAGCAACAGCAAACCCGCATCCTCGTCCGCCGCCAGGATCGCCGGCGCGCTGAAGCCGAGCCCGGCCAGGTGTCGGGCGACGCGCACGAACGGGCGCACGTCCTCGTGCGCCGGGGGCGCGTCCATCAGCACCGCCCGGCGCTCGCCTTGCACGACGCGGTCGTAGCGGCGGAACGAGGCATCGCCCGCGAGCGGGCGCAGTTCGGCGCCGTCCCAGCCGGCATCGGCGAGAAACGCCCGGATGCACGCGGCCCGGTCAGGCATTTGCGACAACGGCGGCCAGGCGATGGGCCCAGCGGCCGTGACCGACCAGGCGCGCGACGCGCGCCTCGGCGCCATCGCCGAACGCGAGCCCGATGTCGAGACGATCCGGCGGCAAGGAGCCCAGGCGCTCGGGCCATTCGATCAGGGCGATGGCGGCGGATGCGTCCTCGAGGCCGAGCTCGGCCGCGTCCTCGGGCCGTTCCAGCCGGTAGAGATCGACGTGCCACACGGCAGCGCGCGCCGTGTCGTAGACCTGAACCAACGTGAAGGTCGGGCTGGGCACCTCGTCGGCGACGCCGAGCCCGCCCAGCACGGCGCGCGCGAGCTCGGTCTTGCCGACGCCGAGCGGGCCCGCGAGAGCGACGAAGTCACCGGGCGCGAGCGCGGCTGCGAGCGCCTGGCCGAGCCGGCGAGTCGCGGCCAGGTTCGCGAGGTCGAGCGTGCGGTGCGCGGGATCGGCCATGGCTCGGTGTTCTAGGGCGCGCCGGGCGGCGTTGCCAAGGCGAACGACGCTCGTGCTATACCCACG
>CAZGYG010000043.1:0-23843 GCA_964530335.1 uncultured Rhodospirillaceae bacterium | reverse complement strand
ACCGGCCTCGGCCGCGGCCACGCCGCCGTGGGCCAGGCCGGTGGCCGCGTCGGCCAGGGCCTTCTTGGCGTCGTTGAGCTCGGCCCCGGCGAGCCGTTCGAGCCGGGCGATCTCGCCTTCGGGAAGCTCGGTGAACAGGCGCAGGAAGCGGCCGACGTCGGCGTCGTCGGTGTTGCGCCAGAACTGCCAGAACTCGTAGGGCGAGCACTGCTCGGCGTTGAGCCACACCGCGCCCTTCGCCGTCTTGCCCATCTTGGCGCCGGAGCTGGTGGTGACGAGCGTCGTGGTCAGTCCGAACAACGCCCGGTCGTCGAGCCGGCGGCCCAGCTCGACGCCGTTGACGATGTTGCCCCACTGGTCCGAGCCGCCCATCTGCAGCACGCAGCCGTAGCGCCGGGCCAACTCGACGAAGTCGTAGGCCTGCAGGATCATGTAGTTGAACTCGAGGAACGACAGCGGCTGCTCGCGCTCGAGCCGGAGCCGGACGCTCTCGAACGTCAGCATGCGGTTGACCGAGAAATGCACGCCCACGTCGCGCAGGAACGGGATGTACGCGAGGCGATCGAGCCATTCGTCGTTGTCGACCATGAGCGCGTCGGTCGGCCCGTCGCCGAAGCGGAGGTAGCGCTCGAACACCCGCCGGATGCCGGCCTTGTTGCGCCCGATGTCGTCCAGCGTCAGCAGCGGCCGCGCCTCGTCGCGCAACGACGGGTCGCCGATCTTGGTCGTGCCGCCGCCGATCAGCACGATCGGCCTGTGACCCGATTGCTGGAGATGGCGCAGCACCATGATCGACATCAGGTGCCCGACGTGCAGGCTGGGCGCCGTGCAATCGAAGCCGATGTAGGCCACGATCGTGCCCGCCGTCGCCAGCCGGTCGAGCTCGGCCAGGTCGGTGCATTGATGGACGTAGCCGCGCCCCTGGATGCGGGTCAGGAACTCGGAGCGCGGTCGGAACGTGGCCATGGCTGGGCGCGGAGGATCGGGTGACGCTGTCGAAGAAATGGGGCCGTCATGTACCACGGGCGGAGCCCGCGGACCAAGCGGAGCGGTTTGAGACGCTGCTGGCGATCGGGCTGATGAGCGGCACCTCGCTCGACGGCGTCGACGCCGCGCTCGTCGCGACCGACGGCGAACGGATCGAGCGGCGCGGCCCGGCGCTGACCGTGCCCTACGACGCCGGGCTGCGCGCGAGGCTTGGCGCGGCATTGGGCGGCAAGGGCGACGTCATGGCGCTGGCGCGCGAGCTCACGCTGGTCCACGCCGAGGCGGTCGCGGCGCTGCTGGCCAAGGCCGGGCTCGGCCGCGACCGGGTGGGCCTGATCGGCTTCCACGGCCAGACCATCGTGCATCGGCCGGCCGAGGGCATCACCTGGCAGATCGGCGATCCGGCGCTGCTGGCGGAGCGCACGGGCATCGACGTCATCGCCGACTTCCGACGCGCCGACATGGCCGCCGGCGGGCAGGGCGCCCCGCTCGCGCCCTATTACCATCGGGCGCTCGCCGAAGGCCTCGAGCGGCCGCTCGCCGTGCTCAACATCGGCGGCGTCGCCAACCTGACCTGGATCGGGCCCGACGATGGCTTGCTCGCGTTCGACACCGGGCCGGGCGGGGCCCTGATCGACGATTGGGTCGCGCGCCACAGCGGCGGCGCTTACGACGCCGACGGGGCGCTCGCGCGCCGCGGCCGGGTCCACGACGCGCGGATCGACGCGGTGCTGGCAAACCCCTATTTCGCCGCCCCGCCGCCCAAGTCGCTCGACCGCGACGCGTTCGGCGACCCCGCGCGGGGACTCGACGCGGCCGACGGCGCGGCGACGCTGACGGCACTGACCGCGCGCGCCGTGGCCCTGGCCGTGCGCCATCTGCCGGCGCCGCCCCGGCGCTGGCTGGTGAGCGGCGGCGGGCGCCGCAACGGCGTCATGATGGCGGCGCTCGAGCGCGCGCTCGACGCCACCGTCGCGCCGGTCGAGGCCGTGGGCTGGGATGGCGACGCCCTGGAGGCCGAAGCGTTCGGCTTCCTGGCGGTGCGCGCGGCGCGCGGGCTGGCGCTGAGCGAGCCTGGCACCACCGGCGCCCGGCACCCGGTCAGCGGCGGGGCGTACTACCGGGCGCCGCCGGCCGAGCGGCGCATGCCGTAACCCTTGGTGCGGCGGGTCAGGTAGCCGTCGATGGCGGCGGCGAACTGGGCCCCGTGGCCCGCGAAGAAGTGGCTGGCGCCTGGAATCGTGGCGTAATCGACGGTTATCGCCTTCTGCCGACGAAGCCGGTCGCGCAGGCGCCGGACATCGCCCTCGGGCACCAGTTCGTCCTCGCGGCCATGGATGACCAGGCCCGAAGACGGGCACGGTTCCAGGAAGCCGAAATCGTAAAGGTTGACCGGGGGCGAGACGCACACGAAGCCGTCGATCTCGGGCCGGCGCATCAGCACCTGCATGGCGATCCAGGCGCCGAACGAGAAGCCGCCGATCCAGCAGCCGACCGCGTTGGGGTTGTAGGCCTGGAGCCAGTCGAACGCCGACGTGGCGTCGGCGATCTCGCCGACGCCGCCGTTGTAGCGGCCCTGGCTGCGCCCGACACCGCGGAAATTGAAGCGCAGCACCGAAAACCCGGCCTTATGGAACGATTGGAACAGGTTGTAGACGACCTTGTTGTTCATCGTCCCGCCATGGCGGGGATGCGGATGAAGCACCAGGGCGACCGGGGCGTTGCGCACCAATCCGTGGCGGTAGCGGCCTTCCAGGCGCCCTTCGGGCCCGTTGAAGATGACTTCCGGCACGGCGCCCGCCTAGCTCGCGCCGGGCCGGGCCCGGGCGCTCCGTTCCCGTTTCGTCCATAAACCGACGAAATACCTGGGATTTAGACGCTTAGACGCCAATTTATGCGCCATGCATACTTGACCCACCTAGTCGGGTAATCTATATAAGCCAACGAAGGGGTCGGCTGGGCCGTACCGGGAACCGGCCGGCCGATACTACGGATCGGGAGCGCAAATGTTCAAGGGCTTGCTGGCGGAGATCGACTCCTATTTCCGGCGCGACCCGGCGCTGCGTTCACGGCTCGAGGTCGTGCTGTGCTACCCGGGGTTCCACGCCGGGTTGATCCATCGGGCGGCCGCCTGGCTGTGGGGCCACGAACTTCGCATCGCCGGGCGATTCGTGTCGCACCTCGGACGGCTGGTCACGGGGATCGAGATTCATCCCGGCGCCCGCATCGGCCGCCGGCTGTTCATCGACCACGGCATGGGCGTCGTGATCGGCGAAACCGCCGTCGTCGGCGACGACGTCACGCTCTACCACGGCGTCACGCTCGGCGGCACCACGTGGCGCCAAGGCAAGCGCCATCCGACGATCCGGGACCGGGTCGTCGTCGGGGCCGGGGCCAAGATCCTGGGCCCGGTCACGGTGGGCGCCGACGCCAAGATCGGCTCGAACGCCGTGGTGCTGCGCGATGTGCCCGATGGCGCGGTCATGGTCGGTATTCCGGCGCGCGCGGTGGCCGCGAAGGACGCCCGTCAGGGCGAACGCTTCGCCGCCTACGGCGCGCCGTCGTCGGAGGTGACCGACCCGGTCAACGTGGCGCTCGCCGGGCTGACCGAGCAGGTGCTGGCGTTGCGTGCGCGCCTCGACGAACTCGAGGCGGAACTGGCGGGGCGGACGGGCGAGACCAAGCCCGGAGCCGCCGATCACGAACCGGCCGAGCCAACCTGCTGACGGCCGGCCGCGAGGGAGTAGGTCATGAAGCTTTCCAGCAAGGGTCGCTACGCCGTCATGGCGATGGTCGATCTGGCGTACCACACGCGGCAGGCGGCGCACGTCCGGCCGGTACCGCTGGCCGACATCGCCGGGCGGCAGGAGATTTCGCTGTCGTACCTCGAACAGTTGTTCGGGCGGCTGCGCCGGGGCGGCCTGGTCAAGAGCGTACGCGGACCGGGTGGCGGTTACCTGCTGGCCCGTCCGGGCGAGCAGATCCCGATCGCCGATGTCATCCTCGCGGTCGACGAGCCGATCAGGGCGACGCGTTGCGACGAGGGCTCGCCCAAGGGCTGCCTCGTCAAGACCGGGCGGTGCCTGACCCACGATCTGTGGGAGGAGCTTGGCCAGCAGATCCAGCGTTACTTGAGCGCCGTGTCCCTGGCCGACGTGTGCAACCGCCAGGTCCAGCCGAAATTCTGGCTGGCCGGGCTCGAGCCGCCGCGACCGGCCGAGGGCGAACCCGCCGCGAGCGCGTCGACCGTCGCGGCCCAGTAACGACCAGTAACGACATGACCATGCCCCGCATCTACCTCGACTACAACGCGACCGTGCCGATCCTGCCGGCGGCGGCGGCCGCCGTGGCCGAGGCGCTAGGGCTCGACGGCAACCCGTCGTCGGTGCACGCCGAGGGCCGGCTTGCGCGCGCCCGGGTCGAGGACGCGCGCGCCCAAGTTGCCGCGTCGCTCGGCGCCGCGCCGGCCGCGGTGGTGTTCACGGCCGGCGGCAGCGAGGCCAATGCCCTCGCGCTCCACGGCACGGGCCGCGAACGCATCCTGGTCTCGGCGGTCGAGCACGGATCGGTGCGGCGGGGCGGCTCGCGCGACACGACAATCCCGTGCGATGGCGACGGCGTCGTCAGGCTCGACGCGCTCGAGCGGCTGCTGGCCGATGAGCGCCCCGCGCTGGTTTCGGTCATGGCCGCGAACAACGAGACTGGCGTCATCCAGCCGCTGGCCGAGGTCGTGCGCCTGGCGCGCGCCCACGACGCCCTGGTTCACACCGACGCGGTTCAGGCCTACGGCCGCTTGCCGCTCGACTTCGACGGCCTCGGCGTCGATCTGATGTCGGTGTCGGCGCACAAGATCGGCGGGCCCAAGGGCGCCGGCGCGCTTCTGGTGCGCGCGCCGCTCGAACTGGCGGCGCTGGTGCCTGGCGGCGGGCAGGAGCGCGGCCGACGCGCCGGGACCGAGGCGCTGCCCGCGATCGCCGGCTTCGGCGTCGCGGCCGCCCACGTTCCGGGGCTGATCGACGACGCGCCGCGCCTCGAACGCTGGCGCGACGAGTTCGAGGCCTCGCTTGACGGAGCGCGCATCCTTGGTGACGGCGTTCGCCGCCTGCCCAATACCAGCAGCGTCGTCATGCCGGGCGTCGACGCATCGATCCAGGTGATGGCGTTCGACCTCGACGGCTTCGCGGTCAGCGCGGGCGCCGCGTGCTCGTCGGGCAAGGTCGGGCCGTCGCACGTGCTGGCCGCCATGGGTCTCGACCGCGCGGTGGCGGCGGCGGCGATCCGCGTCAGCACCGGCTGGCGGACGACGGCGGGGGAACTCAAGGACTTCGCGGCCGCGTGGTGCGTGCTGAAGGCGCGGCTTTGCGGCGCGCGCGCCGCGGCGTGACGGCAGGAACAGGGAGATGAGCATGACCGAGACCCAGAGCAACGGCGCCCAGGCGACGGTCCTTCGTCCCAACATGCGGCTGCCGATCTACATGGACTACCAGGCAACGACGCCGTGCGACCCGCGCGTGCTCGAAAAGATGCTGCCCTACTTCACCGAGAAGTTCGGCAACCCCCATTCGCGCAGCCATCAGTTCGGCTGGGAGGCGGAGGAGGCGGAGGAGGCGGCGCGCGCCGAGGTCGCCGACCTGATCGGCGCCGACCCGCGCGAAATCATCTTCACCTCGGGGGCGACCGAATCGAACAACCTGGCGATCAAGGGGCTGGCCGGCTTCTACCGCGACCGCAAGGACCACATCGTCACGCTCAGGACCGAGCACAAGTGCGTGCTCGATTCCTGCCGCCACCTCGAACAGGAAGGGCTCAAGGTCACGTACCTGCCGGTCCGGCCGAATGGTCTGGTCGACCTGGACGAGCTCGCGGCGGCCATCACCGAGCGCACGCTTGTGGTCTCGATCATGGCCGTCAACAACGAGATCGGCGTCATCCAGCCGCTCGCCGAGATCGGCCGGCTGTGCCGATCGCGCGGCGTTTTCTTCCACACCGACGCGGCCCAGGCGACGGGCAAGATCCCGCTTGACGTCGAGGCCATGACCATCGACCTGATGAGCATCTCGGGCCACAAGATCTACGGCCCCAAGGGGATCGGCGCGCTCTACGTGCGGCGCCGGCCGCGGGTCCGGCTAAAGGCCATGATCGACGGCGGCGGCCAGGAGCGCGGCATGCGCTCCGGCACCCTGCCGACGCCCTTGTGCGTCGGGCTCGGCGCGGCCTGCGCCATCGCCAAGCAGGAGATGGCGGCCGAGAACGAGCGGCTGCGCCGGCTGCAGCGCATGCTCCACGACGGCATCACCGATGTGATCCCCGACGTGTTCCTCAACGGCGACGCGGAGCAGCGGATTCCCGGCAACCTCAACCTGAGCTTCGCCTACGTCGAGGGGGAATCGCTGCTCATGGCGATCAAGGACGTCGCCGTGTCGTCGGGCTCGGCGTGCACGTCGGCCTCGCTCGAGCCGTCCTACGTGCTGCGCGCGCTCGGCGTGGAAGAGGAGCTCGCGCATACTTCGATTCGCTTCGGCATCGGCCGGTTCACCACCGAGGCCGAGGTGCGGTACGCCATCGACTGCGTGGTCAAGCACGTCGGGCGTCTGCGCGAAATGAGTTCGCTGTGGGAGTTGGCGCAGGAAGGCGTCGATCTCAAATCGATCAAATGGACGGATCACTGATCGGCCCGGCGCCGATCGACGGTACGCAATGCGAAAGGAGTAAGAGCGATGGCTTATAACGAGAAGGTACTCGACCACTACGAGAACCCGCGCAACGTCGGCGCCTTCGACAAGGGCGACCCGACGGTGGGCACCGGGCTGGTCGGCGCGCCCAGTTGCGGCGACGTCATGAAGCTGCAGATCCGGGTCGGCGCCGGCGGGGTCATCGAGGACGCCAAGTTCAAGACCTTCGGCTGCGGCTCGGCCATCGCGTCGAGCTCGCTGGTGACCGAATGGGTCAAGGGCAAGACGCTCGACGAGGCCGCGACGATCAAGAACACGCAGATCGCCCATCACCTGTCGCTGCCCCCGGTCAAGATCCACTGTTCGGTGCTGGCCGAGGACGCGGTCAAGGCGGCGATCGCCGACTATCGGGCCAAGATGGCGGCCAAGACGGCGGCCAAGGCGGCGGCGGCCTAAGACCAGGGACCGGCCGGGGACCAGGAGGAGAGTCGCGCATGGCGGCGCCGATGATCACGGTTTCGGACGCGGCGGCGGCGCGCATCCGTGAATTGCTCGCCCAGCGCGGCAAGCCATCGGCCGGCATCCGGGTTGGCGTGCGCACGCGCGGCTGCTCGGGGCTGTCGTACACGCTCGAGTACGCGGATGCGCGCCACGAGCTCGACGAGCTGGTCGAGGACAAGGGCGTCACCGTGCTGATCGACCCCAAGGCCATCATGTTCCTGGTCGGCACCGAGATGGATTTCGTCGACGAGAAGGTCCAATCGGGCTTTCGCTTCGTCAATCCGAACGAGAAGGGCCGCTGCGGCTGCGGCGAGTCCTTCCGGGTCTGACGCTCGGCTCGATTCCGTGGAGGATGCGGTGAAGCGCCACGACGGCGACGATCGTGGAAGCTGCTGGTCGTGCGGCGCGTCCGCGTCGGCGGCGATGTGTCCGGCGTGCGGCGCGGTCCAGCCGGCCCGGCCGATGGACCACTTCGCGCGGCTGGGCGTTCCGCGCGCCTTCGATCTCGATGGGGCGGCGCTCGAACGGGCGTACGTCGGGCTCCAGTCGCGCCTGCATCCCGATCGCTTCGCCACCCGCCCCGAGCGCGAGCGGCTTTATTCGGCCGGGCAGGCGGTGGCGGTGAACGAGGCCTACGGGGCACTGCGCGATCCGCTGGCGCGGGCGCGCCATCTCCTGGCGCTCGCGGGCCGGGCGCCCGCCGGCGCCACCGCCGCGACGATCGACGACCCCGAGGTCCTGGCCGAGGCCATGGCGACGCGCGAGGCCCTGGCCGACGCCGACGATGCCCTGGCGATCGCCGCCGTGGCCGCGCGCAACGCGGACGCCATGGCGGCGTGTCGCCATGCCTTGGCCGCCGCGTTCGCCGCGGGCGATCTCGACCAGGCCGAGCGGCTGGTGCTGCGCCTCGGCTATCTGGACAAGCTCGCGGGCGAGGTCAAGCGCCGGCGCGTCGCGCTGCTCGGTACCGCCGCATGAACCTGCTGCAGATCCACGAGCCCGGTCGCACGCCCCAGCCGCACGCGGAAGGGGCGGCGGTCGGCATCGACCTCGGCACGACCAACTCGGTGGTCGCCATCGCCTCGGGGGGCACGGTCGACGCCGTGCGCGACGGCCACGGCAGCGCGCTGGTGCCGTCGGTCGTCGCCTACACCGACTCCGGGCCGATCGTCGGCGAGACGGCGCGCCGCCTGCTGCTCGACGAGCCCGAACGCGTCGTTGCCTCGGTCAAGCGGCTGATGGGCCGGAGCGCGGCCGATCTGGCCACGGTCGCGGGCACGCTGCCGTTCGAGCTCGCGTCCGACGACGGGCATCACGGCGGCATGGTGCGCCTCCTGGTGGCCGGGCGGCACCTGAGCCCGGTCGAGGTCTCGGCGGACATCCTGCGCGCCGTCAAGTCGCGCGCCGAGGCGGCGCTGGGCCGGCCGGTCGCGCGCGCGGTCGTCACCGTGCCGGCCTACTTCGACGACGCGGCGCGCTCCGCCACCAAGGACGCGGCGCGCCTGGCCGGGCTCGAGGTGCTGCGCCTGATCAACGAACCGACCGCGGCGGCGCTGGCGTACGGCCTGGACAAGGGGGCCGAAGGCCTGTTCGTCATCTACGACCTTGGCGGCGGCACCTTCGACGTGTCGCTGCTGATCATGGAGAAGGGCGTGTTCCGCGTCGTCGCCACCGGCGGGGACGCCGCGCTGGGCGGCGACGACTTCGACCGCGCCGTGGCCGAGTTGTTCCTGGCGGAACGGGCGTCCGGCGCGCCCGAGACGCTGGCGCCGGTCGAGGCCAAGCTCGCGCTGGCCACGGCGCGGCTGGCCAAGGAATGCCTGACCTGGCAGGACTCCGGGACCTGGGCCGTCGAAGTGGGCGGGCGGACGACCCGGCACCGGCTCGACGTGGCCGCGCTCGAGGCGGCGATCGCGCCCCTGGTCGCGCGCACCATCGCGCTGACCGAGCGGGTGCTGGTCGAGGCCGACGTGTCGGTCGCCGAGATCACCGGGGTCGTGCTGGTGGGCGGCTCGACCCGGGTGCCCATGGTGCGCCGCGCCGTGGCAAAGCTGTTCGGGCGCGAGCCCTTGGTCGACATCAACCCCGACGAGGTGGTCGCGATCGGCGCCGCGTTGCAGGCCGCGGCGCTGACCGAGGGCGGCGGCGCGCTGCTGCTCGACGTGACCCCGCTGTCGCTCGGCATCGAGACCATGGGCGGGCTGGTCGAGAAGATCGTGCCGCGCAACGCGCCGATACCCCTGGCCCAGGCGCAGGAGTTCACGACCTACCAGGACGGCCAGACCGCCATGGTCATCCACGTCGTCCAGGGCGAGCGCGAGACCGTGGCGGCGTGCCGCTCGCTCGCCCGCTTCGAGCTCCATGGCATCCCGCCCATGGTGGCCGGGGCGGCGCGGGTGCGCGTCAGCTTCGCGGTCGATGCCGACGGCCTGCTCACCGTCACGGCGCGCGAGCAGGCGACCGGGGTGGAAGCCGAGGTCAACGTCCAGCCGAGCTATGGCCTGGCCGAGGGCGAGATCGAGGCGATGCTGCGCGAAAGCTTGGTCCACGGTCAGGCCGATTTGACCGCGAGGCTGCTGATCGAGGCTCGGGTCGACGCCCAGCGCCTGATCGGCGCCGTCGAAGGCGCGCTCAGGGCGGACGGCGATCTGCTGGACGAGAGCGAACGTCTTGCCCTAGAAACCGCGCTCGAGCGCGTGCGCGCCGCGATGCGGGTCGACGACCGGAACGCGATCGTCGCGGCGAGCGAAGCGCTCGAACTGGCGAGCGTGGCCTTCGCCCAGCGGCGCATGGACCGGGGCATCGGCCGCGCGCTGGCCGGCGTTTCGGTCGACCGGCTGGCCGAGCGGCTGACCGAGGACTCGAAGTCGGCCGTGGCGCGTTGAGGCGGCGAGCGACGGGAGCAGGGCGAGGACATGCCCAAGATCACCTTCATCAACCGCGACGGCTCCCGCCAGGACATCGACGCTCCGATCGGGCTTTCCGTCATGGAGGTCGCCCATCGCAACGGCATCGACATCGAGGGCGCGTGCGAAGGCTCGCTGGCGTGCTCGACCTGCCACGTCATCGTCGAGCCCAACGATTTCGACCGCCTGGCCGAACCAACCGAGGACGAGGAGGACATGCTCGACCTGGCGTTCGGCCTGACCCACACCTCGCGGCTGTCGTGCCAGATCATCGTCTCCGAGGAGCTCGACGGGCTCACGGTCAGGCTGCCCGCCGCCACCCGCAACATGATGGTGGGCTGAGAGTTGCGCTGGACCGACGTCGCCGCCATTGCGATCGAGCTCGAGGATGCCCACCCGGATGCCGACGTGGCGAACCTGCGCTTCACGGACCTGCACAGTTGGGTGTGCGAGCTCGACGACTTCGACGACGATCCGAAGCGCTCGAACGAGAAGATCCTCGAAGCCATCCAGCAGGCCTGGCTGGACGAGCGGGGCTAGCGCCATGATCGCCGATTTCGATCTCGGGTTGGCCGGGCGCCGGCGCGTGGTCGTCGCCATGTCGGGCGGGGTCGATTCCTCGGTCGTCGCGGGGCTCGCGGCGCGCGCCGGCTACGACGTGGTCGGGGTGACGCTCCAGCTTTATGATCACGGCCGGGCCGCCGGCCGGCCAGGCGCGTGCTGCGCCGGCGCCGACATCCACGACGCCCGCCGGGTCGCGGACACCCTCGGCATCCCGCACTACGTGCTCGACTTCGAGGCCCGGTTCCGCGCCGCGGTGATCGACGACTTCGTCGCCGACTACGCCAACGGCTTGACGCCGATCCCGTGCGTGCGCTGCAACCAGCGGATCAAGTTCGCCGACCTGCTCGACGTGGCGCGCGACCTCGGCGCCGACGCCCTGGCGACCGGCCACTACGTGCGGCGCGTGATCGGGGCCGACGGCAAGCCGGAACTGCACCGCGCGTCCGACGCCCGGCGCGACCAGAGCTACTTCCTGTTCGCCACGACGCGATCCCAGCTCGAGTTCCTGCGCTTCCCGATCGGTCATTTGACCAAGGAGGCGACCCGGGACGCGGCGCGCGCCCTCGGCCTCGCGGTCGCGGCCAAGCCCGACAGCCAGGACATCTGCTTCGTGCCGGACGGGCGTTACGCCGACCTGGTGCGGCGCTTGCGCCCCGATACCGCGGCGCCGGGCGATATCGTGGCCCGCGACGGGACCGTTCTGGGTCGTCACGACGGGGTCGCCAACTTCACGGTCGGCCAGCGCAAGGGGCTGGGGCTCGCCGGGCCGGAGCCGCTCTACGTGCTCGCGCTCGACGCGGGCACCCGGCGGGTGATCGTCGGCCCGCGCGCCGCACTCGGCGGGCGGCGGGTGCGGGTGGTCGGCTTCAACTGGCTGGGCCATGACGGCGCCCCGCCGACCGGGCTCGAGGTCACGGTCAAGCTGCGCTCGACGAGCGCGCCGGTCCCCGCGGTGATCGGCGAGCCGGCGGATGGCGCGCTCGAGGTCTTGCTCGAAGACCACGACAGCGCGATCGCGCCGGGCCAAGCCTGCGTGGTCTACGACGGCGATCGCGTGCTGGGCGGCGGCTGGATCGCGCCGGAACCGCGCGCCGTTGCGCTACGCCCCGCGCGCGCCCTGGCCGGTTGACAGTGGCGCGAGGCCGCCCGTATATGCGGCGCTTCGATCATGGCGGAGTAGCTCAGCGGTAGAGCAGGGGAATCATAATCCCTTGGTCGGGGGTTCAAATCCCTCCTCCGCTACCATCTTTATTTGCAGCGCCTCGAGGCCATGGGCCTCGGGGCGTTTTCCCTGGGCAAAGGCGAGAATCGCGCCAAGTTCGCCCCGAATTTCGATCTCCAGGTGGCCATCCGCGGGCAGTAGTCGAATTTCCCGGATAAGCTCGCGCAGCACCTGGGCCGCCTCAGCCCGGGTACCCTCCTGGTCGAGGGACTCGCGAAGGTACTCAACCTTATCGCGATACACGTCGGCGAGATTCGGGTGAAGGCTCAGCCGAGGCTTTGGCTCGCTTCGGAGCAAAGTTTCCAGCACGACTTTGCGCTGCTCGAGAGCGATGAGTTCCTTGCCCATGCTGTCGGTCCGCAGGCCGGCCTTGATGGCCTCGATGATGGATCGGATGCCCCGGATGACCTCCTCGAGTTCGCGCTTTGCGGTGTGGTGCTGATGTTGCTGATGTGCCGACAGTCGAGCGACCGCGGCATTGAACTCCCGCACGAATTCTCCGAAGAGCTCGGGATTGAGCAGATGCCGCTTCAGGCCGTCGAGAACATTTCGCTCGAGATTTTCGCGCGCGATGCTGACGTGATTCGAGCACACGCCGCGGTCCCGCGCTCCGGCGCATGCCATACGGGTGGTATTGGTCACCACGTATCCGCTGCCACAGACACCGCACTTCACGAGACCCGAGAGGAGATAGCGCGGGCGCCGGGCGAGGGACGGATTTAGGCCAGGTGAATCGGTGGTGAGCTTGCCACGCAGTTGCCCCTGGCGGTCCTTTACGAGCTGCCAGAGATCCGGCTCGACGATGCGGAGATTGGGAACCTCTTCCGCGATCCAATCGGTGGGACTATTGAGGCGGGCTTGTCGCCTGCCGCTGGTTGGGTCCTTGACGAACTTCTGGCGGTTCCATACCAGCCGGCCCACGTAGAGTTCATTGTTGAGGATACCGGTTCCGCGCCGCCAGTTTCCGTAGATCGTCGAAGGCTGCCACGGCTTGCCGTTGGGCCCTGCAGCGCCTTCCTTGTTCAAACCCTTGGCGATGGATCGAGGGCTGCGACCGCTGCTGAATTCGTTGAAGATCCGGCGGACGACGTGGGCCTGAGCTTCATCGATGTCTCGGCCGCCGCGCACGGGTTCACCCCGTGCGTCCATCTCTCTGACGACGCGGTATCCATAGGCGAGCCCGCCGGCCGAGCGTCCGTGCTCGACACGCCCGCGCTGGCCGCGGCGGATCTTCATGGCGAGATCCTTGAGGAACAGGGCGTTCATCGTGCCCTTGAGACCGACGTGGAGTTCGTTGACTTCGCCCTCGGCGAGGGTGACCAGCTTGACTCCGCTGAAGGTGAGCTGCTTGTACAGCCCAGCGATGTCCTCCTGGTCACGCGACAGGCGATCGAGTGCCTCGGCGACGACGACGTCGAAGCGGCCGGCTCGGGCGTCCTCGAGAACCTTCTGATAGCCCGGCCGAAGGGCAGAGGCGCCGCTCATGGCGCGGTCGGTGCAGGCATGGAGGTATACCCAGCCCTGGCGGGTGATGTACTCGCGGCAGAGCCGGATCTGGTCCTCGATGGAAGCGTCGCGCTGGAGGTCCGAGCTGTAGCGGGCATAGACGATGGCGCGCATCACGGTGTCTCCTCCACGGTCGCATGAAGTGCTATCCGGTGCCACCTGCCAGGATGCTCCCTGCGCGCGGCCTCGCGCAACTCGGCGACCACATGTTGGTACGAGCGGCTGGCGTCGAGGCTGTACGCCTGGTTGTAGAACCGCTCGGTGGTTTCGAACCTGGCGTGGCCGAGCAGATCCTTGGCGATCAGGACCTGTTCCGGAGCCAACGTCGCGACGGTGGTAGCGGCGATGTCGCGGAACAGGTGTGGGTTGATGCCATGGCCGAACGCTGTACGCGTCCGGCGCATGACGGCATCGTAGAGTGCTCCATCGGACATGGGACACCCCTTGCTTGAGGCCCACAGCCCATCATGGCTGTCGGAGCGGGGGAACGCCGGCCGGACATACTTGATATAGTGGTCGATGTATGGGGTCAGGAATTCTGGGAGGAAGACCTCGATCGGTTGTCGGGCCTTGGTCTTGTGCGGCTGGAATAGGAGTACCCAGGTCGTACCGATGCGCTGAAGCTGCCGGCCGATACGGATCCCCGCCAGGTTCGCGCGGCGAAGTGGCCGGCACGCCAGCAGGGCGATGACCAGTCCATCGCGGTGTTGCTGGTGCCGCTCGATGGCGCGCTTGGTCACAAGCGCCTTGGCGTCGCCCATGAGGCCCAGCCCGAGTTCCAACAATCGCGACGCCGACACCATGCGAGGCCGCTTGTGCCGGGTCGAACCGCCCCGGCCCACGCGCCGGCCCACGTCGCGCAGCCATGCCCAGTCCCTATCGGGCTCGATCGCGCCGAGAGCCGCGTGAAGGGTGAGGAGATATTGCCCGGCGGCGGTAGACTCGATCTCCTTTTCCATTTCGTCGAGGTACCGGCGGATCCGCTCGGCATTGATCCGATCTCCTGGCGCCAACGCGAGAGCACCCGAGTCCACCCTGACAAGCCAGGCGAGCCAGCGACCGTAGGCGTAGGCAACGTTGCCGGCGTACTTCTCCGACCAGCGAGCGGCTGACCCGTTGCCATCGAAGATGTCGCCGCGTTTGCGCGCCGCATTCCACGCCCCTTGGTCGCGCTCTGGCCATTGATGGACTGGAAGGCTCTTGCGCGGACCGTGAAGCCCGCGTCGGCCGCTGATGATGGTTCGCTCGATCATCGCCGCCCTCTGGTCTCGCTGCGGGGCGGCATTACGTCCGGGTTGGATATCCGAAGTGCACTCCGTCTCCGGCGGGGCTTGGGTGGGTCTGCTGCGCGTAGCCGCTCGCGTTCCTTGAGCAGGAGTTCGTCATAGAGCTTCGCGGCCGGGCCAGTCTGTAGGCCGGCGTAGAACGTTGATGTGGTCTTCATGTTCTTGTGGTTCAGCAACCGGCGGACCAATTCGTAGCTGCCCGGGCGCATTTCAAGGAACAACTTCGCGCTGAGATGCCGGAACTGGTGAGGGGTCATCACCAGTCCAGTGTGCTTGCGGATGACCTGCTGGATCTGCTGGGCAAGGGTGCCTTGGCCTTTGCGGGTGCCGGCGGACGACAGGAACAGGAACGGGTTGTCGTCCGGTCGACCTGCCACCAAGCGGGGACGGAAAATCTTGCGGTAGGTGCCGATCATGGCGGCCAGTCGTACTGGCACCTCGAACTCGATGAGCTCGTCGTTCTTCACTTCTCCGGGAGGCAGCACGAGGAACGTCGGGCCGGTGGCGCCTCCCGGCCGCAGGATGTGCCGATCGAATCGGAGGCTGATGAGGTTCTGCATCCGGATGGGGCAGTTCAAAAGAATCTCGATGGCGAGGGCCATCTGGACCTTGATCGCAGCGCGGGTTGATCCGTCATCGCGCTCATTGGCTTCGTGGAAGAGTTGCCCCGGGAGCTCCAGTAAACGCCTCCGGTTGCCGTCGTCATCGAACTGACGCAGCGCGGCGCGGTTCTTGTCGGTCAGCCCCGAGCGCTCCGGGCCGAGCCGCCGTCGAAATTCCTTGAGGCGATCCACTTGGTCGGATCCGACCCGCACCCAGTTCCTGGCGATGGAGACCAGCATGGTGGCCATGCGGCGGGCGAAGGCCGGGTCCTTGCCACCGGCGTTCTCAAGGTAGCGCCGCAGGATCGTCTTGAAGGCTTCGATCTGAACCAAGTCGGTGAGCGATGTGATGGATTGGACCTCGCGGCCCGCCCGGATGAGCGCCGACGCTGCGAGCACGATCTGCAGGCGGGTCTGGCGGATGGTGCCGGGCCGGCTGGCTCTTGCGGGTCGGTGCTCGGTGAACGGGTCGTCGTCTGCGAGCCAGGCAAGGTAGCACTCGACATCGCGCTGGAAGGAGGGCGCGAGTGTCGTGAGCGGTAGGCTCTCCCGTGGCTTGCGTTGGTCGGGCACGGTGAGCCGGTACTGGGGCCATCCTGGGACCGTAGCCGTGGCCTCGTTCCAGAGGCGCGTTGTGCTCCGCCGGACCTCCTTGACCTTGCTGACGAAGGTACCGGTTTGGAGCGCCTCGATGAACGACTCGATGACGCCATCGTCGACCTGATCGGGCTCGATACCTGCAGCGCTGCAGAACCGGATGATCCGGGAGAGGCCATTCTGCATGCGCTTGTCGGGGAGGGCCCTGGCGAGGGTTGCCCAGGGCGGGGTCAGCGCGGACCTGGTTCTCGGCATCCGGCCGATCCCGGCCAACCTGAATGCTGCCACGAGGTTGCACTTCACGTTGCTGAGCGTCTTCGGGGTCATGCCGTGCATCGCTGGCGCGACGGCCGCGATCTGCTTCCTCAGCACGGTGAGATCGGCGGGGACGACCGTGGGGTCGGCGCCGAGGAGGTGCGCCACACGCCGTACCGCGGACATGAGATCGCGGCGACGCCGTGGATTGAGGTCGCTCAGCGTGCCGAGCGTCGCGAGGACGTCGTCGAGTCGTGGCCCACTGAATATCGCGGAGGACGGGGTCGAAGGGCCGGTCGGAGCGGATTTAGCGTTCATCGGGAACTCGCGGATATGGACCCGAATTGCCTCGGGATGACAGGTGTGGACAGGGAGATCATATCGGGAATTCTATCACATAAAACATGGAACGAATTTTGCGTAGAAAACATCCCGAATAATTTCCAAATAATTGTTATAGAATGATTTTTGAAGTTACTCATGTGTCGTTCTGCAGCGGTCGAGAAGGGCGGCAAGATCGTCGCCGCGAACTCCACGTCGGCGACCGATTCGGATCGACGGAAGGTCGCCCCTCTTGATCAGGCGGTGCACGGTCCGTTCGCTGACGTCGAGAATCCTGGCGGTCTTCTTGACTCAGTAGACTTGGAATGTGTGGGGTGCTGCGGGCGCATGAATAAGCATCGTCCACTCCATCACGTCGATGTGCCGGTGGCCATAATCGGATCGCCGTCGTTACTGGCGGCTGGCCAGACGATCGATTTGCTGCGTAGGTTGTGAGGCGAGGGGATGTGCGAAGCGAGTGCATCACTCGCGGCCTGCCGCGCTAGAAGGCGTACAAGCGCGACGAGACCTCCTGACGGCGGCCCTTCTCCGGGGCCGGCTGTACCGCTTCTGTCTGGATTGACCATGCTCCGTTCCCCGTAGGGCGGAGCTGCGCCGAACAAACAAAAAGCTCGGCGCGGCACCCGCCCCAATCACGAATGGGCGAATACGGCGCACCGAGCTTTATCTGGTCTTTGCGCGCGTACGGGAACAGTGGACAACCCGTCGCCGCAGCCGGCCTTTAATGGCGGTGCTTGGCGAAATCCTAAATCGGAGCAATTCGGATGTCAAGACGCATCGATTTCTCGGCCAAATCCAGCGGGGCTCCAGTGCGGTCTTTGCTGTTCCCCGTCATCAAGGTTCAATAGATTTCGCATATCGAGTCGCACTTCGGTGTTGAGCCCGCCAACGGAAGGAAATGGGGGCGAGCCATGGATGTGGGGGGGTGGCTTCAGGGTCTTGGTGTCAACGGCGGCGGGATATTGGGTCACCGTGGCGGAGTAATATTGGTCCACTCGTTGTTTGCGGCTTGTCCCCGTAGTCCATGGGAGGGACCCGCGCGCGGCGCGGCGGGGAGCACGCCTAAGGTCTGCTCGATTTGCAGTCAGTCCGGCCACAATGCCCGGACTTGCCCGCAGAAGGGTGCAACATCCGCCGCCGAGGCCAAGCCCGGTAAGAGGGGCAAAGGTAAGAAGTCGGAGGCGTAGGTTGCGGCCTCACTTCTCCAACGTGGGAATGCGAACCAGCCTCTCCAGTACGTTTTGCCGGGGGTCTCCACTCTGGCAGTGTTGATGGCCGCGTTCTTGGCTCCCGCGCACCTCTGCAAAACGCTCGCTTCAGCTCCGATCCCGGTCATCTGGGGAATGTCGAGGAAGACGCGACTGGATTGAAGGACACCACCATCTTTGGTCGCCCGTGAAGAACCCTCGCTGACGGTTTTTCAGGCTGTCCGGGGCACGGACGCTTGATCGATGAGCGTCATGATGAGGGCACGCAAAAGCCTCCCCAGCCAGCGGATGAGGAGACGGAAGTTGTAGCCGGCGGCGGCGAGAACGGCGTTGGCGCGGTCGCCGTCGCGGCCCTTGAGATGGTTGCGCTCCATGCGGTGCTCGGCCTTGAGATGGCCGATCACGGGCTCGACGGCGGCACGGCGTTTCATCTCGCGGCGGATGGCCTTGGTCACACGACGCGCCTGGCCGGAGATCCAGACCCGGAAGCGGTGTGGGTGGCTGTGGCCGCGATAGCCTGTCAATCGGCATTGGCGTGGTCGCGTGTGCGGTACGTCTTGCGTGCCGTCCTCTCGGTTTTCAGCGACGAGAAGAAGCTCTCCATCGCGGCGTTGTCCCAGACGTTGCCCGAGCGGCTCATGGAGCAGGTGACGCCATTGCCGGCCATCAACCTCTGGAACTGCTCACTGGTGTATTGGCTCCCCTGATCGGAGTGGTGCAGCCAGAGCACCTGGCTTGCCGCGTCGCCAGATCGCCATGACCAGCGCGTCGGTAACGAGCTGCGCCGTCATGCCGGCGCTCATCGACCAGCCGACGACACGACGCGAGAACAGATCGACAACAGCCGCCACATAGAGCCAACCTTCCGCTGTCCAGATATAGGTGAAGTCGGCGACCCACTTCTGGTTTGGCCGCTCCGCCACGAACTGGCGATCGAGAAGGTTCGGCGACAGGGCGGCCAGCAGCCGATCGCCTTCGTCCTTCGGCAGTCCGCGCCGGCGCGGACGAGCCCGCAAAGCCTGAGCCCGCATCAGGCGTTCGATCTTGTGCAGCCCGCATGATATGCCCTCCGCGAGCACGTCGCGCCAGACACGGCGAGCGCCGTAGGTCCGGTCGCTGGCGAGGAAGCTCGCCCGCACTCTGGTGCCGGCCTCCTCGTCCGCTGTCGCCCGCTTGCTCGGCGACCGTGTCAGCCAGGCGTGGAAGCCCGAACGCGAGACCCCGAGCGCCTCGCACATCCACCGCACCGGCCAGATCCCTCGGTGCTTCGCGACGAAAGCGAACTTCATATCGCTTCCCTCGCGAAGTAGGCCGCGGCCTTTTTTAGGATGTCGCGCTCCGCCTTGAGCTTCTGGACTTCACGCCGCAGCCGCTCGATCTCCAGCTGCTCCGGCTTCATCTGCCCCTGGCCAGGGAAGGCGTGCCGCGGGTCAGCCGCAAAATCCTTCACCCATTTACGCAGCAGGTTCTCGTGCAGATCGAGATCGCGGGCGGCCTGGGCCACCGACACACCGCGTTCACGAACCAACTTCACCGCCTCGAGTTTGAACTCGCGGCCAAATCGTCTCCGTTCCATGATCCACCTCCGGTTCCATCATCACACCTAAACTCGGTGTCCGTGAAACCGGCAGCAGCTCACGTTGCCCAAGCTTAATTCTCCTTACGCCAAGTAGATCTCTTGTTCCAGTTGGGGGCCCTCACTATGCGTCAATCGAGAATGCCGATGGCGCTATTGCTGGGGCTAGCCCAGGCCGCACCACTTGTGACGTCCCAGTGATCCGGTAGAGGGCCACGGGCCCGCCGGAGCACATCCGCTCCGACTAGGGTCCTGAGTTCCTTGCCAACGCCCGTTCTCCCAGGGGCTCGCCCTCATCGCGGCTTACGCGGCGCCACTGGGGCCGCGGCCCGCTCGAAGCGATGAAGGTGGTTGTCACGCCGATCCGGGCAAGCCAATCATCGCGGGCTCAATGACATGGCGCTCGCGGCGGAACGGGACGTCGACGGGGTCGATCTCCGCGCCCAGCTCTCGCGCGTAGCGATGGCCCTCGTAGACGGCGGTCGCGATGATACCGGGCGCCAGGCAGTCTCCGACCCGGCGCAGCGTGTGGGTTCCGGACTCCGGAGTGGCTTCTAGCACCTGCTGCAGCTCGTGAAAGAGATCGTCCTTGGGCAGGCGCGCCGTCACCATGACGACGCCGTCGGCCGGAAGCTCGATCTCGCGCCGCTGCAACGTTTCCCGGAGCAGCACCCGGCCGTTATCCACCGCCGTCAGCATCGTGTTCGGCATCAGCGTCACGCCCGCCTCGGACAGGCGCTCCTGGTTCGCTTCATGCTCCAGCGTGTGGACCATCCAGGCGGCAATACGCGGAAGCGGCGTCGCCAAGCTCACCTCGTAGCCTTCTGAACTTAGCAGCTCGGCAATGACGCTCGCCATGTAGTAGTGGTCGTCGTCGAACAGCAGCACCTTTGACCCCGGCGGCCGGCGCCCGGCTAAGATGTCGTCGGGCATTAGCACGTGCGCCGCCTCGGTCCCGGGCACCGCTGTCGTCAGGTGCCGGCCGTAGCCGTCGCGCCGCCAGGTGGCGCCGGTCGCGATCGCTACGTGATCGGCGCCGAGTTCGAGGACCTGGGCGGCCGTCAGCCGGCTGGAGCGGTAGACCTCGACGTTGGCCATTTTTTGGATCTGGCCGACGCGGTAGTCGCGTACGCGGGCCCAGGCAGCGAGCCCGGGCAACCTGCTTTCACGGGTGACGCGGCCGCCGAGTTCCTCTTCCGCTTCGGCGAGCGTGACGCGGTAGCCCCGCAATCCCGCAGCACGCGCCGCCTCGAGCCCGGCGGGGCCCGCGCCCACGATCAGGACGTGCTCGTTCCTTTCCGCAGGCGGCAGGGTCTCCGGATGCCAGCCCTTGCGCCACTCCTCGCCAAAGGTCGGGTTTTGGGTGCAGCGCGCCGGGGCCGCCATCTGGCTCCAGGCGACGCAGATGTTGCAGCCAATGCACTCGCGAATATCTTCGATCCGGCCCTCCTCGATCTTCCGGGGCAGGAACGGGTCGGCGATCGACGGCCGGGCCGCACCGATCAGGTCGACGATACCGCGCCTTATCGCCGAGACCATCGCGTCGGGCGAGGTGTAGCGCCCGACGGTGGCAACCGGCTTGGTCGTCACCTGCTTGACGAAGGCGACGTAATCCTCCTGGTAGCCCTCCGGTGCAAACCGCGACGTCTTCGAATCGTTCGCCCAGTTGCTGACATTCACGTCCCACATGTCCGGAAGCTCGGCCAGCATCTCGACCGCCTCGCGGCCTTCCGCCTGCCACTCGAGACCATCGGGACCCATCATCTCGTCGACGGCAAAGCGGACCACGACCGCGGTGTCGGCGCCGACCACGTCCTTGGTCTCCTCGAGCAGTTCGCGGAACAAGCGCAACCGGTTTTCGAGACTGCCGCCGTATTCGTCGGTGCGCTGGTTATGACGCCGGGCCAGGAAATGGCTCGGCACCGTCCCGTCGTGCCCGGCATAAACGATCACGATGTCGAAGCCGATGTCGCGCGCCCGGATCGACGCCCGCCTGTGCGCCCGCCGGTACTCGCGGATGTCCTCGCGATCCATGGCGCGCGCCTGGATCGGCGCGAGACTCCAGTTCGCCGGTCGGTGCATCGGGCCGATCGGGATCTCGCGGCTGTAGAGGTTGGGCGTGGTCTGGCCGTTGTGGACGAGCTCGATGCCGGCGAGGCTGCCGTGTCGGTGCACCTCCTCGACCATGCGGCCGAGATAAGTCTCATCGCCTTCGTCCCACATGTTGGTCTCGGTGTAGGGCGAGGCGTCGCCGGAGACATGGAAGTCGCACTGCTCGGTGCAGACGATGCCCCAGCCGCCCTCGGCCTTCATCCCGCGCATGCCGATCATGGCGTTGGGATAGACCCGGCCCATGCCGTTGCAGTGGGGCACCTGGTAAAACCGATTGGGTGCGGTGACGGGGCCGATCTTCAGCGGTTCGAACAGGATGTCGTAACGGGGATCGCGGGTCACGGGTCGTTCTCCGAATTGCTGCTCAGGGCTCGTGATGGCGCCGGGCCACGGGGCCGGGGATACTTTCGACTGTAGACATGGATCTGCCTGGGGAACTTGGCTCGGTCGGTTGACTCGGACGACTCGCTAGTGAGGCCGTTGCCCCCCTCAGGTGGTGGGGGCGGTGCTCGCCCGATTCGAGGACCCTCACCATCGCTGTCCATATCTCAGCAATGTGGGCGACGAGTGCCGGATCGTGCTTGCGTTCCAGGTCGGCACGGGAGTCGCCAGTCAGGAACTCGAGCTCGCGGCGGCCCAGCTCCCTGTACCAGGGATTGCAGTCGACCAGGGTGATGTTCACGAAGCCCGCGCCCTTGAGAGCCGCCTCGTAGTGCGCCGGGGACCCCATGGCGAACTCGAGCCCCTCCAGCTCGATGTAGCGCGCCATCTCGGGGGTGGGCGATCCATTGTGGGAGATCAGCCAGTCCGAGGCCGCGAACCAGCCGCCCGGCTCGAGGACGCGGAAGATGTCCGCGGTAAGGGCGTCCTTGTCGGGGATGTGGATGATCGCGTCCTTCGAGAATACGACGTCGAAGCTCCGGTCCGCGAAGTCGAGGGGTCCGGGCTCGACCTGACGGATCGCGACGCGGTCGGCGGCGCCCGCATCACGGGCGCGCCGTCGGGCCGCCTCGCAGACCAGCGCCTCCACGTCGATGCCGGTCACCTGGGCCGCGCCGTGTTTGAGTGCGAGTGCGAGCGCGATAGCGCCCGACCCGCACCCGATGTCGAGCACGCGGGCGCCCCTCAGCTCCAGACCCTCGAGGATGCGGGCGATCTCGTCGGCTCCTCCGGGCGAAAGGTAGCCCTCGCCCCACACCTCCTCGAGAAAGGCGATGTACGCGTCGTGGTAGAGGTCTTCCTCCACGGCCCTTCTCCGTCGATGTCGTTTCACGGGGCCCCGCGCGCCAAAGCGGCCTGCAGTTCGCGTCGGGTTAGCGTCCCGGCGTCGAGCTTCTGCTTGAACTCTCTTGTTTCCATGTCATTCCCCAATGTTTGCCAAGTGGTTCTTCCAACGCCGGAAGTGGTGCCTTCCCCTTCTGTGTTGCCTCACCGCCTCGCTGCGCATGAGCCATCAGGATCGAGCCCGGATCTTCCGACGCGTCGTAGTCGGCGGCATTCAGCGCGCCGAATGTTCCTGGGCCATAGCCCTTCATGGTCAACCTCGCAGGGTGATGCGGCTCTAATACCCCCGCACCGGGTCGACGACGTTCGCCAGGGGCTGCCCGGCCTTCATCCGCACGTAGTTGTCGATCACGCCCTTGAGCATGTCGGGTATGCTCAGGGCCGCGATGTGTGGCGTGACGGTGATCTTGGGGTGACTCCAGAAGGCGTGGTCGGGGGACAGCGGTTCGGCATGGAAGACGTCGAGGAACGCCCCCGACAGGTGCCCAGACTCCAGCGCCGCCAGCAGGTCGGCCTCGATCAAGTGGCCGCCCCTGGCGGCGTTCACCAGATAGGCACCGGGCTTCATCGCGGCGAACAGATCGCGGTTCAGGATGCCCCTGGTTTCCGGCGTCAACGGCAGCAGGCAAACCACCGAGTCGCAATCGCCGACGAAGGCCGCCATGCGCTCGCGACCGTGGGCGCTGGGGATGCCGCGGATGCGCTTGGGCGACCGGCTCCAACCCTTGACCCGGTAGCCCAGCGCCTTGAGCTTGCGCGCCGCGTCGGTACCGAGCTCGCCCATGCCCAGGATGCCGACGGTGCGCCGCGACGGCGGCTCGATCGCCTGCTCGATCTCGAACCAACGCCCGGCGCGCTGCTGGTCCAGGTACGCGCGAAACTTGCGCAGACCCGTGATCACCGCCAGGGCGACGTACTCGCTCATCTGGTCGGTCATCAGAGGATCGACCAGACGGACGATCGGCACCCCGCGCGGCAGGTCCGGGTCCTGCATCAGGTAGTCCACGCCGGCGCCGAGGTTGGCGATCAGCTTGAGGTTCGGCATTTTGGCCAGGGAGCCCAGGGGCGGCTGCCACACCAGCGCGCAGTCGATCTCATCGGCGTTGCCGGTGTCGGGCCACACCCGCAGGACCTCGTTTGGCATCAACGGCGCTAGCGCATCGCGCCACAGGTTCGCGTCCGACCACGAGCTCACATAGATCAACGCCATGCCGCCTCTCTAG
>CAZGYG010000042.1:20361-24024 GCA_964530335.1 uncultured Rhodospirillaceae bacterium | reverse complement strand
GGCGTTGTCGATCGGGCGGACCAGGGTGAAGGTCCACGCGCCGGTGTTGACGTTCTCCATCACGAGAACGGCGACCGTCCCGGCCTCGGTCGAGCCCGTCACCGTCAGGCCGTCTTCCGAGACGGACCACTGGATCGGCAGGCCCTGGGAGTTCAGCGTCGGCAGTTCGCCCACGCTCCACTCGAACGGCGTGGCGGCCGACGGGCCGTCGCCGCCGAAGTCGTAGGTCAGGTTGCCGCTGTCGACCTCGGCATTGCTCTCGGGATTGGTGCCGGCCGCGATGCCTTCGCCGCCGTCGAGCGCTTCCTCGTCCACGGTGCCGCGCTGGACACCGACGGTCGAGGGCTCGTTGCTGTCGCCGATGACGATGACCTGGGTGCCGGTGGCGGTGTCGCCGTCACGGTCCTCGATCGTGTAGGTGAAGCCGGACTTGAAGCCGCCCTGCGCTTCGATGGACTCGGGCGAGACGAAGGTCCACGAACCGTCGGCGTTGACCGTGAGGGTGCCGCCGCCTTGGGTCGTGACCGTCGCGCCGGCCGCCGCCGTGGCGGCGCTGCCGTCGCTGTCGGTGTAGCCGAAGTTCTCGACCTCGAGGGTATCCACGTCGGCGCCCTCGGTGTCGCCGTCGTCGAGCACGTTGCCGGAGATCTCGATGCCGCCTTCGAGCACGAGCACGGCCGGCTCGTCGACCACGACCGGGCCGTCGTCGCCGACGTGAATGGTCAGGCCGTCGCTGGCCTGGTCGCCGTCGCTGTCGGTGATGGTGTAGTTGAACAGGATGTTGATGGCGTCGGCGTCCCCGGTCTGGCCCGCGTCGGGATGGTCCAACGGGGCGAACTGGGTGAACGTGAACGCGCCGGTCTCGACGTTGGTCAGCACGAGCACGGCGACCACGCCGTTGGCGGTGCTGCCCGTGACCGTCAGGCCGTCCTCGGACACCGTCCAGGTGACCGGAAGCCCTTCGGAGGTCAGCTCGAGCGGCTGACCGCTGTCGTGGTCGGAGACGATCACGATCGGGTTGAACACGAAGGGATCCGTCGCCGCCTGGCCGTCGCCGCCGAAATCGTAATCGAGGTTGCCGGAAGCGACTTCGTCGTCGCTCGCCGCATCGGTGCCGCCGGGAAGCGCCGCGTCGGTCGTGGCGATTGCGCCGACGCCGCCGCCGGGCAGGTCGGTGCCCGGGTCGGGTCCGACCGTGGGAACGTCGTCGGCCTCGAGGGGAACCACATCCTCGGGCGGCGCAATGCCACCGCCGGCGCCGACCACGCCCGGGATCGGGCCCTGGGCGTCATAAAGCCCGATGACCGCGCCGAGGTCGTCCTGGTAGGTGCTGCCGCCGCCGCCGGCGCCACCGCCGCCGCCGCCGGGACCCGCCGCCACCGCGAAGTCCTCGAGGTCGCCGCCCAACTGGGCGACGATGATGTTGCCCGCGATCAGCGTGCCGTCGGGCAGGATGATGTTGGCGCCGCCCGAGGCCGCCGCGACGGCGAACCCTTCGAGCACGATGACGCCGCCGTTGGGGAAGGTCAGGACCAGGTTGCCGTTGGGCTCGAGCCGCACGTCGACCTGGGCCGGGTCGAACGCGATCGGAATCGTGTCGCCAGGCTGGACCTGGATGACGATTTCCTCGCCGGGTGCCGGCGGCTGGATGTCCTCGGCCTGCCGCTGGCCGGTGAACTGGCCGCCCGTCGCGTCGCGCAAGGCTTGCAGCGCGCCGCCGTACAGGTCTTCGATCTGGCCCGCGGTCCAGATCTCGGGAGCGCCCGGCGCTTCCTGGGAGCTCGTGATCGTCGTCGTCGCGCCGACCGCGTTGAGCACGACCGAGCCGGCCCCGGTGGTCACTTCGATCTCGCCGACGTGGCCGTCGGGGTCCTGGAGCAGGGTCACATGGCTGTTCAGGCCCTCGGCGAGGACCTCGAAGGCGCCCGAGGTGCCCCGGATGCCGGCGGTCCCGACCGGCGTGCTGACGGTCATGGCGCCGGTGGCGGCCACGTCGCCGCCCAGCATGGCCAGGACGCCCTGAACGAGGGTGAAATCGGCGACGCTGCCGGCGCCCGACGGGTCGTAGACCATCTGGTCGATGACCAGGCGCGCCTCGCCCGAAAGCGACAACGAGGTGCCGTCGGCGAAGCTCAGGAGCACCGCGCCGGCGCCGGTTTCGATGACGTCGCCCTGGTAGATCGGGGTTTCGAGCGCGAGGGTCTCGGTCGTGCCGTCGACGCGGGTCACCGCCGCCTCGCCTTCGAGGGTGGTGACGCGGCCGATCGGGCTGGCATCGTCGGTGCCGGTCTGGGCGTACTGGCCCGCGGCGGCTGGCCCGGCCAGATGCGCCAGGGTCGAGGCGCTGAGCGAACCGGCGCCGCCGTCGAAGTGCAGCGCGCCAGGATGCTCGAGAGCGAAGTAACCGGGAACGAGAACCTCGCCCCCGTCGCCGCGCACGATCAGGTCACTGCCGGACCGGTCGAACTCGGCGTTCAACGCCGCCTGACCGAGTGGCGTTTCGAACGGCTGGCCATCGACGGGGATGACCACCATCGACTGGAGCCCCTCGCCTTGCTGCCCAGCGTCAACTTGACCTTCGAACCCCATGACCTTCGACATTTTTCGCTCCTGATGTGCTGTCGTCCGGCGCTTGCACTTGGCTTTAACTCGAGCGGGGCTTCGTGAAGCCCCCCAGCGGCCGGCCCCCAACCGGAGACCCTCAACCGCTTATCGTTAACGAATACTTTACGCACCCCGCGTGTCAGCCAAGGCCCGCGCGAAACTTCCGCTTGCCTGGGATCATTCATAATCCGCGGAAATGGCTTGCGCAACGAACGGGGGTGCGCAATACTCACAAATATGTATGCGTATGCCTCGCGAAGGGGATTAGCCACGTATTTCGTGACCGTTGTCACTTCGTCGGGGTCGAAACTCCGGAGGTCGCCCGAACGCCCGCCAGGGAACACTACCGAATCCGCGCGAAAAATTCAACCATTCTAGCTATTTAACCGTTAGGACCCGATGGCCGAAACAGCCCCGCCGAGCATCGAACCCGCATCCGACCTGGCACCCCGGTCGCGGCAGCGGGCGCGCGTGGTGCAGTTCCGCAATCGGCGCTACTCGCTGAAGCTCGAGGACCCCTTCTGGCACGTCCTGGAGCGGGCGGCAGCGCGTCGCGAGGTCAGCGTGCGCGAGTTGGTCGCCCGGCTGGCGACCGACGCCGGCAACAACCTGGCCTCGCGCCTGCGCACGTTCTGCATGGCCGAGACCGAGCGGGCCGGGCTGGGCGACCAGGAACCCGACCGGGGCCTGCCGTTTCGCATCCTGGACAGCGCGCCGGCGCCGGCGCTGGTGCTGGGGGCGGACCAGACGGTCATCTTCCACAACCGGGCGCTCGCGCTCTGGCTCGAGGAGGAGGACGACCTGGTCGGCCAGCCGCTGACCCGGCTTTTCTCCCTGCGCGCAAGGCTCGACTGGGCGCACCTGTGGGGCGAGCTGGTGTCCGGGCGGTCGGAGGGCATCCGGCTCCACGTGGTGCGCGTCGCCAAGGGCCGGACGCTCGCGGCGGGGGCCCATCTGGTGATGATGGACTTCGGCCGGGACGAAGCCGCGGGAGGCCGGGTCTGCCTGCTGTGGCTGTCGGTCGGCCAGCCGGCCAAGCTGTTCCAGCCTTAGGGGCAC
>CAZGYG010000042.1:0-20261 GCA_964530335.1 uncultured Rhodospirillaceae bacterium | reverse complement strand
GCCTTAGGGGCATGGTCGGAAGTCGGTCGGCTGGCCGCCCTCGGCGATGCGCCGTCGTGGCGGCGGGGACTGGCCCCTGCTATACGGGCGGCCGACCCGCGGCGGGAAGGAACCATGGCGCGCAAGATTGCCCTGATCACCGGCGTCACCGGCCAGGACGGCGCGCTGCTGGCGGAGTTCCTGCTCGACAAAGGCTACCAGGTCCACGGCATCAACCGCCGCGCTTCGTCGCCGAACACCGGTCGCATCGACCATTTGATCCAGGGCCCGCCCGGGGCCGACGGGCGCTTTCACGTGCACTACGGCGACATGACCGACGGGACCAACCTCATCCGCCTGGTCGCCGAGACGCACCCGACCGAGATCTACAACCTGGCCGCCCAGAGCCACGTCCAGGTCAGCTTCGCGACGCCGGAATACACCGCCGATACCGATGGCATGGGCGCGCTCCGGGTGCTCGAGGCGATCCGCATCCTGAAGCGGGAAAAGGACGCGCGCTTCTACCAGGCCTCGACCTCCGAGCTTTACGGCAAGGTGGCCGAGACGCCGCAGCGCGAGACGACGCCGTTCCGCCCGCGCAGTCCCTACGCGGTCGCCAAGCTGTACGCCTACTGGATCACCGTGAACTACCGCGAGGCCTACGACATGCACGCCTCGAACGGCATCCTGTTCAACCACGAAGGGCCGACCCGGGACGAAACCTTCGTCAGCCGCAAGATCACCCTTGCCGCCGCCGCCATCGCCCGCGGCCGCCAGGAACCCCTTGCCCTCGGCAACCTGGACGCCAAGCGCGATTGGGGTCACGCGCGGGATTTCGTCGAAGGCATGTGGCTGATGATGCAACAGGACCGGGCCGACGACTACGTGCTGGCCACCGGCGAGACCCACAGCGTGCGCGAATTCGCCGAGCGGGCATTCGCCTGCGTCGGGCGCACGCTGCAATGGCGCGGCAAGGGCACGGCGGAAGAAGGGTTCGACGCCGCCGACGGCCGCGTGCTGGTGCGGGTGGACCCCCGGTACTTCCGCCCGACCGAGGTCGAGCTCCTGCTGGGCGACGCGACCAAGGCGCGCGACCGCCTGGGATGGCAGCCCAAGACCACGTTCGCCGAACTGGTGCGCGAGATGGTCGAGGCCGACGTGGCGGCGCTGGCCGGGCCCGGCCAGCGAGGACCGGCCCGTGGCTGAGCCCGTGTTCGGCCTGGCGGGCCGGCGCGTCTGGGTCGCCGGCCACGGCGGCATGGTGGGCAGCGCCTTGATACGAAGGCTCGAGCGCGAGCCGTGCCACGTGCTGACGGTCGGGCGCGACCGGCTGGACCTGACCCGCCAGGCGGAGGTCGAGGGCTGGCTGGCGGCGGAACGCCCCGACGCGGTGATCGTCGCCGCGGCGCGGGTCGGCGGCATCGTCGCCAACGACCGGGCGCCGGTCGACTTCCTGGTCGACAACCTGCAGATCGAAACCAACGTCATCGCCGCGGCGCACCGCGCGGGCGTCGGCCGGCTGCTGTTCCTGGGCTCGTCGTGCATCTACCCGCGCGACGCCGCCCAGCCGATCGCCGAGGAGGCGCTGCTGACCGGCCAGCTCGAGCCGACCAACCAGTGGTACGCGGTGGCCAAGATCGCCGGCATCAAGCTGTGCCAGGCGTACCGCCGGCAGTACGGCCGCGACTACATCGCCGCCATGCCGACCAACCTTTACGGCCCGGGCGACAACTTCGACCTGACCACCAGCCACGTCGTGCCCGCCCTGATGCGCAAGGCGCACGAGGCCAAGGCGCGCGGCGACGCGACGCTGACCGTGTGGGGCAGCGGCCGGCCGCGCCGCGAGTTCCTGCACGTGGACGATTGCGCCGACGCGCTGGTCCACCTGCTGGTCGGCTACTCGGACGAGGGCCACGTCAACGTCGGCTGCGGCGAGGACCTGACCATCGCCGAGCTCGCCAGCCTGTTGTGCGAGATCGTCGGGTTCGCGGGCGAGCTCCGCTTCGATGCCAGCAAGCCGGACGGCACGCCGCGCAAGCTGCTCGACGTCGGCCGGCTCAGCCGCCTCGGCTGGCGGTCGCGCATCGGGCTCGCCGAGGGGCTGGCCCGGACCTACGGCTGGTTCCTCGACCACGCGGAAGCCCGCGCCGCCTGAGAGCGAAGTGGCGGGGCGGAACATGAGCTTCGAGGCGATCAAGGTGCTGAGCTTCGACTGCTACGGCACGCTGATCGACTGGGAGAGCGGGATTGTGACCGCTCTCGGGCCGTGGCGGGCGCGCACCGGGCTCGAGATCGCCGACGACGCATTGCTGGCCGCCTTCGCCCGGGTGGAGGAACCATTGGAGGAGCAGAACCCGACGCGCCCCTACCGCGACTTGCTCGGCGCGGTGGTGTTGGCCCTGGGCCAGGCCCTGGGCGCGCCGATGACGGCGGCGGAGGCCGGGGCATTCGGCGCCTCGGTGCCCGACTGGCCGGCGTTCCCCGACAGCGCCGAGGCGCTTTCGCGGCTCAAGCGCCGCGCCAAGTTGGTGATCCTCTCCAACGTCGACCGGCTGAGCTTCGCCGGCTCGAACCGACGTCTCGGCGTCGCGTTCGACGGCGTGCTGACCGCCGAGGACATCGGCAGCTACAAGCCGTCGCCGCGCAACTTCGCGTACCTCTTGGGGTTCCTCAAGGCGCTGGGCTTCGGCCCCGGCGACCTTGTGCACGTCGCCCAGAGCCTGCGCCACGATCACGCCCCGGCCAAGGCGATCGGGCTCACGACCTGCTGGATCGACCGCCGGGCGGGCAAGACGGGAGCCGGCGCGACCGGCGCCCCGCCGGGTCCGGTCAAGCCCGACCTGCGCTTCACGAGCCTCGCCGCGTTCGCCGACGCCTTCGAGACCGGCGCGGCCTGACCGCGCGGACCGCGCCGCGAAAGCGGGATTGATTCACGAAGACCCGGCCGCGGCTCGTCCTTCGAGACGCCGCTTCGCGGCTCCTCAGGACGAACGGCATTGAGAATTGCCGTTCGCGGTGAGGCGTTGGGGCGGTTGCCCCCCGCCCCAACGCCCGAAGGGCGCGTCCCTTCCTTCGCCCGCCGAAGCGTAAAGCCGCCGCGCCGGTGCCTTGAAGACGGGCTTCGCGAAGGCGGGTCGAAGGGGGAACGGCCCGATCACATCTAATACCAACGGCCCCTGTTATCGACTCCTCCCAATGAAAGCCGTCATGGCGAGGCGTTGGGGCGGTGCCCCCGCCCCAACGGAAGCCCGACGAAGCCATCCAGGGCCTGTAGGAACCGGCGTGGCGGCCCTGGATCGCTTCGCCTTCGGCTCGCGATGACGGACCAGAAAGGGATCGGACAGGTCAGCATAGAGGGCCGTTGGTATAATCTCATCCCGCTCTACGCCTAATCCGGCGCCATGCCCTTCGCGGCCAGCTCGTCGATCGCCTGCCTCGACTTCTTGAGCTCGAGCCCCATGCCGCGGAGCACGTGGGGCGCCTTGGTGAACTGAATGTTCCGGTAGCCGACGATCTCGATCCGGTTGCCCCAGGGATCGCGGAAATCGAGGAACGGACCCGGCAGGACCGGGATGCCCTCCTTGTCCAACCGCCGCTTGACCGCCGGCTTGTCGTCGACCACCAGGCCGAAATGCCGATCGTCGTCGGGCGCCTGCCGCCGGCCCTTGGACAGCGCGATGAACTGGTCGCCCAGGTCGATGAACGCCATGTCCTCGCTCCGCTCGCGCAGTTCGAACTCGAAAAGCCGACCGTAGAAGGCAAGCGCCTCGTCGATGTCGCCGACCTCGAGCGCGACGTGATTGAAGCCCACGACGCGGGCCTTGCGGTTCTTGCCCATGTGCGTTCCTTTCGTGCGGGTGTGCGGCGTGCCGGAACAAGGACTCTAATGGTGTGCGCGCACCGGGGTTTCCAGGGGGCTGTTTCTACGCCTTCTCGGCCACCCCGGCCTCGGCGAAGGTGGCCATGCCGGCGTGGATGCCGGCGGCCGCCTTGACCACGAGGGCCGCGAGCGCGGCGCCCGAGCCTTCGCCCAGCCGCATCCCGAGGTCGAGGATCGCTTCGAGCCCGAGCGCGGCGGCCAGCCGGGCGTGCCCCGCTTCCGCCGAGCAATGCCCGAGCCGGCAGTGGTCGAGCGCGCCGGCCCGCGCGCGTTCGAGCACCGCCGCCGCCGCCGTGGTGACGTAGCCGTCGAGCAGCACCGGCACCCGGAGCCGGCGCGCCTGGAGCACGGCGCCGGCCACGCCCGCGAGCTCGCGCCCGCCGACCCGGCGGAGCGCCTCGAACGGATCGGCGAGATGGGCGCCATGGAGCGCCTTGGCCGCGTCGAGCACGGCGATCTTGCGCGCGAGCCCGGCATCGTCGATCCCGGTGCCGCGCCCGGCCCAATCGGCCGTCGTGCCGCCGAATAACGCATGGGCGAGCGCCGCCGCGGCGGTCGTGTTGCCGATCCCCATCTCGCCGACCACGAGCAGGTCAAGCCCCGCCTCGACCGCCGCCATGCCCCGGGCGATTGCCGCGACGCACGCGGACTCGGACATCGCAGCACCGGTCGTGAAATCGACGGTCGGTGTTTCCAGGTCCAGCGCCTCGACGCGGAGCTCGGCGCCCACGATCCCGGCGAGCTGATTGATCGCGGCGCCGCCGCGCTCGAAGTTGGCGACCATCTGGGCCGTCACCGCCGCGGGGTACGCCGACACGCCTTGGGCCACCACCCCGTGGTTGCCGGCGAACACGACGATGCGCACCCGTTCGGCGCCGGGCGGATGCCGGCCTTGCCACGCGGCGAGCCAGCGCACGAGGCCTTCGAGCCGGCCGAGCGAGCCCGCCGGCTTGGTCAGCCGCGACTCGCGTTCGGCAACGGCGCGTTCGGCCGCCGCGTCGGGGCCGGGCAGATCGGCGAGCAGCCGTCGGAGCTCGGCGAAGCCTGTGGGCGTCGGCATGGCTGGGGTTGTGCGCCGCCCCGGTTGTGCGGCGCAAGGCGCTCGGGTAACAGAGGCGCCGAGCGTTGGAAACTCCTCATGGCCATGAGCGACCCCGGACACCTCGAAGGCGAACCCGAGCGCGAACCCGGAGGGGAGCACGAACCCGATTGGCGCGCCGGTCTGGCCGCCGCCGTCGGCTTCTTCACCATCCTGCCGATCGGCGCGGGACGGCTGCCGTTAGCGAGCGCCGCCTGGGCGTTCCCGGTCGCCGGCGCGCTCGTCGGCGGCATCGGCGGCGTGGTCTACATGCTGGCGCACGGGCTCGGGCTCGGGCCGTTCGCCGCCGCCGTCGCCGCCATCGCCGCCATCGCCGTGCTGACCGGCGCGCTCCATGAGGACGGGTTGGCCGACACCGCCGACGGGCTCGGCGCGCGCGGCGGCCGGGATGCGCGGCTCGTCGCCATGCGCGATTCCGGGATCGGCGCGTTCGGCATGCTCGCGCTCATCGTCGTCGTCCTCGGCCGTGTCGCCGCGCTGGCCGAGCTCGGTTCGCCGGCGGCGCTCGGCGCGCTGATCGCCGCCGGGGCGCTGAGCCGCGCCGGGCTAGCGCTCCTGCTCCAGGCGTTGCCGCCGGCGCGGGCCGACGGGCTCGGCCATGCGGCCGGCACGCCGACGGTCGAGGCGGTGCTCGCCGCCGTGGTCATCGCCACCATGATCGCGTGGCCGGCGGTCGGTCTGCTCGCGACCGTCGTCGCGCTCGTCGTCGGCGGTCTCGCGCTCTGGCTGGTCATGGCGCTCGCCCGGCGCCTGTTCGGCGGGCAGACCGGCGACATCCTCGGCGCCGCCCAGCAGGTGACCGAGCTCTTAGTCCTCTACGCCGTGGCGGCCTTGGCGTGAGCCTGACCATCACCCGCTGGTGGTGGGTGCGCCACGCGCCGGTCATCAACCCGGCCGGCACCATCTACGGCGCGACCGACCCCGTCGCCGACGTGAGCGATCTGCCGGCGTTCCAGGCGCTCGCCCGCCATCTGCCGCAAGGTGCCGTGTGGGTGACCAGCCACCTGACGCGGGCCAGGCAGACGGCGGCCGCGATCCGCGACGCGGGGCTCATGTACACCGAGCCCGTGGTCGAACGCGGCCTCGGCGAGCAGGACTTCGGCGACTGGCACGGCCGCACCTACGCCGAGGTCGATCGCGAGGTCGGCGGGCACTACTTCTGGCTCGCGCCCGCGCGGCACCGCCCGCCCGGTGGCGAGAGCTTCGAGGAGCTGATCGCCCGCGCCGTACCCGTGATCGACCGGCTGACCGCCGCCCACTCGGGGCGCGACATCGTGTGCGTCGCCCACGGCGGCACCATCCGCGCGGCCGTCGCCCACGCGCTGGGGCTCGACCCGGAAGTGGCGCTGCGCGTCTCGACCGCGAACCTGGCGACCACCCGGCTCGACCACGTGAGCGGGACCGCCGGCGGCGACGCATGGCGCATCGGCTGGATCAACCTCGCGGCGAAGTAGCCGCCGCGTCCCGGGCCATGCTAGCGTCCGGTACGGCGAGATGAGGGAAGCCGGTGAAGCGAGCGATCGCCAGGCCGGCGCTGCCCCCGCAACTGTAAGCGGCGAGGCCGCGGCGAACATCCACTGGCGGCGATGCGATCGCGCCGGGAAGGGAGCCGCGGTCGTTGACCCCGAGCCAGGAGATCTCAGCGCCGTTGTGACGCCATCCTCGGAGGGAGGACCCCGCGTGCCCGCCGTTACGACGTTCCCGCCGCCGATGCCCCGCGCAACCCTGGTGCTGGGCGGCGCCCGCTCGGGCAAGAGCGCCCACGCCCTGCGCCTCGCCGAGGCGAGCGGCCGCGCGCCCGTGTATCTGGCGACCGCGACCGCCGGCGATGCCGAGATGGCCGAACGCATCCGCCGGCATAGGGCCCGGCGCGGCAACCGCTGGACGACGATCGAGGAACCGCTGGCCCTGGTCGACGGGCTCGCCGCCGCGTGCGGCGAAGACCGCGTCGTCGTCGTCGACTGCCTGACCCTGTGGCTTTCCAACCTGATCGACGCCGGGCGCGACGCGGACACCGAAGGCGATCGGCTGGCGCTCGCCCTCGACGATCTTCCCGGGCCCGCGATCCTGGTCAGCAACGAGGTCGGGCTCGGGATCGTGCCCGACAATGCCTTGGCGCGCGGCTTTCGCGACGCCGCCGGGCGGCTCAACCAGAAGGTCGCGGCGGCGGCCGCGCGCGTCGTGTTCGTCGCCGCCGGCTTGGCCATGACGCTCAAGGGCGGCGCGGAGACGTCATGACCCTGCCCACGAAGATCCCGACGACCGTGGTGACCGGGTTTCTCGGCGCCGGCAAGACCACGCTGATCCGGCATTTGATCGAGACCGCGCGCGGCCGGCGCATCGCGCTGGTCATCAACGAGTTCGGCGAGGTGGGCGTCGACGGCGGCCTGCTCGCCGCGTGCGGGCTTTCGGGCTGCGGCGAGGACGACATCGTCGAGCTGGCCAACGGTTGCCTGTGCTGCACCGTCGCCGATGAGTTCCTGCCGACCATGCTGAAGCTGCTCGGGCGACCGCGGCCGCCCGAGCACATCGTCATCGAAACCTCGGGGCTCGCGCTGCCCAAGCCGCTGGTCAAGGCGTTCGGCTGGCCCGAGGTGGCGACGCGGCTGACCGTGGACGGCGTGATCGCCGTGGTCGATGCCGCCGCGCTGGCCGACGGCGGCGTGGTGGCGGACGCGGCGGCGTTGGCCGCCCAGCGCCGGGCCGATCCGGCGCTCGGCCACGACGATCCGATCGAGGAGGTGTTCGTCGACCAGATCGCGTGCGCCGACCTGGTGGTGCTGAACAAGGCCGACCTGACCGACGCGGCCGGCGTGGCGCGAGCCGAGGCGCGCGTCGCCGCCGCCAGCCCGCGCCCGGTGCGCGTCATCGCCACCGCCCACGGCCGCATCGACGCCGCCGTGCTGCTCGGGCTCGAGGCCGGGGCCGAGGCCGATCTGGACGGGCGTCCGTCGTGCCACGACGCCGTCGGGCTCGCCCACGAGCACGACGACTTCGAGAGCTTCGCCGTCGGCTTCGACCCGGTCGCCGACGCGGGCGCGTTGCACGACCGGATCAGGCGCGCGCTTACCCTGTTCCCGATCCTGCGCCTCAAGGGCTTCGTCGCCATCGCCGGCCATCCCGCCCGGCACGTCATCCAGGCGGTGGGGACGCGCGTGCAAGCCCACTTCGACCGGCCATGGCGCGACGGCGAGGCGCGGTGCCGGCTGGTGGTGATCGGCCAGAGGGGCCTCGACCGCGCCGCCATCGCGGCCGCGATCACGGGCATCTCACCCGGCCGGGCGAACGGCTGAGCCATGCACCTGCTCGCCACCCTGCCCGGCCAGATCGTCACCGACGAGGCGGTCGATCTGGCGCAGACGCCGGGCGACATCGTGATCCTGAGCGCGGCCGACAGCGAGCTCGCGCTGCTGGCCGGCGCGCGCGCGGCGCTGGGCGAGGGCTTCCCGTCGCTGCGCCTGGCCAACCTGATGCAGCTCCGCCACCCGATGTCGGTGGACCTCTACCTCGACAAGGTGCTGGCGAAGTCCAGGCTGGTCATCGTGCGCCTGCTCGGCGGCGCGAGCTACTGGAGCTACGGCGTCGATCAGCTCGCGGCGCTGGCGCGCGCCGGCGGACCGGCCATCGCGCTGCTGCCCGGCGACGACAAGCCCGATGCGGACCTGATCGAGCGCGGCACGGTCGGCGCCGAGGCCGCCCTGCGGCTGTGGCGTTACTTGAGCCACGGCGGCGGCGCCAACGCGCGCAATGCGCTCGGTTTTGCCGCGACCCTGATCGGGGACGGCACGGCGTGGGCCGAACCGGTGCCCGTGGCGCGCGCCGGAATCTACTGGCCGGGCGCCCACCTGGCCGACGTGAACCAATGGCGCGCCCGGGTCGCACGCGACGCGCCGGTCGCCGCGCTCGTGTTCTACCGCGCCCTCGTCCAGGCCGGCGACACCGCGCCGATCGATGCCCTGATCCAGGCGCTCGCGGCGCGCGGGCTCGCGCCGCTGCCGCTGTTCGCGCACAGCCTCAAGGACCCGATCGCCGCCGGCTTCGTCGCCGACACGCTAGGTCAGGCGGGCGCCGAGCTGGTGCTCAACACGACAGCGTTCGCCACCGGGGCCTTCGCCACCGACGCCTTCGCCACCGGGGCCTTCGCTACCGGCGCAACCGACGTACCGGCGCACCCGCCCGCGCCGTTCGACGCGGTGGACGGTCCGGTGTTCCAGGTCGTACTGGCCGGCGGCACCGAGGAGTCCTGGCGCGCCGGCACGCGCGGGCTTTCGCCCCAGGACGTGGCCATGAACGTGGCGCTGCCCGAACTCGACGGGCGGATTATCACCCGCGCCGTCTCGTTCAAGGCGCCGCGCCGCGTCGACTCGGCGACCGAGTGCGTCGTTGTCGGCCACCGCCCGATCGCCGACCGGGTGGATTTCGTCGCCGATCTGGCGGCGGCGTGGCTGCGTCTGCGCCACGCGCAGCCAGCCGAACGCCGCATCGCGCTGGTGCTCGCCAACTACCCCAATCGGGATGGACGGATCGGCAACGGCGTCGGGTTGGACACGCCAGCGAGCGTCGCGGGCGCGCTGGAGGCATTGGCCGGGGCCGGCTATCGGGTCGAAGGCCGGCCGGCGGACGGCGAGGCCCTGATGGCGGATTTGCTGGCCGGCCCGACCAACGCCCCCGCTTGGCGGATCGAGCGCGAGGCCCTTCCTCTGGCCGATTATGCCGCGTTCTTCGCCGGGTTGCCCGAACCGGTGCGAACCGCGGTCGAGGCGCGCTGGGGCGCGCCCGAACGCGACCCCTTCTTCCGCGCCGAGGCCACGAGTTGCCCCCGCTTCGCCCTGTCGGTCGTGCGCTACGGCAACGTCGCGGTCGCCGTGCAGCCGGCGCGCGGCTACAACATCGACCCGACCGCGAGCTATCACGACCCCGCCCTGCCGCCGCCGCACGGCTACCTGGCGTTCTACGCCTGGCTGCGGCTTGGCTTCGGCGCCCACGCGATCGTCCACTTCGGCAAGCACGGCAACCTGGAATGGCTGCCGGGCAAGGCGCTCGCGCTGTCCCAGTCGTGCTTCCCCGAGGCGGCGTTGGGGCCGCTGCCGCACCTTTATCCGTTCATCGTCAACGACCCGGGTGAAGGCAGCCAGGCCAAGCGGCGCGCCCAGGCCGTGGTCGTCGACCACCTGACGCCGCCCTTAACCCGCGCCGGCAGCTACGGGGCCTTGGCCGAGCTCGAACGCCTGATCGACGAGTACCACGAGGCCGCGACGCTCGACGCCCGCCGGCTGCCGGTGCTGGCCGGCGACATCCTGGAGCTCGCGCGCGATACCGGGCTCGACCGCGACGTCGGCATCGCCGCGCGTGACGGTGCCGGCGCGGCGCTCGCCAAGCTCGACGGCTACCTGTGCGAGATCAAGGAGATGCAGATCCGCGACGGCCTGCACGTGTTCGGCCGCACGCCCGAGGGCGGCGCGATGCCCGAGCTGATCGCCGCGCTCGCCCGGGTGCCGCGCGGCGCGGGCGAAGGCCCCGACGCCTCGCTCGTCCGGGCGCTGGCCGCCGACCTTGGCCTCGGCTTCGATCCGCTCGACACCGATATGGCGGCGCCGTGGCCCGGTCCGCGCCCCGACGCCCTGGGCCCGGCGGAAGGTTGGCGGACTGCCGGCGACACGGTCGAGCGGCTCGAGGCGCTGGGCACACGGCTGGCGGCCGGCGCGGCGCCATGCGACGCGGCATGGACGCGCACGTCGGCGGTCGTTCACTGGATCGACCAACGCCTGCGCCCGGCGCTCGAGGCGTGCGGCGCGGCCGAGATGCGCGCGCTCCTTGCCGGGCTCGACGGCCGGTTCGTGGCGCCGGGTCCGTCGGGCGCGCCCACCCGCGGCCGGCCCGAGGTGCTGCCGACCGGGCGCAACTTCTATTCGGTCGATACCCGGTCGGTGCCGACGCACGCCGCCTGGCGGCTCGGCTGGCAGGCGGCGGCGCGGCTGGTCGAGCGTCATTTCCAGGATACCGGCCGGTGGCTCGGCCGGGTCGCGCTCTCGGCGTGGGGCACCGCCAACATGCGCACCGGCGGCGACGACGTGGCCCAGGCGCTCGCGCTGATGGGCGCGCGCCCGACCTGGGATGCCACGACCGGCCGGGTGACCGGGTTCGAGATCCTGCCGGCGGCCGTGCTCGGGCGCCCGCGCGTCGACGTGACGTTTCGGGTCTCGGGCTTCTTCCGCGACGCCTTCGCCAACCTGATCGACCTGGTGGATTCGGCGGCGCGCGCGGTGGCGGCGCTGGACGAGCCCGAGGCGGACAATCCGCTGGCGGCGCGCGCGCGCATCGAGGCGGCGGCGCTCGAGCGCGAGGGTATCGGCGCCGAGGCCGCGCTGCGGCGCGCGACCACCCGGGTGTTCGGCTCGCGCCCGGGGGCCTACGGCGCCGGGTTGCAGGCGCTGATCGACGAACGGGGCTGGACCGAGCGCGCCGACTTCGCCGCCGCCTACGTGGCGTGGGGCGGCTTCGCTTACGCGGCCGGGCGCGAGGGCGAGGCCGCCCACGACGACCTGCGCCGCCGGCTGTCCCAGGTCGAGGCGGTGCTGCACAGCCAGGACAACCGCGAGCACGACCTGCTCGACAGCGACGATTACTACCAGTTCGAGGGCGGGCTGGCGGCGAGTGTCGCCACGCTTTCGGGCGCCGAGCCGCGGCTTTACCACACCGACACCAGCCGCCCCGATGTGCCCAAGGTGCGCACGCTCCGCGACGAGATCGGCCGGGTCGTGCGGGCGCGCGCCGCCAACCCCAAGTGGATCGCCGGGGTCATGCGCCACGGCTACAAGGGCGCGGCCGAGATGGCGGCGACGGTCGATTACCTGTTCGCGTTCCAGGCGACCGCCGGCGTGGTCGATGACCGGCACTTCGACGCGGTCTACGAGGCGTACCTGCGCGACGCCGACGTGCTCGGCTTCCTGCGCCGGCACAACCCGGCGGCGCTGGCCGAGATGGCGGCGCGGCTGGCCGAGGCCGTGGCGCGCGGCCTGTGGCGACCGCACGCCAACGCGACCCACCGGGTGCTGGCGGCGCTGGCCGAGGGCCGCGACCCGGACGCCGAGGCGGCATGATGCGCGCGCTGCCCGCGATGTCGTGGCGCGCCGCGCTGGCGCTGTGGGCGGCGGCGGTCGTCGCCGCGCTGCCGTTCGCTTACCTGGCGCCGTCGCTGCCCCAGTGGGGCGGTCAATCGGCTGGCGTCGCCCCGGTGCTGGGCGCGCTCGCGCTGGCCGTCGGCGTGGCCACGCTGGCGGGCTGGGCCATGGGCTCGCGGCTCGGCTTCGGCGCGCCGTTCGTCGAGGCGTGGCTGCGGGGCGAACGGCCCGATGTCCGCCCGCTCGCCCGCGCGGGCGCGCAGGGCGCCGTGCTCGCGCTCGCGGCGGTCGCCGTGCTGCTCGCCATGTTCAACACCGAGGCTCCCGCCGGGGCCGAGGCGTCGGTCCTGCCGTGGTGGAGCGGCATCGCCTTCGCGCTCTACGGCGGCGCGGCCGAGGAGCTGATGTTCCGCTTCGGCCTGATGTCGGGGATCGCCTGGGTCATCGCGCAATTGCGCCGGCTCGTCCATTCGTGGAAAGCAGCGCCCGACGAGGCCATGGTGGCGTGGGGCGGCATCGTCATCTCCGCCATCCTGTTCGGCCTGGCGCACGCCGGCATGGGGCCGGGCGGGTTGCTGGTCCAGGCCAGCTTCCGCATGGCCGCCGGGCTGCTGTTCGGCTGGCTCTACTGGCGTCAGGGCATCGAGGCCGCGATCGCCGCCCACCTCGGCTACGACCTGGTCGTGTTCTACGCCGTCGTCGCGCTGGTCTAAGCGATGGAAGAAACCGGGCGGAAGGACGTTCTCGACGAGGCGGAGCTCGACCGCCGCCACGCCGAGAAGATGGCCAAGAAGAAGGCCGTGCGCGACCGCATCGTGGCGTCCAAGACCATCGAGAAGGGACTGCTGATCGTCCACACCGGCAAGGGCAAGGGCAAGTCGACCGCGGCGTTCGGCCTGGTGCTGCGCGCGCTCGGCCACGGTTTCGCCATCGGCATCGTGCAGTTCGTCAAGGGCAGGTGGCAGACCGGCGAGCGCCGGGCGCTCGAACGCTTCGGCGACCAGGTGACGATCCGCACCATGGGCGAAGGCTTCACATGGGAAACCCAGGACCGCCAGCGCGACATCGCCGCGGCGCAACACGCGTGGGACGCGGCCAAGGCGATGATCGCCGATCCGCGCTACAAGGTGATCGTGCTCGACGAGCTCAACATCGTGCTGCGCTACGGCTACCTGCCGCAGGACGAGGTTCTGGCCACGCTCGGCCAGCGCCCGCCGGGCCTGCACGTCGTCGTCACCGGGCGCAACGCGAGCGAGGCCCTGATCGCCGCCGCTGATCTGGTGACCGAGATGACGTTCATCAAGCACCCGTTCCGCGCCGGGGTGAAGGCGCAACCGGGAATCGAGTTCTGAGTTGGGGGGCCAACCCGAAGGGAGACCTGCCATGTTCCGCGTCATCGTATCCGTCGCCGTGCTCACGCTCGCGCTCGTGTCCGGCGATCCCGCCCGCGCCCAGGAGGAAGAGCAAGTCATTGTCGAACGCGCCAAGGACGCGGTCGCGCTGATGCGGCGTGACCCGGACTACGCCAAGCTCAACGAGTTGCTGCCCAAGAGCTTCGGCGCGCTGATCGTGCCCCAGCTCGTCAAGGCGGGGTTTATCCTGGGCGGCGAAGGCGGCGAAGGCGTGCTGCTGCGCCGCGACGCGGAAACCGGGCGCTGGGGCTATCCCGCGTTCTACGATTTCGGCGCCGGTTCGATCGGCTTCCAGATCGGCATCTCCGCCTCCCAGGTCATCTTCCTGTTCATGACCAAGGACGGGCTCGAGCTCGCCATGAGCGATAACGTGAAATTCGGCGCCGACGCCGGGCTCGCCATCGCCAACTTCGGCGGCGGCGCCGAGGCCTCGACGACGACCAACCTGGATGCCGACATCTACGCCTTCGCCAAGAGCGAGGGCGCGTTCGCCGGCGTCTCGTTCGAGGGCGCGGTGATGGTCGCGGACCAGGACGCGAACCAGCGCTACTACGGCACGCGCTACACCTCGCGCCAGATCATCTACGAGGACGTCGCGAGCCACCCCGGCGCCGACGGCCTGAGGGACGCGCTTGTCCGACCGAGCGAATAGCCCCTGCCCCGCGCTCATGGTGCAGGGCACGGCCAGCCACGTCGGCAAGTCTCTGCTGGTGGCGGCGCTGGCGCGCGCCTACACCCGACGCGGACTGGCCGTGCGCCCGTTCAAGCCGCAGAACATGTCGAACAACGCGGCCGTGGCGGCGGGCGGCGAGATCGGCCGGGCCCAGGCGTTGCAGGCCCGCGCCGCCCGCACCCCGCCGACGGTGGACATGAACCCGGTGCTGCTCAAGCCGCAGTCCGATCGCACCGCCCAGATCGTGGTCCAGGGCCAGGTCGCCGGCCAGACGACGGCCACCGATTATCGCGCCTGGAAGCCCCGGCTGCTGCCCCGGGTGATCGAAAGCTTCGCCCGGCTCGAGGCCGAGGCCGACCTGGTGCTCATCGAGGGCGCGGGCAGCCCCGCCGAGGTTAATCTGCGCGCCCATGACATCGCCAACATGGGGTTCGCCGCCGCGGCCGGGGTGCCCGTGGTGCTGGTCGGCGACGTCGACCGGGGCGGGGTCATCGCCAGCCTGGTCGGCACCTATGCGCTGCTCGAACCGGACGAGCGGGCGCGCATCAAGGGGTTCGTCGTCAACCGGTTCCGCGGCGACCCAACGCTGTTCGACGGCGCCACGGCCGAGGTGACCCGGCGCACCGGGCTTGCCTGCCTCGGCGTCGTGCCCTACGCCCCGGCCGCGGCGCGCCTGCCGGCCGAGGACAGCGTGGCGCTCGACGAAGCGCCCGCCCGGGCCGCGCCGCGCCCGGTCAAGATCGCGGTGCCCCGGCTGCCGCGCATCGCCAACTTCGACGACCTCGACCCGCTGCGCCTCGAGCCCGGCGTCACGGTCGAACTGGTGCCGCCCGGAAAGCCGCTGCCGGGCGACGCGGACCTGGTGATCCTGCCCGGATCGAAGGCGACCAGGGCCGACCTCGCGGCGCTCTACGCCGAAGGCTGGGACGTGGACCTCCGCGCCCACGCGCGGCGCGGCGGCAAGATCCTCGGGATCTGTGCCGGGTATCAGATGTTGGGCCAGGCCGTGATCGACGAAACCGGCATCGAAGGGCCGCCGGGGACGACGCCGGGGCTTGGCTTGCTGCCGATCACGACCAGGATCGGCCCGCAGAAGCGCCTGGCCGAGTCCTCGGGGCGCGACCTGGCGACCGGGCAGCGGGTCAGCGGCTACGAGATGCACATGGGCGAGAGTGACGGCCCCGGGCTCGAGAACCCGATGCTCGAACTCGCGGGCAAGGCCCACGGCGCCCGCTCGGCCAATGCCCGGATCATGGGCTGCTACCTGCACGGGCTGTTCGCCGCCGACGGCTTCCGCGCCGCCTTCCTGGCCGGGCTTGGCGCGACCAGCACGCTCGCCTACGACGCGACCGTCGATGCGGCTCTCGACGAGTTGGCCGCGACGGTCGAGTCGGCGCTCGACCTCGACCAACTCCTCGCCATCGCGTCCGCCCGATGACCCGATCAGCCCAGGGCCACCAGCCCCAGCGCGCCGGCCGCGAGCAGGCCGCACGCCACGGCGTACAGATAAAGCGCGCGGCGAATGTCGGTGGCTGTCGCGCGCGCCCGCCCCGTGCCGATCCACGGCTGGTCGCCCGCGACGCCGTGGTAGGCGCGCGGGCCGTTGAGCGCGAGGTCGAGCGCCCCGGCCATGGCCGCCTCGGGCCAACCGGCATTTGGCGAGGCGTGCTTGCGCCCGTCGCGGCGCACCGTGACCCACGCGCGCCAGGGTGCCGCGGTCGGCGTGAACACGGCGGCGAGCACCAGCAGCAGCGCGGCGAGCCGCGCCGGCAGCCAGCTTGCCGCGTCGTCGAGCCGCGCGGCGACGAGGCCGAAGTCGCGGTGTTGCTCGGTCATATGCCCGATCATGCTGTCGAGCGTGTTGATCGCCTTGTACGCGGCGATCCCGGCCGGCCCGAGCAGCAGGTAGAAAAACGCCGGCGCGACGACACCATCCGCGAAGTTCTCGGCGGTCGATTCGATCGCGGCGCGCGCGACGCCGTGGTCGTCGAGCGCCGCCGCGTCGCGCCCGACGATGTGGGCCACCGCCCGGCGGCCGGCGTCGAGCCCGTCGCGGTCGAGCGCGCGGCCGACCCGGCGCGCATGGTCGAACAGGCCGCGCTGGGCGATGAGCGTCGCCACGAACAGGAGCTCGGCGAGCCAGCCCCACGGAGCCGCCCGCGCGAACCACGCGACGAGCGCGCCCACGCCGGCGGCGAGCGCGACCACGACCGCGACCGCGAGCGCGCCGCGCACCCGGCGCGCCCCGGCCGTACGGTGCGCGCGGTTGAGCCGGCGGTCGAGCGCTCCGACCAGCCGACCGAGCAGGGCGACCGGGTGGGCGCGGCCCAGCGGATCGCCGATCAGCGCATCGAGCGCCAGCGCGGCGAGCAGCACGATCGCGGCTTCGGGGCGAGGCGCGAAGGCGTCCATCACGAAGCCACCATGAAACCGAGACGCGCCCGGGTCAACGACACGGGCGCCCGCAACGGGGATCAGCCATGAGCAAGACCGCCGTGCTGCTGTGCGGCCACGGCAGCCGCGACGACGACGCGATCCGCGAACTGGCGCGCGTCGCGGCCAAGCTCGGCGAGCGGCTGTACCCGACGCCCGTGGACCACGCGTTCCTCGAGTTCGCCCGGCCGGTCATTCGCGACCGGCTCGAGGGCTTACGCGCCGCCGGGGCCCGCGAGATCCTGGCGATCCCCGGCATGCTGTTCGCCGCCGGCCACGCCAAGAACGACATCCCGTCGGTTTTGAGCGCGTTCGCGAGCGCGCGCGCGGACACCGTCGTCCATTACGGCCGCGAGTTGGCGATCGAGCCCAAGCTGATCAACGCCGCCGCCGCGCGCATCGACGCCGCGCTCAAAACCGCGCCGGGCCAGGTCGCGCGCAAGGACACGCTGCTGGTCGTGGTCGGGCGCGGCACCTCGGACCCGGACGCCAACGGCAACGTCGCCAAGCTCGCGCGCATGCTTTGGGAAGGCATGGGCTTCGGCTGGGCCGAGGTGTGCTATTCGGGCGTCACCACGCCATTGACCGAGGAAGGGTTCGCCCGCGCCGCGCGCATGGGCTTCGGCCGCGTCGTCGTCTTCCCGTACTTCCTGTTCACCGGCGTCCTGGTCAAGCGCATCTACCGCCACGTCGACGAGGTCGCGACGGCCCATCCCGGCGTCCAATTCGTCAAGGCGCACTACCTGGACGATCACCCGCTGGTGGTCGAGGCGATGGCCGACCGGGTGGCCGAGATCGGCCACGGGCTGAACCTGATGAACTGCCTGACCTGCAAGTACCGCGAGCGGATCGTCGGCTACGAGGACGACGTGGGCCAGCCGCAGGCCGGCCACCACCATCACGTGGAAGGCGTCGGCACCGACGGCGAACGGCATCCGCATCAACACGACCACGATCACGCTCATGGGCACGGCCATGGGCACGACCACCACCACACCACGCCGAAGCGGGCGGAACCGGGCGACTGAACCATGACCGTCGCCTACGAGCGTTCGCCCGACGCGATCACCGCGCGCTCGTTCGCCATCATCCGGGCGGAGGCGGAACTTTCCGCGTTGCCGGCCGCGTTGGAACCGGTCGCGGTGCGCCTGATCCACGCCTCGGGCATGACCGACCTGGTCGCCGATATCGCTGCGTCGCCGGGCGCGGCGGAGGCCGGGCGCGCGGCGCTCGGGCGCGGCGCGGCCGTGCTGGTGGACGCGGCGGCCGTGGCCGCGGGCATCAACCGCGCGGCCTTGCCGGCGCGCAATCCGGTGATCTGCACGCTCGACGATCCGCGCGCGGTGGCGCTGGCGAGGGACACGGGCACGACCCGCGCGGCAACGGCGGTCGAACTGTGGGGCGATTTCGCGGGCGCGCTGGTCGCCATCGGCGTCGCGCCCACCGCCCTGTTCCGCCTGCTCGAGCTCGTGGCCGCGGGTGCGCCGCCGCCGGCGCTCATTATCGGCATGCCGGTCGGCTTCGTCGGCGCGGCCGAATCGAAGGAGGCGCTGATCGCCTCGGGGCTTCCGCACATCGTCGTGCGTGGCCGGCGCGGCGGCAGCGCCATGGCCGCGGCGGCCGTCAACGCGCTCGCCCGGCCATGACGCCCTGGCTGGCGGTGGTCGGGTTGGGCGAGGACGGGATCGGGGCGCTCGCGCCGGCGGCGCGCGCCTTGATCGACAGTGCCGAGACCCTGGTCGGCGGCGCCCGCCACCTGGCCCTGGTCGGCGCGCGGGCGGGCGTCGAAACGATCACGTGGGACACCCCGCTCGAACGCACCATCGACGCCATCGCCGAGCGGCGCGGGCGCCCTGTCACCGTGCTGGCCACCGGCAACCCGATGTACTTCGGCATCGGCGCCAAGCTCGCGCGGCGCTTCCCCATCGCGGAGATGGTCATCGTGCCGGCGCCTTCGGCGTTCGCGCTCGCGTGCGCCCGGCTCGGCTGGTCGGAGCCCGATACCCGCTGCCTGACCCTGCACGGCCGGCCGCTCGCGCTGCTCAACGCGCACCTTTTCCCTGATCAGCGCCTGCTTCTTCTGGCCGAGGACGGCGGTACCGCCGCCGCGGTCGCGCGCCGTTTGACCGAGACCGGCTACGGCGCCAGCCGGATCGTCGCGCTGGCCCACATGGGCGGGCCCGGCGCGACGCGCGACGAAGCGACGGCGGACACGTGGGGTGAGCGGCGGACGGCGGACCTCGTGACCATCGCGGTCGAGCTGGTGGCCGGCCCGGGCGCGCGCGCTTACGCCTCGGTCCCCGGCCTGCCCGACGACGCCTACGTCCACGACGGCCAGATCACCAAGCGCGAGGTGCGCGCGGCCACGCTCGCCGCGCTCGGCCCGCTGCCCGGCCGGCTCTTGTGGGACGTGGGCGCCGGCGCCGGTTCGATCGCCATCGAATGGTTGCGCGGCGCCCCCGGCAGTCGTGCCATCGCCGTCGAGCGCGACAATGCCCGGGCGCGTACGATCGCGGCCAACGCCGCCGCGCTCGGCGTGCCCGATCTGCGCGTGGTCGAAGGCGCCGCGCCCGAGGCGCTGGCCGGGCTCGAGCGACCGGACGCCGTGTTCGTCGGCGGCGCCGTCGCCCTGCCCGGCCTGTTGGAAACATGCTGGGCGGCGCTGGGCAACGGCACGCTGGTCGCCAACGCCGTCACGGTCGAGGGCGAAGCGCGGCTTGCCGAGTTCCGCGCGGCCCACGGCGGCGAGCTCGTGCGCATCGCGGTCAGCCGCGCCGAGCCCGTCGGCCAAACTCTGGTGTGGCGGGCGCTCGCCCCGATCACCCAGCTCCGCGCGGCCAAGCCGTGAGCCCGGGCACGCTGTGGGGGCTGGGCGTCGGGCCCGGCGACCCGGAGCTCGTGACGCTCAAGGCGCTCAAGGTGCTCGATCGCGCGCCGGTGCTCGCGTACCCGGCGCCGCCCGAGGGGCCTTCTCTCGCGCGCGCCATCGTCGAGCCGCACCTGAAGGAGCCCAAGATCGAGCTCGCGATCCGCATGTCGCTGGATCCCGCCACCTTCCCCGCGCCCGAGGTCTACGGCCCGGCGGCGGCGGCGATCGGCGGCCACCTGGACGCGGGCCGCGACGTGGCGGTGCTGTGCGAGGGCGACCCGTTCTTCTACGGCTCGTTCCAGTACCTGTTCGCCCGGCTGGCCGGGCGCTACCGCGTCGAGGTGGTGCCGGGCGTGACCTCGCTCGTGGCCTGCCCGGCGGCGGCGGGCATGCCGCTCACCGCACGCGACGACGTGCTGGTCGTCGTGCCCGCGACGTTGCCCGAGGACGTGCTGGCGGCACGGCTCGGCGCCGGCGACGTGGCGGCGATCGTCAAGGTCGGTCGGCACCTGGGCCGGACCAAGCGGGTGCTCGATCGCCTGGGCCTGACCGCGCGGGCCAGCCTGGTCGAGCACGCGACGCGGCCGGACCAGCGCGTGCGCGCCCTGGCCGAGGTGGCCGAGGACCGGGCGCCCTACTTTTCCATGATCCTGGTGCATCGGCGCGACGAGGCGGGGCGATGACGGAGCGACCGACCGCCGTCGTCGTGATCGGGCCGGCGGGGCTTGACGTCGGGCGGCGGATCGTCGCGGCGCTGCCGGGCGCGCGTCTGCACCGACGCCAGCGCGACGACAG
>CAZGYG010000041.1:0-24264 GCA_964530335.1 uncultured Rhodospirillaceae bacterium | reverse complement strand
CTAGAGCAGCACCCGATCGGAGGCTCGCTCCGGGCGACCGTCCGATCGGCGGAAAGCTGCTCTACAGCGTTGAATCTAGAGCAACTTTATCCGATCAATTGAAACCGCGATGGTTCCAATCGATCGGATGTTGCTCTACGCTCGGCCATGGCCGATCCGCGCGCGTTGCTCGAGTGGTACGCCGCCATGGGCGCGGACGAGCTCATCGGCGACGTTCCCGCCGATCGCTTCGCCGCGCCCCCGCCGCCCGCCGTTGCCACACCAGCCCGCGCGGCAGAGCCAGGGCAAGGCGCGATCCACGACGCGGTTGCGGCGGCCGACGCCTGCCAGACCATGGCGGAGCTCGCGGCCGCGATCCGTGCCTATGACGGCTGCGCGCTCAAGCGCACCGCCACCCACACCGTGGTCTACGACGGCGTTCTGGACGGGGAATTGATGCTGGTCGGCGAGGCGCCGGGGGCCGAGGAGGACCGCCAAGGCTTGCCCTTCGTCGGCCCGGCCGGGCACATGCTCGACCGCATGCTCGGGTCCATCGGGCTCAGCCGCACCGAAGAAACCCTGATCACCAATGTCATCTTCTGGCGCCCGCCGGGCAACCGCACCCCGACCCCGGACGAGATCGCCCATTGCCTTCCCTTCGTCGAGCGCGCCGTGGTGCTGGTGCAGCCGAGCGTCCTGGTGTTCGTCGGCGGCATCGCGGCCAAGGCGATGATGGGACGGACCGAGGGCATCACCCGGCTGCGCGGCCATTGGTACAAATATCAATGCCGCGGCCTGGCCGCGCCGATCAACGCCACCGCGATCTTCCATCCGGCCTATCTGCTGCGCCAACCCGCCCAGAAACGCGAGACCTGGCGCGACCTGCTCGGCATCCGCGACAAGCTTTACCCACTGCGCAAGGCGTGATCAGGCCGGCCGCCTCGCTGCTGCCACCTGCCGTGGCGCTGGCGGTCATGGTGGTGTGGGGGGCCACGCCGGTCGCCACCCGCCTGGCGGTCGCCGCCATCGACCCGATCACGGTGGCCTTGCTGCGCACCGTGGTCGGCGGCGCGGCGGCCTTGGCCGTGGCGCTGGCGTTCCGCGTGCCGCGTCCGCGCGGACCGCGCGCCATGGTCCTGGTCGCGGTCGCGGGATTCGCCGGGTTCGTCGCCTTCCCGCTGATTTACTGCGTGGGCCAGCAACGGACTTCGGCCTTGCACGGCGCGCTGATCCTCGCCGCCCTGCCCGTGATCACCGGGTTCTGGGCCGCCGTGGTGGAACGGCGCTGGCCGCGACGACGCTGGTTCGTCGGCTGCGCGGTGGCGCTGTGCGGCGAGGCGCTGCTGGTCGGCGGCCGTGTTTCCGGCGCCGGCGGACCGGCGGATGCGCAGGGCGACCTGATGATCGCGGCCTCGGCGCTGATCGTCGGCGCGGGCTACGTGGTGGGCGCCCGCGCGACCCAGCTCGGCACCTCGAGCCTCGGCACGACGCTGTGGGGGTTGGGCTTCGGCGCCGTGGTCCTGCTTCCCGTCCTCGCCGCGACGGGCGCCGGGCTTCCCAGCGCGGGCGTCGTCCCGTGGTCGGCCACGCTGTACCTCGCGCTGGTCACCTCGATCGTCGGCTATATCGGCTGGTATTGGGCCCTGGCGCGGGGCGGCATCCAGCGCATCGCCCTCTACCAGTTCCTGCAGCCGATCTCGGGGCTGCTGCTCGCCGTCGCGGTCCTGGACGAACGGCCGTCGCTCGCTCTGCTGGTGGCCGGCGCCCTGGTGCTCGGTGGCCTGACGGTCGCCCAGCGCCGCTGAGCCCGAGGGCGCCGGGTCCGCCGGGGCATGGTCACGGTGCACGAGTCCAACTTTAGAAATCTGTCAAGTCATGGCGATCGTAGTTTTACCGGGCACATGAATATTAATGGTAAATACATCGTTATCGTGACGGATATTCGGAAATATTTCCGAGAAACACAGAGTAATCTTGTGATCAAGATGATTGGCCATGACTCGAAACGGTGCTTGTCCGAGGCCGGTTGATCCCCTATGATCCTGGCGGGACCGATTAACAAGTCTAGCGGACCGAGGGGAACGACCATGCCACCAGCAGGGTGGGCGCGCCGCATGGCCGTCGTCGTGGCGTTGGGCGGGGCGGTTCTGGGCGCCGCGCCAGCCGGCGCCGAACAGTTGCCGCGCTCGGCTGGACCGGTCGTCCAGGCCGCGCTCGTCACCACGGACATCCGCGACGACGTGGGCTTGCCGCGCATCCTCGGCGCCCAGGACACGGTGCGTTACGCCCGCGTTTTCGCGCTTCAGGAGGAAGGCCGCTGGGCCGAAGCCGACGCCCTGATCGCCCTGCTCGACGACCGCATCCTGCTCGGCCACGTACTGGCCCAGCGCTACTTGCACCCGACGAAGTACCGCACCTCGTACCCCGAGCTGGCCGCCTGGCTCGAGCGATACGGCGACCATCCCAACGGTCACCGGCTGTACCGGCTGGCCGAGCGGCGCCGCCCCGAGGGCGCCGCGGCGCCGGCCGAGCCGAGCGCCGGCAGCTTCGGGCTCGAGGTCGAGGACATCTCGCCGCCGCTTCCGCCGCTCGAGGACGATGGGCTCGGCGCCGAGCAGGCGCGGATCGAGAAGCTGGTGCGCAAGATGCGCAAGGCGATCCAGTCCGGCGACCCGGCGAGCGCGCAGGCGCTGCTGACGAGCGGCGAGTTCACCCGCCTGGCCGACGACGTAACGTATGACCGGGCCGCCCAGACGGTGGCGTTCGCGTTGTTCCTCAAGGGCAAGGCCAAGACCGCGCTCGGCCTGGCCGCCAATGCGGCGGAACGGTCCGGCGACGAGGTGCCGCTGTCCCAGTGGACCGCGGGTTTGGCGGCCTACAAGCTCGAACGCTACGAAGCGGCCGAACGGTTCTTCGCGGCGCTCGCGCGGAACCGGAAGGCGACCACGCGCCAGCAGGCGGCGGGCGGCTACTGGGCGTTCCGCGCGGCCAAGGCCGGCACGAGCGCGGAGGAAACCCAGCGTTACCTGCTGGGCGCGGCCGAGTTTCCGACCACGTTCTACGGCCTGCTCGCGCAGACGGCGCTGGGCCGCCCGATCGAGCTCAACTGGAACCAGCCGGGGTTGAACTCGCGCGAGCGCGACGAGCTGCTGCGCTATCCCGAGGTCAGACGCGCGCTCGCGCTGGTCCAGGCAGGCCAGCGCCGGCTCGCCGAACTGGAGTTCTCGAGCCTGGACGCCGCGCGCGATCCGGGGCGGGCGCTCACGGTGCTGGGGCTGGCCACGCGACTCGGGCTGCCGGCCACGGAGATCCGGCTCGGTTACGGCCTGGCCGACAATTGGGAGGCGCGTTATCTGGCCTCGCTCTACCCCATGCCGATGTACCGGCCGAGCGACGGCTTCAAGGTCGACCGCGCGCTGCTGTTCGCGTTCATGCGCCAGGAATCCGCGTTCAACGCCTTCGCGCGCAGCTCGGCCGGGGCGGTCGGGCTGATGCAGCTCATGCCCAGGACGGCCGCGTTCGTCGGGGACGACCGCGCGCTGGCGGACGGCAAGGACACCCGGCTGCTCGATCCCGAGTTCAACCTAACGCTGGGTCAGGGCTACATCGCCCACCTGATGGCCGAATCCGAGATCGGCGACAACCTGATGTTCATCGCCGCGGCCTACAACGCCGGGCCAGGCAACCTGAGGAAGTGGCGCAACGGCGGATCGGCCACGGCCGACCCGCTGATGTTCCTGGAAAGCCTGCCGTCCGCCGAGACGCGCCACTTCGTGCAGCAGGTGATGGCCAACTTCTGGCTCTACCGGGCGCGCCTGGGCCAGGGGTCGCCGTCGCTCGTCGAGATCACGCTGGATCGCTGGCCATCCTACGACGTTCAGGACAAGCGCCAGCTCGCCGCCTATGCCGGGAATTGACGACGCCCGCCCGTTCCTGCCCGTCCGCATCGCGCTCCTGACGGTTTCGGACACGCGCGACGCCGGCACCGACCGCTCGGGCGACGTGCTGGCCGAGCGCATCGCCGCCGCCGGTCATGGCCTGGTCGCGCGCGCGATCGTCAAGGACGACCAGGCGACGATCGTCGCGCAGCTCAGGCGCTGGATCGCCGATCCCGGGATCGACGTGGTGATCGCCACCGGCGGCACCGGCGTCACCGGCCGCGACGTGACCCCCGAGGCGTTCCACGCGGTCTACGACAAGGAGATCGCCGGCTTCGGCGAACTGTTCCGCTGGCAGAGCCTGGCCAAGATCGGCACCTCGACCATCCAATCGCGGGCCACGGCCGGGGTGGCCGCCGGCACCTACCTGTTCGCGCTGCCGGGTTCGCCCGGCGCCTGCAAGGACGCCTGGGACGGCATCCTGGTCCACCAACTCGACAACCGCTACCGGCCGTGCAATTTCGCCGAGCTGATGCCGCGCCTCATGGAGAACCCGGACCAGCAACGGAAGGCGTAAGCGGCCGGGCGCGGCGCACCGCCCCGGCCAGCATGCCGAGCACCAGCAGGTTCGCCAGGTTGAACGCGAGCGCGAGCTCGAACGCGACGGCGTAGCCGCCGTACAGGTCGAACACGACCCCGGCCATCCAGCCGCCCACCGCCATGCCGATCGATCCGGCGAAGTAGATGACGCCGATGCGCCAGCCGACGTCCTCGGGCCGGTAAAGCGCGCGGGCCGCGACCGTGTAGCACGGGATCAGCCCGCCGAAGCCCGCACCGAACAGCAGCGCGGCCAGGAATAGCCCGCCGAGCCCGTCGGCGAACGCGAACAGCGCGAGCCCGGCCGCTTGCAGGGCCGAGCCGACGAGCAGGCTTACGAACGCGCCGGCCTTGTCGGCCAGCACGCCGATGGCGATGCGGCTGAAGAAGCTGAGCGCGAGGATGAACGCCAGGAGCTCGGCGCCGCGCGCCGGGTCCATGCCCAGATCGCTGACGTGGGCGACGATGTGGACCAGCGGCACCGCCATGGCCACGCAGCAGGTCAGGATGCCCGCGCACAGAAGCGCGTGAGGCATGTACCGCGGCAGCCCGGCCACCGTCGCGCCCGGCAGCGCGCCGAGCAACTGCTGGGCGCTGATCGCCGGCGCGCGGCGCGCCACCAGCGGCACCATCACGGCCAGGCTGAGCAGACCGTAGATCAGGTAAGTGTCGCGCCAGCCGATGGTGTCGATGCCGTAGCGGAACAGCGGGGGCCAGATCGCGCCGGCGAGCCCCTGGCCCGAGGCGACCACGGCGACCGCCAGGCCCCGGCGGCGTTCGAACCAGCGCGTCGTGTTGGTCAGCAGCGGCGCGAACATGGCGCCGTTGCCGATGAAGCCGACGAGCAGGAAGTTGACCGCGTGGAGCTGCCACGCCGAGGTGACGAAGCCGGTCAGGATCGCGCCGCCGCCGACGCCCAGCGTGCCCGCGACCAGCGGACCAAGCAGGCCCGCGCGGTCGAACCAGCGGCCCATGACGATGCCGCCGAGCCCTGTGCCGATCATCTGCAGGGCGTTGGCGAGCGAGGGCACCTCGCGCGGCCAATCGAAATCGAGCGCGATCGGCTTGAGCCCGACCCACAGCAGGTACGAGCTGCCCATCGCCATCGTGATCAGCCCGACCTGGGCGGCCGCGATCGCCCACGCCGCGCGGCTGTCGATCAAGCGGTCGGTCACGCCGGCACGTTGCCCCGGTTGCCCCGTCGCCGCCAAGCGCGAAGCGACGCGCCGTCATCGATGTCGTCGAGCACGTCGGCCCGCGCGACGGTGAGGCCGGGCGGCAGAGACCTCAAGGTATCCTCGAGCGCGTGGGCGGTGGACCAGCGCACCCCGGCGAACGGCGGCAGCCGGCGCCCGTGGCGGCGGCCGATCAGCCAGAACCCGCCGTCGCCGGCCGGCCCCACGACCACGTCCGAGCGGCGCAGCGCCTGGAACGCCGCCGCCACGTGCCGCGCGCCGAGCCCGGGGATGTCGCTGCCGACCACGACCGCCGGCCCGGGCGGCGCCCGGTTGAGCGCCCGCGCCATGCGCCGGCCGAGGTCACCTTGCCCCTGGCCGGTCACGGCGACGGCGCGCCGACGAACGCGGAGATCGCGAGAGCGCCGGTCGCTCTCTGGCGTCACGGCCACGACCAGCCGCCAGCGCCGGTCGTTCAAGGCGCGCAGCGCCCCCGCCAGCCAGCCCCGGTAGAGCCGCCACGCCGCCACCCAGCCGACGTCGCCGGCCAGCCGCCGCTTGACGCGTCCAATGCGCGGCGCCTTGGCGAACACGATGACCGTGAGCCTCATCCGTAGCGACGCGCGAGTCGTTCCGCCGAGACTCCGGCGTGCCAGAGCGCGAGGCAGGTCAGGTTGCTGAGCGCGCGGCGGGAGTAGCCCTCGCGCCGATAGCGCGCCGCGGAGGTGACCGCGCGCGCGGGCAGCGTCACCAGGTTCGCCCGGCCGATCCGGCGCACCAGATCGACGTCCTCCATCAGCGGCAGCGGGCGAAAGCCGCCGATCCGGTCGTAGAAAGCGCGGGAGATGACGAGGCCTTGGTCGCCGTAGGGCAGGCCGAGCCTGCCACGCCAGGCGACGGCGCGCTCGAGCCAGCGCGCCCGCCACCCCGCATCGTCAAGCGCGAAACGGAAGACCGCGGCGCGACCGACGTTGGCAGGCGACGCCATGAACGCCCCGACCGCCGCGCGCCAGTTCGCCTCGGGCACCGTGTCGGCATGCAGGAACAGGAGCCAATCGCCCCGCGCCGACTTGGCCCCGGCGCCGAGCTGCCGGCCCCGGCTCGGCGCGACGCTCAGCACCGTCGCGCCCGACGTTCGCGCCACGGCGGCCGTGGCATCCGCCGAGCCGCCGTCGACGACGATCACCTCGTCGGCACCGCCGAGAACGGCAAGCGTGGCCGGCAAGGTGGACTCGGCGTCGAGGGTGGGGATGACGACGCTGAGCATGGCGTTTGTTCTTTCTATGTTCCAGGCACGGGATATAGGATATGGCCATGACGGAACCCGGATCGCGGCTCGCGCGCAAGGGGCGCGGCGCGCTCAGCAACGCGAGCGGCCGGTTCGAGCCGACGACCCACGAAGATTTCGACGACGGCTGGGGCAGCCTGGACGAGGAACCGCCGCCGCTGCGCACCACGGTCCAGGTCGATACCACGCGCACGATCATCGCGCGCAACCAGTCGCCGGACCTGCCGTTCGACCGCTCGATCAACCCGTACCGGGGCTGCGAGCACGGCTGCGTCTATTGCTTCGCCCGGCCGACACACGCGTTCCTTGGGCTGTCGCCCGGCCAAGACTTCGAGTCGCGCCTGTTCGCCAAGCCCGAGGCGGCGGCGCTGTTGCGGGCCGAGCTGGCGCGCCCCAAGTACCGCTGCCGCGTCATCGCCATGGGCACCAACACCGATCCCTACCAGCCGATCGAGCGCGCGTGGAAGGTGACGCGCCAGGTGCTCGAGGTGCTGGCCGAATGCGATCACCCGGTCAGCATCGTGACCAAATCCGCGCTGATCCTGCGCGACCTCGACATCCTGGCGCCGATGGCGAAGCGCGGGCTGGCCAAGGCGTACCTCTCGGTGACCACGCTGGACCGCAGGCTCGCACGTCGCATGGAGCCCAGGGCCGCGACCCCGGAGCGCCGGCTCGACGCGATCCGCGGCCTGGCCGAGGCCGGGGTTCCGACCGGCGTGATGTTCGCGCCGGCGATTCCCGGGCTCAACGATCACGAGATGGAGGCGGTGCTCGAGGCGGCGCGCGACGCCGGGGCGTCCGCCGCCGGGTACATCCTCCTTCGCCTGCCGCTCGAGATCAAGGAGCTGTTCCGCGAATGGCTCGAGGCCCACGAGCCGAACCGCGCGCGGCGCGTGATCGCGCTGATCCGCGATTGCCACGACGGCAAGGACTACGTCGCCGAGTTCCGCCGCCGCCAGGTCGGAACCGGCCCGTTCTCGGAACTGCTGGCGCAAAGGTTCGCGCTGGCGGTGAAGCGGCTCGGGCTCGATCGCGCGCCGCAGGGATTCGACACCTCGAAATTCCGCCCGCCGCGGCTGGCGACGAAGCAGTTGGCGCTGTTCTGACGGAATACTGAAATACCCGAGGCCGTCGTCGCGAGCCGAAGGCGACCTTCCTTCGCCCGCCGAAGCGTGAAGCCGCCGCTACGGTGCATAACAACGGGCTTCGCGAATGCGGGAGCGACCCAAGGCAACCACTCGTGCGTTTGCCCTGGATTGCCGCGTCGCGCTTCGCGCTCCTCGCAATGACACGTCGAGGGGATTTATCAGCAGCCTGCGAACGCTTAAGCCGATTCGCGCGAGGTCGGGTTGCCGATGATGTTGAGGAACTCGCGCCGGGTCGCGTCGTGGGTGCGGAACGCGCCGAGCATGCGGCTGGTCACCATGAGCACGCCCGGCTTGTGCACGCCCCGCGTCGACAGGCAATGGTGGGTCGCCTCGACGACCACGGCGACGCCCTTGGGATTGAGCGCGGATTGCAGGGTGTCGGCGATCTGGCTGGTGAACTTCTCCTGGATCTGAAGCCGCTTGGCGTAAATCTCGACGAGCCGGGCCAGCTTGCTGATGCCGACGACACGGGCGCGCGGCAAGTAGGCGATGTGCGCCTTGCCGATGATCGGCGCCATGTGGTGCTCGCAATGGGATTCGACCCGGATGTCGCGCAGCACGACCATCTCGTCGTAGCCGTTGGTGACCTCGAACGTCTTGCCGAGCACGGATGCGGGATCGTGCTGGTAGCCGGCGAACCATTCCTCGAACGCCCGCGCGACGCGCTCCGGAGTCTCGACCAGGCCCTCGCGGTCGGGATCGTCGCCGGCCCAGGCGAGCAGCGTGCGCACCGCGTGCTCCGCCTCGCGCCGCGACGGACGCCCGCGACTCGCGCGGCTGCCACCCTTGGCGGCCTTCACGCCTCGCTCCGACGCCGCTCTTTCGCCTCGTGCCAAGATCGCTCCTCCGTGATCGCTGCCGCGCCGGGCCTCAGTTGATCTTTCCCCGGTGGTGGGGGCTGTCAAGCGAGAAGGTGGGAACCTCGACGTCGAAGCTCGCGCCCGTGGCGCTGGCCATGGCGTAGCTGCCGGCCATGAAGCCCGACGGCGTGGCGAGCGGCGTGCCGCTGGTGTACTCGAACGCCTCGCCGGGCTCGAGCCTCGGCTGCTCGCCGACCACGCCGGCGCCGCGCACCTCGTGCAGCCGGCCCTGGCCGTCGGTGATGCGCCAGTGGCGCGCGAGGAGTTGCACGGTCTCGGCTCCGGCGTTCTCGATGCGCACGTGGTAGGCCCAGACGAAATGTCCGCGCTCGGGCTGCGACTGCTCCTCGAGGAACTGCGGCGTCACCGTGATGGTGATGCCCCGGGTCGTCTTGCTGTACATGGCGCCGTTGCCTGGATTTCGCGCCGAGTATCACGGCCGCCACCTCGATTGTCCAGGAATGGGGTTGTTCAGGACGTGGCCTCAGCCGCGGCTGCACGATGCGCCGCCGAGCACGCAGAACCGGGCGCAGTGCGGGTGGTTGAGCGGCACCGGACCGCCGGCGTCGGCCAGGCGCCGCCCCAGCTCGAAGCGCGGGTCGTCGACGAGGAGCGTGCACGGCAGCACGGTCGCGTGCGCCGCCCCCTTGCGCCGCGCCACCATGCGCGAGGTCGCGCACATCATGTCGTCGGGCGAGCGGCCGAGCAGGCCCCAGCAGGCCTCGGTGATCTCGGGCACGTCGCGGCGAGCGTCCATCTCGGGGAACAAGACGAGCCGAACCGGGTCCGCGGCGTCGAGCGCCACGCCGAGCGCGGCGAACAGACGCGCGTAGCCGGCGCGGAGTTCCGTTTCGGTCTCGCCGGACTGGGTGCGCCCGGCGACGTGCACGACGAAGCCGTTGGCGGCGAGCCAGCCGAGCCCCGCGACGGCCGGCGCCCAGGTGCGGGCTCCGCGCTCGGCCTCGTGCCACGCCCTGGTGTAGTGGTCGAGCGAGACGCGCACGACGAGGCGCGCGCCGAAGCGGTCCTTGAGTCCGATCAAGGGCCGCGCGAGCTTCATCATCGGCCGCATGGCGTTGGTCAACACCAGTACCTCGAAGCCGCGCGCGAGCGCGCCTTCGATCATGGCGATGATCGCCGGGTTCATGAACGGCTCGCCGCCGGTGAACCCGATCTGGCGGGTCGGCCAGCCGAGCGCCGCGACTTCGTCCAGGTAGCCTTCGACCTCGGCCGCGTCGAGGTAGACAAGGGAATCGTTGCGCGGGCTCGATTCGATGTAGCAGTTGGCGCACGTCAGGTTGCACAGCGTGCCGGTGTTGAACCACAGCGTCGTCAGCGCCTTGAGGTGGACGCTGGCGCGGCGCTCGCCCTTCGCCGTGACGAGCGGATCCCGGAACTTGGCAGGGTCGAGCGGATGCGCGATCGGCGCGACGATGTTCATGGCGCGCCGCCCTCAGCGTGCCCGCTTGCGGCCGGTGACCATGGCGCGGGGCACGGCGGCATCCTTCGCGCTGAAATAGGCGATCGCGTAGGCGACGACGACGCCCCAATGGAACAGCCGCACGCAACGGTCCCAGACGACGACGTAGTCGGATTGCGCGGACAAGTCGCGGCCCTTGCTTCATGGCACGGTCGGGTCATGGCTGGGTACCATGGCGTCCCGGGCGACGCCAGCGACGGTAGGCGACGGGAACGATCGCCAGAACGGCGAGCCCGACCAGGGCGATGACGACCTCGGTGGTAAGCACGGATTCCGCCCTGAACTCGGCGCTCGATTCGAGGACGCTGCCAAGCCCCGCGCCGACCGAGGCGAACACGAACGTGCCGGGGATGATGCCGAAGAACGTGCCTATCACATAGGTGCGCAAGGAAACGCCCAGGAACGCCGGCACGACGTTGACGACGAAGAACGGGAACAGCGGCACCAGGCGCAGGACCAGCAGGTAGTTGAGCGCGTCGGCGCGGAACCCTTCCTCCGTGCGCTTGAGCCAGGGCCCGGCCCGGGCGCGCAGCGCATCGCCGAGCGCGGTCTTGGCGATCAGGAAGATCGCCACCGCGCCCGCCGTGGCGCCGACCACGGTCAGCGCCGTCGCCACGATCGATCCGAACAGGAAGCCGCCGGCGATCGTCATGAACGCGCCGCCGGGCACCGAGAACGCCACGGCGACCGCGTAGATCAGCACGTAGCCAAGTCCGGCGGCCAGCGGCCGCGCGGCCACCAATTCGCTGAGCTCGGCGCGGTGGGCGCGGAGCGCCGCGTAGCTCAGGTAATCGTCGAGCCCGAACGCGAAGAACCCGCCGAACCCGGCCACCAGCAGCGCGACCAGCGCGAGCCGCCACGCGGTGCGCGATCGCGAGCCGGCGCCGGGCGACGGAGCGATCATCCGAGACGCGCGAGCGCGCGAACGAGCCGGCGCGCGCCCGGCCCGAACACCTTGGGCGCCAGGAAGGCGCCGGCGGCGCGCTTGTCCGCCTCGACGTAGGTCGGATAGGGCGCGATGGTCTCGGCGATGCGGCCCATCGTGAGGCCGCAGCGGATGGCGAGCAGCCACGGCTGGAGCAGGTCGCCGGCGTGGGCGCCGACGACCCCGGCGCCGAGCACCCGGCCGCGGCGCGTCGCCACGACCTTGACCAGGCCCTCGGTGCGCCGATCGGCGATGGCGCGATCCAGATGCTCGAAGTCGAAGCGGGCCACGACGGGGTCGTGGCCGGCGGCGCGCGCCTGGGCTTCGTCGAGCCCGACGTGGCCGAGCTCTGGGTCGGTGTAGGTGACCCACGGCACGGCGCGGGACTCGATGCGCGCCGGCAGGCGGAACAGCGCGTTCTTGAGCACGACCGAGGCATGGTGCGCGGCGACGTGGGTGAACTGGGGCCCGCCGGTGACGTCGCCGACGGCGTAGACGCGGCGGTTGCTGGAGCGCAACCGCCGATCGACCCGCACGCCGCGGGCGTCGTGGTCGATTCGCGCCGCCCTGGGATCGAGCCCGTCGAGCATCGGCCGGCGCCCGGCGGCAACCAGCAGATGCGAGCCGTCGATCGCCAGCTCCGCGCCGCCGGCGCTGGCGCGCACCCGGACGCCGCCGGGCGTCGGTTCGACCCGGGTCACGGTCGCGCCCTCGTGAATCGAAACGCCCTCGGCCTCGAGCCGGGCGCGGAGAACGGCGACGAGTTCGGGATCGTCGCGGGGCAGGAGCGTCGCCATCTCGAGCAGCGTGACCCGGCAGCCCAGTCGCCGGTGCGCCTGGGCCATCTCGCAGCCCACCGGCCCGCCGCCCACGATGACCAGGTGGTCGGGCGCCTGGGTCAGGTCGAACAGGGACTCGTTGGTCAGGTACGGCACGGCGTCGAGACCGGGAATGGGCGGCACGGCAGGGGCGCTGCCGGTGGCGATGACGAAGCGGCGCGCGCGGATCGTGTGCTCCCCGGCGACGAGCGTGCGGCCATCGACAAACCGGCCCTCGGCGCGGATCACCGTGACGCCGAGCCCTTCGTAGCGCGCGACCGAGTCGTGCGGCTCGATCGTGGCGATGGTGCGACGGACGTGGCGGTGCGCGGCGGCGAAGTCGACCGCCGGCGCCGGCCCCGCGAGCCCGAACCCGATCCAGCGGCGCGCCTCGTGCGCCGCCTTGGCCACGGCGAGCAGGGACTTGGACGGCACGCATCCGGTGTTCAGGCAGTCGCCGCCCATGCGGTGGCGCTCTATGAGCACGGTCGCGGCGCCGAGTCGGCTGGCCCCGTAGGCGACGTTGAGCCCGCCGGAGCCGGCGCCGATGACGCAGATGTCGGGCTCGATCACGGTCTCTCCGCGCGCGGGCGCGCTCGGCCATTCGGGGCCCGGACCATGGCGCCGAACTCAGGTCACGGACAAGACACGTTGTCGATAGCCGCGCGGCATGAGCGGCTCACGCCACGGCTTCCGCGGCGACGTGGCGCAGGCCCTGCAGCGCGGTCTTGAACCATTCGACGTATTCGTCCTCGGCCGGGTAGACGAGGAACGCGGTGCGGCTGAACTCGGGGGCGTCGGCGACCCGGCGCAGGCGATCGCCGTCCAGGTGCGGCTGCACCATGGGCAACGGGAAGTACCCGGACCCGCCGTGATTGAGCACGTAGTCCAGCCCGAGCATGCCGAAGTTGACCGTGACCGCCGGGGTCTCCATGTCGGGGAACACCTGGCCGTGCTCGGTGCGGAAGTCCGGCCCCCAGTCGACCAGCACGTAGCCGTCGTGGTTGCTGGCGGCGCTGGCCGTGACCATGACCAGCCGTTCCTCGAGCACGCGCTCGACCACCACATGGGGCCTGGAGGGCGCGTTGTAGACGAGCGCGATGTCGATCAGCCCGATGGCGACGTGTTCCATCAGGACTTCGGGAAAGCCGACCTCGGCGCGGAGCGCCACGTCGGGCACCGCGCCGCGCATCCACGGCAGCCAGCGGACCAGGAGCCGCTCCGAAAGGCCGAACTGCGCGCCGACGTTGACCACCGCGCGGAAGCCGGAGGGTAGCGCGATGTCCTGGCGCGCCTGCTGCCAGGCCCGCACCATGGTCAGCGCGTACTGGTTGAAGTGGTGACCCGGCGCGGTCAGCTCCGCCCCGGCCTTGCTGCGCCGGAACAATCGCTGGCCCAGAAGGTCCTCGAGCGTCTTGACCCGCATCGACACGGTGGACTGGGTCACGTTCAGGCGATCGGCCGCGCGCTTGAAATTGCCGGTCTCGACCACCTCGAGAAAGGTGCGCGCAAGCTCGATATCCATGGCCGTCCCGCGCCAAAAAGTGCCGTCAAAGCGAGCCGGATGCCACCACTACGACGCTTGTCGAACGGCGATCCTGACAGCGGTTAGTATACGACTTCATTATTGATCTACTAATGGAATTGACGCCGGCTGGTCCGGGCCGCGCCCTCGGACCGGGCCGGCCCGGGGGCAATTCCAAGGCGTGCCGGCCCGCCACAGCCGGAGCGGCGCGAGGGCTCCGGGGCAATTCCATACATCAACAATAACGATTGTTATGTTCAAACATTATCGCTTTTCAAACTTCTCGTATTATCGTATTGACCGGTTGTCGGCCACATCGGGCCGGCAACCAAATCGGAGCAACTTCAATGCCCGCTAAGAAAGCCGCGAAGAAGAAGACCGCGAAGAAGTCCGCGAAGAAGCCGGCGAAGAAGCGCGCCGCAAAGAGGACGAGCGCTCGTTCGCGCTCCGCGGCAGCGCGCAAGGCTAGCCCAAGGGCGAAGGCCGCGAAGCGGTCCCCCGCCCGCCGCAAGACCGCGAAGAAGAAGTAGTCGCGATCACGGCACTGCGGGGTCGCCCGCCGCAAGGCGGGCGGCCCCGTCGTCGTTTTGGGCTCCCGAGTCGCGCCTGTCCCGCGCCCGCCGGCGCCCCGCTTGATGGGCGTACCACCCACGCCTATAACGACCCGGCGCGGGTATGATGTAATGGTAGCCTGTCAGCTTCCCAAGCTGAACGCGCGGGTCCGATTCCCGCTACCCGCTCCACCAGGCTGATCGCGCTTCGCGCCTTGGTCCCCCCTTCTTTGTCGTCGTCGGCCGTGTGGTAGGGTGCCCGCCCCTGGCGTGGCACGAGGGAGGAACGCACCATGCAGGTACGCGCGGCGGTGGCGCACGCGGCGGGCAAGCCGCTGAGCATCGAAACGGTCGAGCTCGACGGGCCGCGTTCGGGCGAGGTGCTGGTCGAGATCAAGGCGACCGGCGTCTGCCACACCGACGCCTACACGCTGTCCGGCGCCGACCCCGAAGGCCTGTTCCCCGCGATCCTTGGCCACGAGGGCGCGGGCGTCGTGGTCGACGTGGGCCCCGACGTCGACTCGCTCGCCAAGGGCGACCACGTCATCCCGCTCTACGTGCCGGAATGCCGGGTATGCGAATACTGCACCTCGGGCCGCACGAACCTGTGCCAGGCGATCCGGGTGACCCAGGGCCGCGGCCAGATGCCCGACGGCACCAAGCGGTTCCGCATCGGCAAGGAGCCGATCCATCACTACATGGGCACCTCGACCTTCGCCCAATTCACCGTGGTGCCCGAGATCGCCCTGGCCAAGGTGCGCAAGGACGCGCCGTTCGACAGGATCTGCTACGTCGGCTGCGGCGTGACCACCGGGGTCGGCGCCGTCATCAACACGGCCAAGGTCCGGCCGGGCTCGAACGTCGTGGTGTTCGGGCTCGGCGGCATCGGGCTCAACGTCGTGCAAGGGGCGCGCATGGTCGGCGCCGACATGATCGTCGGCATCGATCTCAACCCGGCGCGCGAGTCGCTGGCGCGCAAGCTTGGCATGACCCACTTCGTCAACCCGAAGGACGTCAAGGGCGACCTGGTGGCGTACCTCGTCGAACTCACCAACGGCGGGGCGGACTACTCCTTCGAATGCATCGGCAACGTCCAGACCATGCGCCAGGCGCTCGAGTGCTGCCACAAGGGCTGGGGCGAAGCGACCATCATTGGCGTCGCGCCCGCCGGCGCCGAGATCGCGACCCGCCCGTTCCAGCTCGTCACCGGGCGGGTGTGGCGCGGCACCGCGTTCGGCGGCGCCAAGGGGCGCACCGACGTGCCGCGCATCGTCGACTGGTACATGGCCGGCAAGCTCAACATCGACGACCTGATCACCCACACCATGCCGCTGGAGAAGATCAACGACGCCTTCCGCCTGATGCACGAGGGCCGCTCGATCCGCAGCGTCGTCACGTTCTGAGGCGCGCCGTGGCCAAGACCACACCGTTCAGCGAACGCATCGTCGCGCTGCTCGCGCCGCTCGGCCCGGTCTACGCCCGCTCGATGTTCGGCGCCTACGGCATCTATCTCGACGATCTCATGTTCGGCCTGATCGCCTCGGACCGCGTCTACTTCCGGGTCGACGCCGCGACCAAGGGGAAGTTCGCCGCCGGCGACGGCGAGGCGTTCGCCTACGACCAGGACGGCCGGACCGTGACCATGAGCTATTGGGAACCGCCCAAGGCGGCGCGCCGCTCGGCGGCCGGGCTGGTGCCGTGGGCCGAGCTCGGGCTCGAAGCCGCGCGCCGCGTGCGGGCGGCCAAGCGCGGCAAGGTTCGCGGCAAGGGCGCGCCACGCCGGCCATGACCCCGTGCCCGTTTATCCTATGGCCCGCTACGCCGCCGAGGCGCCCGGTGCCGCCGGCAGGCGCGCCTTGATGATGTCCATGGCGTGGCGCCGGCGGCGGGCGAGTTCCCGGTCGTTGTAGATTTCGCCGAACAGCCAGCGCAGTCCGCTTTCGAGCTCGCCGACGCTCATGTGCTTGGGCACGAAGTTCACGTCGAACAGCGTGCAGCGGTCCCAGTAGCGCGGCGCGAGCAGCCGGCCCTCGCGCGCGAGCCGCTGGTAGAGCGGGGTGCCTGGGAACGGGGTCTGCACCGTGATCTGCACCTCCAGGAGACGCGCGGCGGCGACGAAGTCGCGCACCTCCTCGAAGATCTCCGGCGTGTCGCCATCGAGCCCGACGACGAAGCAGCCGTTGACGCTGACGCCCCGCGACTGGATGCGCTCGATCGAGTCGAGGTAGCGGTCGCGGCGCCGGCGCTTCCAGTCGCGCGGATCGAGGCCGTGAAGGCTCGAAGCGCTCGGGCTCTCCAACCCGATCAGCACCTGGCGGCAGCCGCTTTCGGCCAGGAGATCGAGGAGCTCGTCGTCGTCGGCCACCGAAATGTCGGTTTCGGTGAACCATCCGATGTCGAGGCCGGCGATCGCGCGCAGGAACGCCTTGCCCCACTTGCGATTCACGAACGTGTTGTCGTCGGCGAGCTCGAGGAACGGCCGCTCGATCACCTCGCGCGCCGCCTTGATCTCGTCGACGACCAGGGCGACCGGCTTCTGCTGGAAGCTCGACGTGATCCGGATGCTGGCGGCGCAAAACTCGCAGTTGAGCGGACAGCCGCGCGAGGTCTGGACCGTAACCCGATTGTACGGCCGGCCCCGCAACAGGTCGAAGCGCGGGCGAACGTAGTTGCCTGGCTCGAACACGTCCTTCCTGAGCCCGACGTAGCGCCGCTCCATCCGGCCCGCGCGGAAGTCCTCGACCAGCCGAGGCCAGGCGCCTTCGGCGCCGTAGAGCACGATGGCGTCGGCGTGCTCGGCCGCCTCGTCCGGCAGCAGCGAGACGTGAAGGCCGCCGAGCACGACGGGCACGCCCGCGGCCCGGTAGCGATCAGCCAGGGCGTAGGCATCGTCGATCATCGCCGTGAACGACGAGATGCCGACCAGGTCGAAGTGCTCGAGCGGTCCGTCGGGCTCGACCTCGGCGAGCTCGCGATAGACGACCTCGACGTCGGGCGGGGTGAGCGCCGCGACCGTCAAGAGGCCGAGGCTGGGGAGCGAAGCGATGACCCGGCCGCGGTTGACGAACTGCGGCAGAGTGACGCCCAGCGCGGCGAGCTCCTTGGTCCGGACCCGCACGCCGCTCATGGCGATCAGGCCGATCCTCATGGCCGTGGCTCCCGGGCGAACCGTCGGGCGACGCCGATGAGCTCGCGCAGGTTGCCGACATCGGAGATATCGGCGTCCGCGATTGTCAGGTCGAGCCGCTGCTCGACCGCGGCGAGCAAGCCGAGGCGATCGATGCTGTCGAGCCCGAGCGCGTCGGTGAAGTCCTCGTCGAGTCCGAGCAGGTCCGGTGGGCGCCCGGCGGCATGGGCAACGATCGCCCGCACTTCGACCTCGATCGATGGCATGGTCATGGCATCCTCCGTGCGGTTGGGTCGGCATGGGACAACTGGCGCCAGGCGCCGGACGCGGCGATGATCAGCGCCGCGAACACGGCGAGCGCCGGGGGTGCAAGCAGCGGCAGCAGTTCGGCGCGGAATGCCACCGTGAACAGCGCGAACGGCAGGGCGACGTTGCCGAAGATCATGAGCCAGAGCGCGGCGCGCTTGGCGCGCCGGGGCAGTTTCCACGCGCCGACGTGGCCCGCGAGACAAAGCCCGATGAGCCCAAGCCCGACGAACGCGATGTGGCCGAGCCGGGCCAGGCGGCGGGGCAACGCGGCGTAGTCGCCGAGCACGTCCGGCACCGCTACGGGGCCGCCGAACGACCATAGCCCGAGCACCAGGCCCGACCCCACGCCGAACGCGAGGCTCGTGAACCCGACCGCCCGCGCCAGTGCGACGGCCCGACCGTCAGCGTCGGCGTCGCTCGGGGCCTGCTCGGCGAGCGCTGGCGCGTTGCCCGGGCATTGCGTTACCGGCGACGGGAGCGAGGAAACTCGAGTCATGGCGAGACCCTGGGTGGTTGCGCTCGAGGTTGGGTCCGGCCGCGCCGAGGCTCAAGCATATCGCCCGGCAATCGTGGCACGGCCGGCGACAAGCCCGGGCGCCGCGCCGACAATCGCGACAATTCGGTGTACGTAGCCACAAAAGTGCGTACGCTCCGGCGCCAGGGAGCGCGCCATGACGTCGATCGTGACCGATGGGACCGACGAGGACCTCGGCCTTCAACTCGACTGGAAGCAGGTCGAGGAACTGCGCCGGCTGCTCGGCTGGCTGCGCGGCGAGCGCGGCCTCCGCCTCAAGGACATCGCGCGCGCGATGGACGTGCCGGCGCACAGCCTCGGCAACTTCGTTCGGCACAGGAGCCGGCGGCCGGCGAACCTGATCCTCGGCCGGCTCTACCGCTACCTAGCGGCCAACCGGAACCTCTTGCCCAAGAACGCCCTCGGCGCGGCGAGCCCCGGCGACGACGCGACCACGAGCGCATCCTTGGGCATCCTGGCGCGCTACGGCCTGGTCAAGCTCGACCTGCCGATCGGGCTCGACGACCTGCGCCGGGTCTACGACCGCTACACCGGGTACTACCATTGTTTCTCGCTGGTGCCAGGGCCGCGTCACCGCGTGATGTGCTCGCTGCTCCACGTCCGCGCGCCGCGCCTCGGCGCGAACTACCAGGACGCCGACCTGCCCCTGCCCCGGTTCACGTTCATGACGCCGGTGCCGAACCCATTGAACGAGCGCCGGGCGAAGCGTTACGTCATCGTCGGCTACGTGATCAGCCGCAACGGCAACATCTTCCTGACCGGTCACTACGATGGCGAGCTGCAGTACCTGGTCCTCAAGGAGGCGCGCGACCGCCGGTTTCAGTACCTGCGCGGCGTCCTGCTCACGACCCTCCTTGGCGACGGCGCGCCGGCGGCCGTGCGGATCGTCTGTCAACGGCTCGACCCCGAGGGCGATCGGGCGTCCCGGGGCCGGCGCGTCAAGAACTACGACGTCGCGGCGCTGCACAAGACCTTCGACGGTTCCGACACAATCCTCGCGGGGCTTAAGGGCCAGGCCTCGGAGCATCGCGGCTGAGCGCGGATGACTCCCGCCCTGCGTGCCGCCGCGCGCGAGGACGTGCCCGTGCTCGCCGACATCTGGCGCGACGCGGCGTTCGGGCCGGATGCCACGCCGCCGGTCGAGCCCGATTACCTCGATCACGAGCTGGCCACGGGAACCGGCGTCGTCGCAGAGGAGGACGGGCGTGCGGTCGGTTTCGGCGTGCTGCTGACCCGCGGCCGCGTCAGCAACCTGGCCGAGCTGTTCGTCCGCCGCGGCGCCCAGTCGCGCGGCATCGGCCGGCTGCTGTTCGAGCGACTGCTCGATGACCAGGCGCCCATTCTGGCCACCGTCGCCGCGCACGATCCGCGCGCGCTCGCGCTCTATCTGCGCCACGGCCTGGTGCCGCGCTGGCCCCACTATTATCTCGAAGGCCGGGCCGATCGGATGGCGGTCGGGCCCGGCGTCGAGGTCGTCCCGGCGGAGTGGGACGACCCCGAATGGCTGGCGTGGGACCGCGCCGCCGCCGGGCGCGACCGCGCCGTCGATCACGGGTTTCTGCGCGCCCGGCGGGCCGGTGTCGCGCTGTGGTTCCGCCGCGCCGGCCGGCCGGTGGGCTATGGCTGCGTGCAACTCGGCACGGACAGCGCCACCATCGGCCCGCTCGGTTCCGAGGCCGATGCGGCCGCCGCGTGCGTCGCGGCCGCGCTGGAATGGGCGCGCGCGCGCCGCGCCCGGCTCCGCATCGCCCTGTTCGGTCCCCACCCGGCGCTCGCGCCACTGCTCGGGGCGGGGCTCCGCATCGTCGACATGGACACGTACATGGCCACGCCAGCGTCAGATGTCTTCGATCCCGCGCGTTACGTGCCGATGAGCGCGGAGTTCCTCTAGCCGCGTTGCCCGAGCTCCAGCACCTTGCGCATGACGCTGGGCAGAGGCTGGGCGCCGAGTCCGTCGGGCGGGCACCAGTATCCTTCGGGTCGATGGCCCGCCTTGACCTCGGCGCCGACGACGTCGAGCACGAGGTTGAAATGGCTGAAGCTGTGCTCGACGCGTCCGACCCGTCGCCACGACGCCCGGACAGGCGCGTGCCGCCGGGCCTCGGAGAGCGTCCACGGCCGGGCGCGCCACGGTGTCGACGGCGCCTCGGCCATGCCGCCGAGCAGGCCGCTTGGACGCCGGCGCAGCAGCACGGCGCCATCGGGCAAGGTCGCGAGGAACGCGATGCCGTGGCGTCGCGGGCGCGGGCGCCGTGGCACGGGCACGGGAAACGCCGCAGCCGTACCCAGCGCATGCGCCCGGCAGGCCCGCCGCCACGGGCATCGGGCGCAATCCGGGGCGCGCGGCCGGCACACGGTCTGGCCGAGCTCCATGATCGCCTGGGTGTAGTCGCCCGGGCGCCGGGCGGGCGCGAGCGACCGCGCGCGGGCGAGCAACACGGGCTTCGCCTTGGGCAGCGGCGCCGCCACGGCGAAAAGCCGCGACATGACCCGGAGCACGTTGCCGTCGCTGGCCACCGCCGGCCGGTCGAACGCGATGGATGCGATCGCCGCCGCGCTCGCCGGGCCGACGCCGGGCAGGGCGCGGAGTTCCGATTCGGTATCGGGGAATCGGCCGAGGGCCACGACCCGGCGGGCCGAGGCGTGCAAGCGCCGGGCCCGCGCGTAGTAGCCGAGCCCCGACCACGCCGTCAGCACGGCCGCTTCGTCGGCCGCCGCCAGGTCGGCGAGGCGCGGCCAGCGCGCGATGAACCGCCGGTAATAAGGGATGGCCGCGGCGACGGTCGTCTGCTGCAGCATGACCTCGGCCAGCCACACCCGGTAGGGGTCGGGACGCTGTCCGGGCGCGGCACGCCACGGCAGCGCCCGGCGGTGCCGGTCGTACCAGGCGAGCAGGGACCGCGCCGACGGTCGACAGAGCGAGGGCTTCGTCATCGAACCTTGCATAGCGCCGCTCTTGCCCCCAGGCTACGGCCATGACGCAGGCTGTCCGAACCGCCAAGGGCCCGCGCGCGGTCGCGGCGCTGTTGCCCGCGGACGTGCGCCGGGCGTTCCGCGAGCGCGGGTTCGTCCAGGCGGCGGTCGTCACCGAATGGCCGGCCATCGTCGGCGCCGAGCTCGCCGCCCGGTGCTGCCCGGAGCGACTCGGGCGCGACGGCACGTTGCGCGTGCGCGCCCAGGGCGCCGCCGCGCCGTACCTGCAACACCTGGCGCCGCAGATTCTCGAGCGCGTCGCCACGTTCTTCGGCTACCGCGCGGCCACCCGGCTGGTCATCGCCCACGGGCCGTCACGGCGCCCGGCGCCGCCAACGACTCGGGCCCCGCGCGCGCTCAGCGGGGCCGAGGAATCCGGGATCGCGGACCGCACGGCCGGCGTCGAGGACGACCGGCTGCGCGCGGCGCTCGAGCGACTCGGCCGCGCCGTGGCCGCGTGGCGCCCATCGTGACCGGGCGCCGTCCAGGGGCGACACCCTAATCGGCGCTCGTGCTTGCCGCTGGGAATCGCCACCACGTATAATCGGCGCGTCAAAAGGGGCTGCCATCCGGCCGTCATGCTCAGTCGTCGTTCCGTCGCGTACCTGATCGGCATGGCGGCCATCGTCGCGGCCCGACCGGGGCTCGCCGGCGGCTACGCCGAGCGGGCGCTCGGCCCGGCGGAGGCCGCGGTCACGATCATCGAGTACGCCTCGCTGACGTGCCCCCATTGCGCGGCGTTCCATCACGAAACGTTCGGCAAGTTGCGCGCGGCGTACATCGACACCGGCAAGGTCCGGTTCGTGTTCCGCGACTTTCCGCTCGACGGCGTGGCCGTGCGCGCCGCGGCGCTGGCGCAGTGCGCGGGCGAGGAGCGGTATTTCGGCTTCGTCGACGTGCTGTTCCAGACCCAGGACACGTGGGCCCTGGCGGCGGACCCGATCGCCGCGCTGGTCCAGATCGGCCGCCTGGGCGGGCTCGACGAGGCCACGATCAAGGCTTGCCTCGACGACGCCGACCTGCTCGACGCCATCGTGGGCTCGCTCCAGCGGGGACGGGAGGAGTTCGGCGTCGAGTCGACGCCGACCCTGATCATCAACGGCGAGGTTTACGAGGGCGAGCGCACGTTCGACGCGCTGTCGAAGGTGATCGATGCGCTGCTGCCGCCGGCCTGATCGAAGCGGATGCACGTTTCCCGCCTGCGACTCTCCGGCTTCAAGTCCTTCGTCGAAGGCTGCGAGCTCACGCTCGCGCCGGGGCTGACCGGCATCGTCGGCCCGAACGGCTGCGGCAAGTCGAACCTGGTCGAGGCGTTGCGCTGGGTCATGGGCGAAAACTCGCCCAAGCGCATGCGCGGTGGCGAGATGGACGACGTGATCTTCAGCGGTACCACGGCGCGCCCGGCGCGCAACGTGGCCGAGGTCGGGCTGCTGCTCGACAACACGGCGTTCGACGCCCCCGAGGGCTTCAACGGCGAGACCGAGCTCGAGGTCACGCGCCGGATCGAACGCCAGGGCGGTTCGATCTACCGCGTCAACGGTCGCGAGGTGCGCGCGCGCGACGTCCAGCTCCTGTTCGCTGACGTGGCGAGCGGCGCCAAGAGCGCGTCCATGGTCGGCCAGGGCCGGGTCGGCGAGCTGATCAACGCCAAGCCCGGCCAGCGCCGCCACCTGCTCGAGGAGGCGGCCGGCATAGCCGGCCTGCAATCGCGCCGGCACGAGGCCGAACTGCGCCTTCGCGCGGCCGATACCAACCTGGCCCGGGTCGCCGACCTGATGGGCCAGCTCCAGGTCCAGCTCGACGGGCTCAAGCGCCAGGCGCGCCAGGCCAGCCGCTACCGGCGGCTCGGCGAACGCATCCGCGACACCGAGGCGCGGCTCCTGGAATTGCGCTGGCGCGCGGCCGAGGCGGCGTGGGCCGAGGCGCGCCAGCGGCTCGACGCGGCCGAACGCGACGCCGCTCAGCGGACGATTGAGACCAGCCGCGCCGCGGCCGCGCGCGACGAGGCCGGCGAGGTTCTGGAGCCCGCGCGACACGCCGAGGCGGCCGCCGGGGCCGAGCTGCACCGGCTCGAGGTCGCCCGGGTCGCGCTCGACGCCGAGGGGGCCCGGCTCACGGAACTGGAGCGCGAGCTTGCCGACCGACTTTCCCGGACCCGGGCCGATCGCGCGCGCGAAGATGCGCTCGTGTCCGACGCCGAGGCTTCGCTCGCCGCGATCGCCGCGGAACTGACGGCGCTCGAGGCCCAGGGCGCCCGCGCCGCGGCGGACGAACGGACCGCCGCCCAGGCCAAGGACGCCGCCGCCGCCAGCGTCGCCGAGCACGAGGCGACGGTCGCCGGGCTCGAGGCCGAACGGCTGGCCCGCATGGAGCGCCGCGCCGCCCTGGCGCGCGAGATCGCCGAACTCGACCAGCGGGTCGACGGGCTCGAGCGCCGCGGCGCCGAGCTGGCGGCGGAGCTCGCGCGCATGGCCCCGGCCGATCGCCAGGCGCCGGACCGGGCGCGCGGGGCGTTGGCCGAGGCCGAGACCGCCTTGAGCCAGGCGCGACGCCAGGCCGCGACGAAGTCCACGGTGCGCGCCGAAGCCCTGGACGCCGACCGCGCCGCGGCCGAGGCGCTGCGCGAGGCCGAAAGCGCCGAGGCCCGGCTCGAGGCCGAGGCGGCGGCGCTGGCCCACGTGGTCGAGTCGGGTCGTTCCGAGTTTCCGCCGCTGCTCGACGAGGTGATCGTCGCCCCCGGCTACGAGCTCGCGCTCGGCGCGGCGCTGGGCGACGACCTCGAGGCCTCGACCGAGCCCGAGGCGCCGCGCCGGTGGCGCCGTCTGCCCGAGACCGACGGCCCGCCCCTGCCCTCTGGCGCCACGCCGCTCGCGAAGTTCGTCACCGCGCCCGCCGTGCTCGCCCGGCGGCTCGGCCAGATCGGCGTGATCGCCGGCGAGCCCGACACGCGCGCGATCGCGGCGCTCGCCGTCGGCCAGCGCCTGGTCAGCCGCGACGGTGGGCTGTGGCGCTGGGACGGCTTCAGCGTGCGCCCCGGCGCGCCGAGCGGCGCGGCGGTCCGGCTCGGGCAGCGCCGCCGCCTGGCGGTGATCGCGC
>CAZGYG010000040.1:0-24647 GCA_964530335.1 uncultured Rhodospirillaceae bacterium | reverse complement strand
GTGATCACCGCCGTGGGCATGTTCTTCTTCTACGACACCCTCGGCGTGATCAATTCCTACCCCGGCATCATCATGGCGCACACGGCGCTGGCGACGCCCTTTGTCGTCATCACCGTGACCGCCACCCTGATGGGCTTCGACCACTCTCTCGCCCGCGCCGGCGCCGGCCTCGGCGCGCCGCCGATCACGGTCTTCCGCCGTGTCATCCTGCCGCTGATCCTGCCCGGCGTGCTGTCGGGGGCGCTGTTTGCCTTCGTCACCTCGTGGGACGACGTGGTGATCGTGCAGTTCATCGCCAGTCCCGAGCAGCGCACCCTGCCCAGGCAGATGTACAGCGGCATCCGCGACCTGATCAGCCCGACCATCACGGCGGCGGCGACCTTGCTGATCGTCTTCTCCGGCATCATGCTGACGACGATCGAGTTCCTGCGCCGACGGTCGGAACGGCTGCGCGGCATCCGGCCCTAAGGGCCGGACGCGCAGGGTCGCACCGTGGCGATCGAGGGACCCGTGCGGCGCGACAAGGGCCTGCTGCCCAGGGAGGGCCTTCGGCTCGCGGCGCTCGGCCTGCTCGCGAGCGAAGGGCCGCGCACCTACGCCAACCTCGCCCAAGCCGTGCGCCAGTTCACCGGCACCTTCCAGGGCCCGACACTCGACGTCATGTCGTCCTCGATCGAGCTTTTGCGCTTCGAGGGCCTGATCGACGTCGCCGGGGACGGCGCCGAAGGCACCAACGCCACGGTCGCGATCACGGACGCCGGGCGCGGCCACCTGAAGGAGCTGTTGCTCGCCCCGGTCCGCTCGCCATCCGGCGACTTCAACAAGCTCGTCATCGCGCTCAAGCTGCGTTACCTGCACGTGCTCGGCCGCGAGGACCGGCGGGATCAACTGGCGGCGCTGGGCGAGCTCTGCCTCGCCGAACGGGCGCGACTGGTCGATCTGCGCGCGCGCGACAACGCCGCCTCGGCCACGTTCCGCACCTGGCTTGACCACGAGATCGCCGAGGTCGAGGCCGACGTCGCGCTGTTCGAGCGCCTCAGCGCCGACGATCGGTCCGACTGAGCCTCGTCACGAGGCGCTTGCCGCCGCCCGCCCGACCGGCCAGACTGCATACTGAATTAACGAACCGGCGATCCAGCGCATCCGCGCGCGATCGCCCAAACCAGCGGGAGGGCCCATGCCGCGCGAGAACGTCGCCTACGACACCAAGGACATCTGGCAGAAGGACAAGGACCACTTCATCCACCCGTGGACCAACTTCGCCACGTTCAACGACCAGGGCAGCGAGGTCATCGCCGCGGGGGACGGCGCCTACATCTACGATTCCAACGGTAGCAAGTACCTCGACGGCATCGGCGGGCTGTGGTGCGTCAACATCGGCTACGGCCGCGAGGAGATGGCGACGGCGATCGCCGACCAGGTGCGCAAGCTGCCCTTCTTCTCGCCCTTCGGGCACCTGACCAACCCGCCGGCCGCGCTGCTCGCCGACAAGCTGGCCGAGCTCACGCCCAAGCACATCAACCACGTCTTCTACAGCAGCGGCGGCTCGGTCGCGAACGACACGGCGGTCCGTATCATCCACTTCTACTTCAACCAGATCGGCAAACCGAAGAAGAAGCTGATCATCAGCCGCGTCGATGCCTACCACGGCATGACGTACCTGTCCGCCGCCCTGACCGGCGTCGCCTTCGACAAGATCGGCTTCGACACCGCCGAGAACGTCGTGCGCCACGTCAGCGCGCCCTACGTCTACCGCCGCCCCGCCGGCATGACGCCCGAGCAGTTCTGCGACCACCTGGTCAAGGAGTTCGAGGACAAGGTGCTCGAGCTCGGGCCGGACAACGTCGCCGCCTTCATCGCCGAGCCGATCATGGGCGCGGGCGGGGTGCTGGTGGCGCCCAAGGGCTATCACCGGCGCATGAACGAGGTGTGCAAGAAGTACGGCATGTTCTACATCTCCGACGAGGTGGTCACCGGATTCTGCCGGCTCGGGCACTTCTTCGCCTCGGAACCCGTGTTCGACGTGTCGCCCGACATCATCACCAGCGCCAAGGGCATCTCGTCGGGCTATCTGCCGCTCGGCGCGACGCTCATCTCCGACGCCATCTACGACGTCATCAAGAAACCCCAGGCGAAGGGCGCCCTCTTTACCATCGGCTACACCTATTCGGGCCACCCGGTGGTGTGCGCCGCCGCGCTCAAGAACATCGAGATCATGGAGCGCGAGGACATTCCGGGCCACGTGCGCGAGGTCGGGCCGTACTTCGAGCAGCAGCTCGACACGCTGCGCGATCTGCCGCTGGTCGGCGACGTGCGCGGCAAGTGCTTCATGATGTGCATCGAGAACGTGGCCAACCGCGAGACCAAGGCGCTGCTGCCGCCCGAGGCCGACGTCGGCGGCCGCATCGCCCGCCACTGCCAGGAGCGCGGCCTGATCGTGCGTCCGCTCGGGCATCTCAACATCATGTCGCCGCCCCTGATCCTGACCCGCGAGCAGATCGACTTCTTAGTCGGAACGCTCCGGGACAGCATCAAGGCGACCCAGGACGACCTGGTGCGCGAACGTCTCTGGAACGGCTAGACGGCGCTTCTTCCGTACAACGGCGGACGGGGCACCGTCCGCCGTTTTCGTTCCTCGGGCATCGCGGGATTGACCCGGCGCTGCATGGGGTCGAGGCTGGCGCATGGTGGCGGTTCTGACCGTGCGCGGCGTGACCAAGCGGTTCCCGTCGGGGGCCGTGGCGCTCGGTGGCGTCTCGCTCGAGGTCGGGGACGGCGAGGTGCTGGCGCTGCTCGGCGGCGGCGGCGCGGGCAAGACGACGCTGCTGCGCATCGTCGCCGGGCTCGACCGGCCCGACGAGGGCGAGGTCCGTGTCCTGGGGGTGGCGCCCGGTGAACGCGGCCGCGCCAGGGTCAGCCTGATGTTCCAGTCCGAGGCGCTGTTTCCGCATCTGTCGATCGCCGACAACGTTGCCTACGGCCTGGGGCGCAGCCGCCGGCTGTCGCCGGACGCGCGTGAGCTGGTCGACGGACTGCTCGTGCTGGTCGGGCTCTCCGGCAAGGATGACCTCGCGCCCGCCGCCCTGGGCCCGCTCGAGCGGCGGCGGCTGGCCTTTGCCCGCGGCCTCGCCAGGCGGCCGCGACTCATGCTGCTCGATGCCCCGACCGCTGGCCTCGACGACGGCGCGCGCACCGCGTTCCACGCCACCCTGGCCGAGATTCAGCGCGCCACCGGCATCGCGTATCTGCTGGCGACCGATGACCCGGACGAGGCGCAGGACATGGGCGATCGCATCGCCGTGCTGGACGGTGGCGTCAACGTCGAGACCGGCACACCCGCCCAGTTGCGCGAGCGGCCCGCGAGCCTTGCCGCCGCCCGTCTGGTCGGGCGCATGAACCTGCTGCCCGGCCGCGTCGCCACGTCGGACGGTGGGCCGATCCTGCACGTCGAAGGCATCGGCCCGCGCCCCGCGACAGCGGTCATGGGCGAGACCAGCGTGACGATCGGCATTCCGCCCGCGGCGATTATCGTGACACGCGACAGCCCGGTCGAGGCGTCGGCCATCGCCGGCTTCGTGCGCGGCTTCCCCTTCGTCGCCGGACGGCGCTGCGTCCTGGTCGAGGCCGGCGCCGGCGCCCGGCTCGTCGCCGCCCTGCCGCCGGTCGGCTTGCGCGAAGGGGACGCGGTCTGGTTCGACTGGGACGACGCGCGAACGATCATGCTCGACGGCTAGGCCCGGGCCGCGACGACACGCGGCGGCGCGCGAAATAAGTGCTTCCCAAGGCAACCCTGGCGCGTGATAACGGGGCGCGCATGCCGGCGGGGGAGGGCCAACGCGATGCTGATGACCGGCGCCGCCTACAAGGATTCGATCCGCGACGACCGGCTGGTCTGGATGAACGGCGAGCGGGTCAAGGACGTCACCCGCCACCCGGCGTTCCAGCCGATCGTCGAGGCCCGCGCGCGCATCTACGACATGGCGCACGAGCCGGCGTTCCGCGACGCCATGGCCTACACCGAGGACAACGAACCGTTCCCGGTGTCCTACAAGCTGCCCTACAAGCAAGAGGACTGGCACGCCAAGCGGCGCTGGGTCGACACGGTGATGCGCGAGCTCGGCGGCGTGGTCATCCGCGTCGGCGACGAGACCGTGGGCGAGATGTGGTCGCTGTGGGACGGCAAGGACGTGCTCAACGAGGTCGACGCGAGCTGGTCGGCCAACATCGAGCGCCACATCCGCAACGTCCTGCGCAACGACCTGTTCCACGTCTCGGCCAACACGGATCCCAAGGGCGACCGCTCGAAGCGCCCCCAGGACCAGGACCCGGACATGCTGCTTCACGTGGTGAAGGAGACCGACGGCGGCATCGTCGTGCGCGGCGCCAAGTACGAGACCGCCGCGGCTTACGCCCACCAGGCGTTCGTCAAGCCGACCATCGCCAACTGGGGCGACGACAAGCTCAGCGATTACGCGCTCGGCTTCATCTGCCCCATGAGCGCGCCGGGGCTCAAGCACATCTGCCGCACCGGGTTCGCCGGCCGGGGCAGCGAGCGCGACTACCCGATCGCCAACCGGTTCGACGAGATCGACACCCTGCTCGTGTTCGACGACGTGCACGTGCCGTGGGAGAACGTGCTGTTCTACCGCCACACCCGCGCGGCGTCGTTCATCCGCGGCACCCTGCACCGCTACAGCGCGTTTCCGTTCGTGCTGCGCGTGCTCTACATCGCCGACATGCTGATCGGCGCGGCGCTGTTCAACGTGCGCCAGACCGGGCTCGACAAGCAGCAGGCGGTGCGCGAGAAGCTGGCCGAGCTCGCGTGCTATCGCGAAGGCATCAACGCCCACCTCACCGCCGCCATCGCGACCGGCCAGCCCAGCCCCAACGGCCTCCTGATGCCCAACCAGTCGCTGCTCTACACCGGCCGGGTGCTGGCGTGCTCGCGGCTGCCGGCCATGGTGCATCTGGCGCGCGAGCTGTGCGGCGGGCAGATCTGCGTCACGCCGGACAAGGCCGCGTTCGACGACCCGGAAACCGGCGCGTGGCTGAAGAAGTACTACAGCGTCAACGAATTCTGGTCCGCCGAGGACCGCCGGCGGCTATTGGCGTTCGCGCGCGACCTGACCAACTCGGACCACGCCGGGCATTGGGTGACGTTCGAGCTGTTCGCCCAATCGCCGCCCTTCGCTCACCTGAACGCGGTCTATATGAACTTCGACTTCAAGCCGGCGCTCGAGTTCGTCAGGAAGGCGGCGGGGCTGAGCGACCGGGTCATGGACCAGAAATAGCGGCTGGAGGCCTCGGCATGGCGCACACGCGACTGCGCAAGTTCAACACGCGCGAGACGTACCCGGAGCAGAAGCTCGACAACGACCTTTGCATGGCCGTGCGCGCCGGCAACCAGGTGTTCCTGCGCGGCCAGGTCGGCCAGACGCTGGACGGCAAGACCGTCGGCGTCGGCGATCCGGCTGCCCAGGCCGACCAGGCGATGAGGAACGTCAAGCAGTTGCTCGAGGAAGCGGGCTCGAAGCTCGACCACATCACGAAGATCACGGTCTACATCACCGATCGCGCCTACCGCGAGCCGGTCTACCAGACCATCGGCAAGTGGCTGAAGGGCGTCTATCCCTGCTCGACCGGATTGATCGTCAACGGGCTTGCCCGCCCCGAATGGGTCATGGAGATCGACGTCATCGCCGTCATCCCCGAGGGCGAAGGCCGATCATGACCTTCTCGCTCACGGCGCGCTGCCCGCGTACCGGCATGTTCGGCGTCGCCGTCACCACGTCGAGCATCTGCGTCGCGTCGCGCTGCGTCTGGGCGCGCGCGAACGTCGGCGCCATCGCCAGCCAGAACATCACCGATCCGCGCATCGGCTCGCTCGGCCTCGACCTGATGGCGCGTGGTTTCGGCGCCCGGGCCGCGCTCGATCAGGCGCTGGCCGCCGGGCCGTACCCGGAATACCGCCAGGTCGCCGTGGTCGATGCCTGGGGCCACGTCGCCCACCATTCGGGTGCCAAGACGCTCGGCACCCACGGCGTCGCCACGGGACATTCCTGCGTCGCCGCCGGCAACATCCTCAAGTCCGATCGCGTGCCGGACGCCATGATCAAGGCCTTCCTCGCCCAGCCCGATCGCCACCTGGCCGAGCGCCTGCTCCAGGGGCTCGAAGCCGGGCTCGCCGCCGGCGGCGAGGTTGGCCCGGTGCGCTCGGCCGGGCTCTATGTCGTCGACCGCTACCCGTGGCCGATCTGCGACCTGCGCGTCGACTGGCATGAAACGCCCGTCGCGGAACTCCGCCTCGTCTGGGGCCTCTACGAGCCGCAGATGGCGGACTACCTGACGCGCGCGCTGGACCCGCGCAAGGCCCCCGCCTACGGCGTGCCCGGCGAACGGACGTAGCCCCCGGCGGTAGTAGGGGCGGGTCTCGGACCCGCCCCTGCCGATGCGCCTGCGAACCTACGACCCCGCCTGGACCTCGGTGATGATCTTCATCATCGAATCGAAGTCCTGGCCACCGCCCGACAGGATGCTGCGCGAGATCATCTCGTCCGGGTTGTGGATGCCGAGCTCGTCGAGCCGCTCCTGGCTGACCATCGCGAACGCCTTCTGGTTCGAATGGCCGTAGCCGTACTCGTTGATCAGGTACGCCCCGGATTCCGGCGCCAGGAACGCATCCGTGAAGTCGTAGACCATGGCCTCGTCGGCGGAACCCTTGTTGGTGTGCACCAGGCCGCACACCCATGTGATGACGCCTTCCTTCGGGTTGGCGAGCCGCACCGGAATGCCCTCCGCGAGCAGCCTCGCCGAGGTCTCGTTCCAGCAGGTCGAGATGACGATCTCGCCAGACGAGAACGCCTGCGCCAGGTCGGTTGCCGCTTCCCAGTAGAAGCGAACCAGCTTCTTCTGCTCGATCAGCGCCGCCTTGACCTTCTGGCGGTCCTCTTCGCTGAAATTCGTCACGTCCTTGATGCCGATGGCGAGCGCCACGCCGCGGAAGTTGTCCTCGGTCTCGTCGACCGACATCTTGCCCGCGTACTGGGGATCGAGGATCGAGGTCCAGCTCTCGTTGTTCGGATCGATGTCGGTCAGGTCGGTACGGTAGCAGAACGACGTGTTGCCCCAGTCGAACGGCGACAGCACGACGTTCTGGCCGCTCGGATCGACCACGCCGGGCATCTTCTGCAGCGTCGGCCAGACGTCGGGCCAGTTCGCGAGGCGGCTCACGTCGATCGGTTTGGTGAACCCGGCGTCGATCCATTTCCACGACTGCGACGCGCACGGATGCACGAGGTCCGGCGAAAAGCCGGCGTTGACCTTGTTGAACGCCTCGTCCTGGCTGGCGAAGAAGGTGAAGTCGGGGGAACCGCCGTGTTTCTCGACGTAGGCGGGGTGGAACTCGGGCAGTTCGTAGCCGCTCCATTCGAACACGACCGGGTTGCCCGAGGCGCGGGCGCGTCGGCCCATCGGCATCGCGGCGAGCGCGAGGCCGGCGGTGGGCAGCCACTTCACGATGTCGCGCCGGCTCATGCCGGTGTGGCGCAACATGTCCTTGATGACGTTGGGTCTATTCATGGCGTTGCACTCCCTGCAGATGACGTCGCGGCCATTATCCGCGACCTAACCCCGGCGGCGCAACCGCCGATCAGGCTCCCCGTCAACCCTCGACGATTCGAGCGCGCCTTAGAACAAGTGCTGCCCGCCGGTGACCATGATCTCGGTTCCCGTGACGTAGCGGGCGTCGTCCGAGCACAGGAAATGGATCGTCCCCGCCACCTCGTCCGGTTCGCCGAGGCGCGCCAGGGGAATGCGCGGCACCAGGATCTCGGTCTCGGGCGACAGCATCGCGGTCTCGATCTCGCCGGGCGCCACCGCGTTGACGCGCACGCCGAGGTGGGCGAATTCCGCGGCCATTTCGCGCGTGAGCGACGACAGCGCGGCCTTCGACGTCGAATAGGCGCTGCCGGCGAACGGATGAATCAGGTGGCCGGCGATCGAAGTGACGTTGACGATCGCGCCCCGGCCACGGTGCAGCGCGGCCGCGAACCCGCGCGCGAGCGCGAGCGGCGTGAAGAAATTGAGCTCGAACACCTGGCGCCACTGCGCGAGCTCGCCGTTGAGGCAGCCGAGCCGTTCGCGCGTCACCGATTTCGGCGACACCCCGGCGTTGTTGACCAGGGCGTGAAGCGGGCCGCCGGCCAGCGCCTCGTTGCCGCGCCGGATGAGCAGCTCGACGCCGCCCGGGTCCGCAAGGTCGGCCGTGATGTGAACGTGTCGCGCTTGTTCCGCCCGGCATTCGGGCGGCACGTCGTCGCGCGAGCAACTGATGACGCGCCAGCCTTCGCGCGCGAAGCGCCGCACGGTGGCGTGGCCGATGCCCCGGCTTGCGCCCGTCAGCACGACCGAGCGCGCCGGCGCTTCGGGCTCAGGCACCCTTGGTCTTCCGCGTCAGCACCTTGGCCACGTCGACCTCGTCGATCTGCTCGGGCTTGAGGAACCGTTCGGCGTAGCGCCGGTAGACGCCGGCCTCGATGAAGAGCTGGAACAGGTCGGGATCGATGTGGTTGCTGTCGCGCATGTGCGCCATGATCGCCATGGATTCCGACAGCTTCTTGGCCTGCTTGTAGGGGCGGTCGGCGGCGGTCAGCGCCTCGAAGATGTCGGCGATCGCCATGATGCGCGCCGGGATCGACATCTGGTCGCGCTTGAGCCGGCGCGGGAACCCGGTGCCGTCCATCTTCTCGTGGTGGCCGCCGGCGTATTCCGGCACGCGGCGCAACCCCGGCGGGAATGGCAGCTTCTCCAGCATCTGGATCGTCACGGTCATGTGCTCGTTCATGACCTTGCGCTCCTTCTCGGTCAGCGTGCCCCGGCTGATCGACAGGTTGAGGATTTCGTCCTCGGTCAAGAAATCCTGCTCGGCGCCGTCGGGCCCGCGCCAGCGATCCTTGGCGATGCGCTTGATCCGCTCGGCCTTGGCGGCGTCGAGGAATTCGCCGCCGAAGTTGATCTCGCGCAGGAAAGCGCGATCGTCGTCGAGTGCGGCGATCCGGGCATCGAAGGTGGCCTTGAGCGCGTTCGCGTCGTTACGCTTTTCGGCCAGCGCGCGCAGGTATGCGATCTCCGCGTCGCGCTTGAGCACCTCGAAGCGCGCATCCAGCGATTGGATGCGATCGAAGATCGTCTCGAGCTTGGTCCTCTTGTCGACGATGTACTCCGGCGATGTGATCTTGCCTGAATCGTGCAGCCAGCCGGCGACGTGGAGCTCGAACTGCTCCTCCGGCGTCAGGTCGAAGTACGCGAACGGGCCGTCCTTGGCGTGGCACGCGGCCTCGGCGATCATTTCGGTGAGCTCCGGCACGCGCTCGCAATGGCCGCCGGTGTACGGCGATTTCTCGTCGATCGCCGTCGCGATCAGCTTGATGAACGACTCGAACAGGCGCTTTTGGCCGCCGATCAGCAGCGCGTTGTCGAGCGCCACCGCCGCCTGGGAGGCCAGGGATTCGACGACCTGCTGGTGATTCGGCGCGAACACGGTCACCGAATTCGTCGCGCGGTCGCGGGCGTTGATGAGCTGCAGGACGCCAATCACCTCGTCCGCCTTGTTGCGCATGGGGATGGTCAGGAACGAGATCGAGCGGTACTGGTTCTTCTTGTCGAACTTCTGTGTGCCCGAGAAGTCGAAGCCCTCGGCGTTGTAGGCATCGGCGATGTTGACCGAGAGCCGGTTGATCGCCGCGTAGGTCGCCACATTGGCGAAATTCGGCAAGCCAGTCCCGGGATCGTAGAGCGACATCGCCGGGAACTCGATCTTCGATCCGGTGGTGCCGCCGAGCGCGATGCCCAGGGTGTCGTTGCGCACGATGGCGAACTCCAGCCGCTTGCGCGACCGCCGCCGGTCCTGCCCGGCCCGGAGGTCACGGCCGGAACGCCGTTCTGCCGTTCCGGCCGGCGGCGACCCGGTCTGCACCCGGCGCCGGCGATGGCGGCGGTCGCCGCCCGTGCGCCGGTCGAACTCCCCTTCGGGACGCGCGCCCGGCGGCGATTCGCCCATCAAGTAGATCGTGCCGCCGTCGGCGTTGGTGATCGCCTTGGACTCGAGCAGGATAATCTCGAGCAGGGCGTTCACGTCCTTCTCGGCCGACAGCGCGACTCCGATGTTGGCCAGGCGCATCATCTGCCGCTCGCCGTCGCGCAGGTCCGTCACGTCGACGATGACGCAGAGACGGCCACCGTCGGCCACCCGCCGCTCGTCCACACGGAAGGTGCGGCCGTCGCGTGTCCGCACTTCCCACATCTCGCTCGCGCCTTCGGGCATCGCGGCGCGTTTCTCCGCCCACGCCGCCGGCGTGGCGCCATCCAGTTCGAGCGCGCCCGTGGCGGCCCACGCGGCGAGCGTGGCGTGGAACGACGCGCCGCGCTTCGCCGCGCCGCCCAGCAGCGCGTCCGCAAGAGCGTTGGCGGTGGTGAGTCCATCGTTGCCGTCGAACGCGAGGAACCCAAGCGGCAATTCCGCCAACAGGGCGTCGCTACTGCTTGACGTCGTCAAAGCTGTCGCCTTTCCCAGGCCGTCGAGGTTCAGCAACCCGCCCCATCAATACACCGATCCCGGGAGCCAGGAAACGGGCATCGGCGCGCCGTCAGCCTCCGCTGGCAAGCGGTGCCGGCGGCGGCTCGTATCCGGCCGGATCCTGGTGGATGATGACCTCGGCGCCCGGGAACGCCGCCAGGATCTGGTGCTCGATTTCGTCCGAAATCTCGTGGGCACGTAGCAGGGAAATGTGCGGATCGAGCTCCAGGTGGAACTGGATGAAGGGCTGGGTGCCGGAGCTGCGCGTGCGCAGCTCGTGCATGCTGCGCGATTCGGGATGATCGAGCACGATCCGGCGGATGCGCGCCCGATCGTCGTCCGCGAACTCACGATCCATCAAGAGATCGAGCGAGCGGCGCGCGATCGCGCTGGCCCCGCGCACGATGTAGATCGCGATGCCGAGCGCGAACACCGGGTCCGCCCAGGTCCAACCCATGTAATGGGACAGCAGGATCGCGGCGATCACCGAGCCGTTGACCATGATGTCGGTGCGGTAGTGCAGGGCATCGGCGTCGATTGCTGTCGATCCGGTCCGGCGCACCACGTAGGTCTGGAACCGCACCAGGCCGATCGTCACGACGATCGACACGACCATGACGGCGATGCCCACCCCCTGGGCCTCGATCGGCCGCGGCTCGACCAGCCGGTCGATCGCCTCGATGACCAGGAACAGGGCCGAGCCGGCGATGAACGCGGCCTGCGCGAGCCCGGCCAGCGGCTCGGCCTTGCCGTGACCGAAGCGATGCTCGCGGTCCGGCGGAGTGAGCGCGTGGCGCACGGCGATGAGGTTGATCAGCGAGGCCGCGACGTCCATGAGCGAATCGACCAGGCTCGACAGCAGGCTGACCGAGCCCGTCATCAGCCAGGCCACGATCTTGGCCGCGATCAGGGTCGAGGCGACCGCGACCGAGGCCGTCGTCGCCATGTGCATCAGGCGCGCCTGGTCCGCGCTCGACGCCGTGCGGTGCGGCGAGATGCCGGGGGCGGTCACGGGTAGAGCCGCTCGGTCCGCCAGCCGCGATCGTCGCGGGTGTAGAGCAGCCGTTCGTGCAGGCGGAACGGCCGCTCCTGCCAGAACTCGATGGAGTCCGGCACGATGCGGAACCCGCTCCAGTGGGCCGGACGCGGCACCGGGCCGATCGCATGCTTGAGCGCGAAGCGGGCGACGCGCTTCTCGAGCGCGTGGCGCGATTCGAGCGGGCGCGACTGCTGCGACGCCCAGGCCCCGATCTGGCTGTTGCGGGCGCGGCTCGCGTAGTACGCGTCGGCCTCCTCGTCGGTGACGGTGGCGACGCCGCCGCACACGCGCACGCTGCGCCCGAGCGGCATCCAGTAGAAGCACAGCGCCGCCTTGGGGTTGGCGGCAAGCTCGCGCCCCTTGCGGCTTTCGCGGTTGGTGTAGAACACGAAGCCCTGCCGGTCGTAGCCCTTGAGCAGCACCATGCGCACCGAAGGCTGGCCGTTCGGGTCCGCCGTGCCGAGCGCCACCGCGGTCGGCTCCTTGAGGCCGCACTCGGCCGCCGCCCGGTACCAGGCGCCGAATTGCTCGAACGGATCGGCGGCGTCGCCGGCCATGGCCCGATCTCACCTCGTGGGTCGCGGACGGCGACTTTACCGCTGCCCGTGCCGTCACCATATGGCCATCACCATAGGCGAAGCGACGCCCGAGGCGAAGCGGCCGCGCGGGCGGTGTGGTGTCCTCGTAACGCGCGTGTTTGCTATACTGGCGCCGTCGCGCGTTCCGGCCATGGAGAGGTGAAGCATCATGCGTTTCAGCAGACTGGCGGCCGTGGCGGTCGCCTTCGCCCTTACCGCCTGCGCGACCGACGCCGGGCCGAAGCAGACGGTCGGCACCCTGATCGGCGCCGGCCTCGGCGGACTGGTCGGCGCCCAAATCGGCAGCGGCAGCGGCCAGCTCGCCGCGGTCGCGGCCGGCACCCTGCTTGGCGCCTTCCTCGGCAGCGAGGTCGGGGCCTCGTTGGACAAGGCGGATCAGGCGTACGCGAACCAGGCCGCCCAAGGCTCGCTCGAGACCGCGCCGAGTGGCCAGACCAGCACGTGGAGCAACCCGGACAGCGGCAATTCCGGCACGTTCACGCCCACCAACTCGTATGAGGTCTCGTCCGGCGAATACTGCCGCGAATACCAGCAGACCGTGACGGTCGGTGGCCAGGTGGAATCGGCCTACGGCACCGCGTGCCGCCAGCCCGACGGCTCCTGGAAGATCGTCAACTGACGCGAAGGTTCCGCGCTTCGAGACGCGCCGGCCCGGCTTGACCCTGCGCCGGGCCGGACCGAACATGGCGGCCCCGGAACGGCACGCGAGGGGGCGAGCCGTGATCCAGCACACGATGATGGACTACCCGCTCAACCTTCCGGCGCTGCTGGAACGGGCGGGGACCCTATTCCCGAAGGTCGAGGTCGTCTCGCGCCTGGCCGACCACTCGCTGCACCGTACGAACTACGGCGCGGTGCTGGGGCGGGCGCGACGGCTGGCCGTGGCCCTGCGCGGCCTCGGGCTCGAGCCCGGCGACCGGGTCGCGACGCTCATGTGGAACCACTACGCCCACCTCGAGGCCTATTTCGGCGTTCCCATGGCCGGGGGCGTCCTGCACACGCTCAACCTCAGGTTGGCGCCGGACGACATCGCCTACATCGCCAACCACGCCCAGGATCGCTTCCTCATCGTCGACGACGTCCTGCTGCCGCTGCTGGCCAAGTTCCGCGACAACGCGCCGTTCGAGCGGGTGATCGTGGTTTCCCTGGGGTCCGAGCCGATTGCCGCCGGCGACCTGGCCTACGAAGCCGTGCTCGCCGGCGCCGAAGGGCCCTACACGCCGCTGCCGGTGCGCGAAACCGATGCGGTCGCCATGTGCTACACCTCGGGCACCACGGGCCGGCCGAAGGGCGTCGTCTATTCCCACCGCGCGCTCGTGCTCCACTCCTTCGCCGCCGCGCTGCGCGATGGCCCTGGCATCGGCCATCGGGGCACGGTGATGCCGATCGTCCCGATGTTCCACGTCAACGCCTGGGGCATCCCGTTCACGGCCTCCATGGTCGGCGCCAAGCTGGTCCTGCCCGGGCCGTACCTGGACCCGGTGAGCCTGCTCGACCTGATGGCGGGCGAAGGCGTCACGCTCGCCGCCGGCGTGCCGACGATCTGGCTCGGCGTCGTCCAGGCGTACAAGAACGAGCCGGGGCGCTGGCCGCTGGCGGTCGGGCTCACGATCGTCTCGGGCGGCGCGGCGGCGCCCGAATCCTTGTGGCGCGACATCGAGGCGATGGGCGCCCGCGGCTTCCACGGCTGGGGCATGACCGAGACCTCGCCGATCGGCTCGGGCACCCTGGTCAAGCGTGGCAGCGCCGCCGAGGCTCCCGGCGACCCCCGCTACCGTCTGCTGCTCAAGCAGGGGCTGCCGCTGCCCTTCGTCGAGGTGCGCATCGTCAACGACGCGGGCGTCGCGCCGTGGGACGGCGCCACCAGCGGCGAGTTGCAGTTGCGCGGCCCGTGGGTCGCCGGTGCCTATCACGGCGGCGAGGACGCGGATAAATGGACCGCCGACGGCTGGTTCGCCACCGGCGACGTCGCGACCATCGACCCCGAGGGCTACATCGAGCTGACCGACCGGGCCAAGGACCTGATCAAGTCGGGCGGCGAATGGATCAGCTCGCTCGCGCTCGAAGGCGCGCTCATGGATCACCCCTCGGTCAAGGAGGCGGCGGTGGTCGCGGTGCCGCACCCGAAGTGGCAGGAACGGCCGCTCGCCGCCGTCGTCGTGCGCGACGGGCAGCGGGTGACGGCGGACGAGCTCACGGCGCATCTGGCGCCGCGTTTTGCCCGTTGGTGGCTGCCCGACGCCTACGTGTTCCTCGATCAGATCCCGCGCACCTCGACCGGCAAGTTCCACAAGATCGTCCTGCGCGAGCGCTACAAGACCTGGGATTGGGCACCGCCCGGCGGCTGACGGCGCATCTGATGGCTTGGCGATCCATCGTTCCCTTCGTGTAGGATGCCGGCGCGCCCGTTTCGGCGTGGGGTACTTGTCACGGGGACCGTTCGATGGCGACAGCCGGGATCATGGCGGGCAAGCGCGGCCTGATCATGGGCGTCGCGAACGATCGTTCGATCGCCTGGGGGATCGCGAGCCGGCTGGCGGAGCACGGGGCCACCCTCGGCTTCACCTACCAGGGCGAGGTCCTGGAAAAACGTGTCCGGCCCTTGGCCGCCGGCCTCGGCGCCGATCTGGTCGTGGACTGCGACGTCACCGACGAGGCCAGCCTGGACGCGACCTTCCGGGCCATCGCGGCCCGCTGGGGCCGGCTCGACTTCGTCGTCCACGCCATCGCCTTCTCGGACAAGGACGAGCTCAAGGGCCGCTATATCGACACCTCGCTCGCCAACTTCACCAAGACGCTCGAAATCTCGTGCTACTCGTTCACCGCGGTCTGCCGGCGCGCGGCGGTCCTGATGGACGCGGGTGGCAGCCTGTTGACCCTCAGCTACCACGGCGCCGAGCGCGTCATGCCCCACTACAACGTCATGGGCGTGGCCAAGGCCGCGCTCGAGGCCAGCGTGCGCTATCTGGCGACCGACCTGGGCGGCCGGGCGATCAGGGTCAACGCCATCTCCGCCGGGCCGATCAAGACGCTCGCCTCCTCGGGCATCGGCGACTTCCGCTACATCCTCAAGTGGAACCAGTACAACTCGCCGCTGCGGCGCAACGTGACCATCGAGGAGGTCGGCGGCGCCGCCGTGTACCTGCTGAGCGACCTGGGCTCTGCCGTGACCGGCGAGATCCATCACGTCGACTGCGGCTACAACATCGTCGGCATGAAGAACGCGGACGCCCCCGACATCTCGGTCGTGTGAAGGGGGCGGCGCGCGCCCGATGTCCCACAACACCTTCGGCCACTTGTTCCGCGTCACCACCTGGGGCGAGAGCCACGGGCCCGAGATCGGCTGCGTCGTCGACGGCGCGCCGCCGGGGCTCGCGCTCGCCGAGACGGACATCCAGCCCTTCCTCGACCGGCGCAAGCCCGGCCAGTCGCGCCACACCAGCCAGCGCCGCGAATCCGACACGGTGCGCATCCTTGCAGGCGTGTTCGAAGGCGCCACGCTCGGCACGCCGATCGCGCTCGCCATCGTCAACGAGGATCCGCGCTCCAAGGACTACGAGGCGCTCCGCGACCAGTTCCGCCCCGGCCACGCCGACTACGCCTACGACGTCAAGTACGGCCGCCGGGACCACAGGGGCGGCGGCCGGTCGAGCGCGCGCGAGACCGCCATGCGGGTGGCCGCCGGCGCGATCGCGCGCAAGGTGCTCGGCCCGGGCGTCGTCATCCGGGGCGCCCTGGTCCAGATGGGCCCCCACGCCGTCGACCGCGCGCGCTGGGACTGGGACGAGGTCGACCGCAACCCCTTCTTCTGCCCCGACGCCGAGACCGCGAAGACGTGGGAGACGTTCCTCGATGGCGTGCGCAAGCAAGGCTCCTCGACCGGCGCCGTCATCGAGGTCGTCGCTTCCGGCGTGCCGGCGGGGCTTGGCGCGCCGATTTACGGCAAGCTCGACGCCGAACTCGCGTCCGCGATGATGAGCATCAACGCGGTCAAGGGCGTCGAGATCGGCGACGGCTTCGCCGCCGCCGCGCTTCCGGGCGAGACCGCGGCCGACGAGATGCGCATGGTCGGCGACCAGGTCACGTTCCTCTCCAACCACGCCGGCGGCATCCTGGGCGGTATTTCCACCGGGCAGGACGTGGTCGTGCGTTTCGCGGTCAAACCGACCAGCTCGATCCCGATCCCGCGCCGGGGCGTCGACCGGCAAGGGCGCGACATCGACGTGGTGGTCAAGGGCCGGCACGACCCCTGCGTCGGCATTCGCGCCGTGCCGGTGGGCGAGGCGATGATGGCGTGCGTGCTCGCCGATCACCTGCTGCGCCACCGCGCCCAGCGCGGTTAGCCGCGCTGGGCCGGGGCGAGCCGGATTACGACCCGGCCTTGATCTCTTCCCAGAGCTTGTTGTAGCGGTCTTCCACACCCGGATCGAGCGGCCCGAAGAAGACGCTGTTGGCCATCAGGTCCGCCGGGTTGGTGAGGCCGAGCGAATCGACGACCGCCGGGTCGGCGACCTCGAACGACTTCATGTTCGAGTGGCCGTAACCGTAGCCCTCGATCAGGTACTGGCCCGCGGTCGGCGACTGCCAGGCGTCGATGAAGTCGTAGACGGCCTGCTCGTCGCCTTCGCCGCCGTTGACCTTCACGATGCCGCAGCACCAGCCCCAGATGCCTTCCTTGGGCCGGGCGTAGGCGACCGGCACGCCTTGTTCCTTGAGCCGCTTGTAGGTCTCGTTCCAGGCGTAGGCGGCGACCACTTCGCCCGAGGCCATGAGCTGGTCGAGCTCGGTCGCGGTCGACCAGTAGACTCGCGCCAGCCCGCGCTGCTTGCGCAACAGGTCCGCGATCGGTCCGTCGAGCGCTTCCTGGGGCGCGTTCATCATGTCGTAGCCGAGGATCGCCGCCGCGGCGTAGACCATCGACGTAGTATCCGGCGGCGATATCTTGCCGGCGTACTTCTCGTCGAACAGCATCGCCCAGCTCTCCTCCGTATCCACCAGGTCGGTCCGGTAGATGACTGAGGAGTTGCCCCAGTCGGTCGGGGCGAAGAACACCTGGCCGTCGTAGTTGACGCCGTTCTGGGTCTGGAGCGCGGGGAACACATCGTTCCAGTGCGTGAGCCGGCCAGTGTCGATGGGTGCCAGCAGCTTGGCGTCCATCCACCGGGTCATGTCCTCGGTGCACGGGTGCGAGAGGTCGACCTGGAACCCGGCCCGCATCTTGGTGAAGGCCTCGGTCGTGTCGGCGAAGTTCGTCCAATCGGGCGAGCGACCGTACTTCGCGATGTAGTCGGGATGGAGCTCGGGGATCTCGTAGCCGCTCCAGGTCAAGTAGAGCGGGTGCTTGATGTCGGCGCGGGCCGAGCGGCCGAGCGGCAAGGTCGTCACCACCAGGCCGAGCGAGGCCATGGCCTTGGCGAGCGTGCGGCGGTCGACCGTGCCGCGCCGGAAGTCGTCGATGACTCGTTGGTACGTCATGTCAGCGCTCCCTGGTTGTTATCGCCGGGCCACCGACCGTGACCAAGAGTGTGGTCGTCAGCCCAATGGCCATATTTGCGCACCACCTGCCGTCTCCTTGCAAGCGCGAATGAATAGCTTAGGAACCGCGTGCGTCAGGTCCGCCGCGCGGCGATGAGGAATTCCTTGTTGCCCTCGGCCCCGGCGATCGGGCTTTCGATCATGCCCTCCACGGCCCAGCCGGATGCTTCCAGGAAGGCACGGACGCGCTCGCACGCCTGCTCGTGCAAGGCCGGGTCGCGCACCACCCCGCCCTTGCCGACCTGACCCTTGCCGACCTCGAACTGCGGCTTGACCAGCGCCACCAGCCGCGCCCCCGGCGGCGCCAGCGCCAGCGCCGCGGGCAAGGCGACGGTCAGGCTGATGAAGCTCACGTCGGCGACGATCAGGTCCACCGTTTCGGGAACTTGGCGCGCCGTCAGGTGCCGGGCGTTGGTGCGTTCCAGCACCACGACGCGGGGATCCTGGCGCAGCTTCCAGGCGAGCTGGCCGTGGCCCACGTCGACCGCGTAGACCCTGGCCGCTCCGCGCGCCAGCACGACGTCGGTGAAGCCGCCGGTCGAGGCGCCGATGTCAATGGCGATCGCGCCCGTCGGGTCGATGGCGAAGCGGTCGAGCGCATGGGCGAGCTTGACCCCGCCGCGCCCGACCCACGGGTGCGCCGCGCCGCGCACCTCGATGGCCGCGTCCGCGTCTACCGTAACGCCAGGCTTGTCGAGCCGGCGTTCGCCCGCATAGACGACCCCGGCCAGCACCAGCGCCTGGGCCTTGGCCCGGGTTTCCGCCAGGCCGCGCGCAACCAGGAGCTGGTCGAGCCTGGCGCGCTTCGTCCCGGCCGCCACGCGCGGCGCGCGTCAGGCCCGCTGGGCGCCCGCCGCTTCGCCGAGCGCGGCCAGCGCGGTGGCGACGATGTGCTGGGCGTTCAGCCCGGCCTCGTCGTACATGCCGCGCGGGGTGCCGTGTTCGATGAAGACGTCGGGCAGGGTCATCGGCCGCACCTTGAGGCCGCCGTCGATCAGACCGGCGACGGCCAGGAACTGGAGCACGTGGGCCGCGAAGCCGCCGATCGAGGCTTCCTCGATGGTGATCAGCACCTCGTGTTCGAGCGCGAGCCGGCGCACCAGGTCGCGGTCGAGCGGCTTGCAGAAGCGGGCGTCCGCGACCGTCGTCGACAGGCCCCGCGCGGCCAGGTCGTCGGCCGCCGCCAGAGCCTCTCCCAGCCGGGTGCCGTAGGACAGGATGGCAATCTTGGTGCCTTCGCGCACCACCCGGCCCTTGCCGATCTCGAGCGGCGTGCCCCGCTTCGGTCGCTCGAGGCCGATGCCCTCGCCGCGCGGATAGCGCAGCGCCGACGGCCGGTCGTCGATCGCCGCCGCCGTCGCCACCATGTGCATCAGCTCGACCTCGTCGGCCGGCGCCATGACGACGAAGTTGGGCAGCGTCGCCAGGTACGTCACATCGAACGCGCCGGCGTGGGTCGGCCCGTCGGCGCCGACCAGACCGGCGCGGTCGAGCACGAAGCGCACCGGCAGCGACTGGATCGCCACGTCGTGCACGACCTGGTCGTAGGCGCGCTGCAGGAACGTCGAGTAGATCGCGGCGAACGGCTTGTAGCCCTCGCACGCCATGCCGGCCGCGAAGGTGACGCCGTGCTGCTCGGCGATGCCGACATCGAAGCAGCGGTCGGGGAACCGCTTGCCGAATTTGTCGAGCCCGGTGCCCGAGGGCATCGCGGCGGTGATGGCGACGACGCGCGCATCCGCCTCGGCCTCGGCGATGAGGGCCTCGGCGAACACGTTGGTGTAGCTCGGCGCCTTGGGTTCGGACTTGGCCTGCGCCCCGGTCATCACGTCGAACTTGGTGACGCCGTGGTACTTGTCCGCCGACTTCTCGGCCGGCTCGTAGCCCTTGCCCTTCTGGGTGACGACGTGGATCAGCACCGGCTCATCCACCCGATTGTCGCGCACATTGCGCAGCACCGGCAGCAGGTGGTCCAGGTTGTGCCCGTCGAGCGGGCCGACGTAGTAGAAGCCCAGTTCCTCGAACAGAGTGCCGCCGGCGGTCAGGCCCTTGGCGATCTCCTCCAGCCGGCGCGCCGCCTTCTCGACCCCGCGCGGGAAGCGGGCGGCGATCTGCTGGGCGACTTCGCGCAGCGACAGGTACGACTTCGACGACAAGAGCCGCGACAGGTAGGCGCTCATCGCGCCGACCGGCGGCGCGATCGACATGTCGTTGTCGTTGAGCACGACGATCAGCCGGGTCGCCGTCGAGCCGGCATTGTTCATGGCCTCGTAGGCCATGCCGGCGCTCATGGCGCCATCGCCGATGACCGCGATCACGTCGAAGTCCTCGCCCTTGAGGTCGCGCGCCACCGCCATGCCGAGCGCGGCCGAGATCGACGTCGAGCTGTGCGCCGCGCCGAACGGGTCGTACTCGCTTTCGGCGCGCTTCGTGAAGCCCGAAAGGCCACCGGGCTGGCGGATCGTGCGGATGCGATCGCGCCGGCCGGTGATGATCTTGTGCGGGTACGCCTGGTGGCCCACGTCCCAGACCAGCTTGTCCCTGGGCGTATCGAACGTGTAGTGCAGCGCCACCGTCAGCTCGACGACGCCGAGCCCCGCCCCCAAGTGCCCGCCGGTCTTGGACACGGCCGCGATCGTCTCACGCCGGAGCTCGTCGGCGACCTGGCGAAGTTGCCCCGGTTCGAGCCGGCGCAAATCCGCCGGAAAGGCGATCCGGTCGAGCAAGGGCGTCGGGCTGTCCGCGTTCACGTCCGTTCGACCTCTCAGTGCTGGCGCTTCACCACGAACTCGGCGATCGCGCGCAAGGGATCCGCGGCTTGGCCCAGGCCCGCGAGCCGTGCGACGGCGCGGGCCGCGTGCTCCGCGGCGGCCGCCCGCGCCGCCTCGAGGCCGAGCACGCCGACGAGGGTCGCCTTGCCCGCCCCGGCGTCCTTGCCGACGGCCTTGCCCATCTTGACGGTGCTGCCCGAGGCGTCAAGCACGTCGTCGATGACCTGGAAGGCCACCCCGAGCTGCTCGCCGAAGCCGCGCAGGGCCGCGCGGGCCGCCGCGGGCGCCCCGGCGACGACCGCGCCGCTTTCGCACGCCGCGGTGATCAGCGCCCCGGTCTTGAGCGCCTGAAGGCGCCGGACCGCCGCTTCGTCGAGCGCGCGGGTTTCGGCCTCGATGTCCATCATCTGCCCGCCGACCATGCCCGCCGGGCCGGCCGCCCGCGCCAGCAGCACGACCAGCTCGGCGCGGACGTTGCCGTCCGGGTGGGTCGCGGGCTCCGCCAGCACCTGGAACGCCAGCGTCAGCATGGCATCCCCGGCCAGGATCGCGGTCGCCTCGTCGAACGCCACGTGGCAGGTCGGCCGGCCGCGGCGCAACGCGTCGTCGTCCATGGCCGGCAGGTCGTCGTGGACCAGGCTGTAGCAATGGACCATCTCGATCGCCGCCCCGACCCGCAGTGCCGGTCCGTCCGGCGCGCCGAACGCGCGCGCCGCAGCCACCGCCAGGAATGGGCGAAGCCGCTTGCCGCCGCCGAGGGTGGCGTAGCGCATGGCCTCGTAAAGCCGGCGCTCGAGCCCGTCGCCCCTGGGCAGCAGACCGTCCAGGCACGCCTCGACCGCCCGCGCGACCGCCGCGAGCGCGTCCTCGACGCCGGCCCGGCCGAGATCGTCAGGCATCCGCAAGGGGTTCGGTGCCGACATCGCCGCCGGGTTCGATCACGATCTTGTCGATTTTCGCCTGGGCCTCGGCGAGCTTCGCCTCGCAGTGGCGCTTCAGCGCGACGCCCCGCTCGTAGTCGCCGATCGCCTCGTCGAGCTTGCCCTGGCCGCGTTCGAGCCGCTCGACGATGGCCTCGAGTTCCGCCAACGCGTCCTCGAACGATAGCGACGCGAGCTCGGTCCCGCGGCCCGAAGGTTTCGATTCCTTCGCCATGGCCGCCACTCTTCCACGCCCGCGCCCGCCCGACAAGACGCCGTGACCCTGGAGGTTAACTTCGCCCGTCACGCCGCCATCAGCGTCGCGACGTGGGCGGCGGCGCTGGCGGCCAGCGCGCCGAGATCGTAGCCGCCTTCGAGCGACGAGATCAGGCGGCCGCCGCAGCGCCGGCCGGCCAGGGCGCAAAGCTCGGCCGTGGCCCAGGCGTAGTCCTCCTCGTCGAGCTCCAGATTGGCCAGCGGATCGGCCCGGTGGGCGTCGAACCCGGCGGACACGATTATCAGATCGGGCCGGAAGGCATCCAGCGCCGGCAGCACCCGGTCGCGCAGGGCGGCGCGGAACTCGCGGCCGCCGGCGCCGGGCGGCAGCGGCGCATTGACGACGTTGCCGACGCCGGTCTCGGCCGCGGCGCCGGTGCCCGGATAGTGCGGCCACTGGTGGGTCGAGGCGTAGAACAGGGTCGCTTCGCGCTCGAACGTATGCTGCGTGCCGTTGCCGTGATGCACGTCGAAATCCATGACCGCGACCCGGTCAAGCCCGTGGACGGCGCGGGCGTGCAGCGCGCCGATGGCGACGTTGTTGAACAGGCAAAACCCCATCGCCGCCGCGCGCTCGGCGTGATGGCCGGGCGGGCGCACCGCGCAGAAGGCGTTGGTGGCTTCGCCCCCGGCCACGGCATCGACCGCGGCGACGAGCGCCCCCGCCGCGCGCAGCGCCGCCTCGCCCGAGCCGGGCGAGATCACCGTGTCCGGGTCCAGGTGCAGGCGCCCCTCGGGCGGAATGCTGGCGAGCACCCGGCGCACGTAGTCCGGGTCGTGGACGCGGCCGAGCTGCTGCTCGGTCGCGCGCGGTGCTTGGCGCCGTTCCAGCGCCGCGAACGCCGGGGCCTCGAGCGCCCCGAGTATGGCTTCGAGCCGCGCCGGCCGCTCGGGATGGAAGGATCCGGGGTCGTGGGCCAGGCAAGCCGGGTGGCTGAGAAGCAGCGTCGTCATGGCCGCGAGTGTACAATCCCCGGCCATGAGTCGTCGCGCAGTCGTTGCCCTTGTCGTCGCGCTGTCGTCGCTCGGCCCCGCCGTGTCGTCGGCGACCGAGGATTCCGTCGTCGTCGGCGTCGATGCCGTCGTCGCGGAACCCGTCGCCGAGACCGTCCGCGTGCTCGGCCATCTGGTGGCCAGCCAGCGCGGCACCGTCTCGACCCGGGTCGGCGGGCTGGTGGCGGCGATCGAGGTCGTGGTCGGCGAACGGGTCGCCCAGGGCGACGTGCTCGCGCGCATCGACGATGAAATGCTGGTGCTCGCCCGCGCGCTCGCCATCGCGTCGCTGGCCGAGGCCGAGGCCGCGGTCGCCGACGCCGAGGCCGCCGAGGCCGCGACGGCCGCCGCCATCGACACCGCCAAGGCCCGGCGCGGCACCGCGCAGGCGGAGCTCGAGCGGATCGAGAAGCTCCGGAACTCGGTCGCGTTCTCCCAGGCGCGCTTCGACGACCTGACCAACGAGGTGGCGGTGGCCGAGAGCCTGATCGCCGAGGCGGTGGCCCGGCGCCGGGGCGCCGCCGCGACCATCGAGCGCGAGCGCGCCGCGGTGGCGCGTGCCCGGGCCCAGCTCGCCATCGCCGACGCCGCCATCGCCGACGCCGTGATCCGGGCGCCCTACGGCGGCGTGGTGGTCGGGCGCGCGACCGAGGCCGGCGCCTACGTGGCCAGCGGCGATCCCATCGTGGACCTCTTGAACGACGCCTCGCTCGAGGTCGCCGCGGACGTGCCGGCCGACCTGATCCAACCGCTCGCGCCGGGGCTGCGCGTCGCCGCCGAGCTCGACGGCGCGCTGGTCGAGGCGACCGTGCGCGCGGTCATCGCCGACGAGAACCCGATGACCCGCACCCGCCCGGTGCGCTTCGCGCTCGCGGGCGCGCCGGGGCTGGCCGCCGGCCAGGGCGTCATCCTCCACCTGCCCGTCGGCCCGCCGCGCCGAACCCTGACCGTGGCCAAGGACGCGGTGCTGCGCGAGCCCGCGGGCGCCGCCGTGTTCGTCGTCGTCGACGGCCGCGCCGAGCACCGGGCGGTCGAGCTGGGCGGCGCGGTCGGCGACCGCTTCGAGGTGATCTCGGGGCTGGCCGAAGGCGACCGGGTGGTGGTGCGCGGCAACGAACGGCTCGCCCCCGGCCAGGCCGTGAGCTTCTGACGGCGCCGCCGCGGCGGTCCTTGAAGCGTGTGCCTATTAGGCGTACGTTACAGGTCGCTGTGAGGCCCGGTCTAGAAGGAGCGAAGCCATGCCCAGGGTTGCCCAACGCCCGGAGCGCATCAGCCTGCGCCTGAGCCGGGCGGCGAAGCGCAAGCTGGAACGAGCCGCGGCGCACGCCGACAAGACGCTCACCGACTTCGTCGTCGAGGTCGCCCTTGCCGAAGCCGAGGCGATCGCGCGGGCGCACGACGTCATCACTCTCACGGCCGAGGAATGGGCGCGGTTCGAGAACCTGCTGCTCCATCCGGCCCGGCCGAACGCGAGGCTCACGCGGGCTCTCGCGGCGCATGACAGGATCGTGCGCCGGTGAACTTCGCCGCCGGCTCGATCGTCATCGAGCCCTTGGCGGCACACCATGACCGGCAATCGTTCCGCTGCGGCCACGAAGCGCTCGACCGCTATATCCGCGAGCAGGCGAGCCAGGATGTCCGACGCGGGATCGCGCGCGACTTCGTCGCCGTGGCCGCGGCGGACCGTGGCACGATCCTCGGCTTCCACACCCTGAGCGCGGCCTCGATCACGGCATCGCAACTCCCGCTCAAGTTCGCGCGACGACTGCCGCGCCATCCGGTCCCGGCGGCGCTGCTCGGGCGGCTCGCCGTCGATCAAACCGTCGCTCGCCGCGGGCTCGGCGGGATCCTGCTCGCCGATGCGATCAAGCGGACCCTATCGGCATCGGCAGCCCTAGGGATCGCCGTGATCGTCGTCGATCCGATCGACGACGGGGCCAG